>DATJQN010000374.1:0-8200 GCA_035505775.1 Rectinemataceae bacterium | reverse complement strand
GATCACGTCGACCCCAGCCTCCTTGGCCAGGCCCATGCCGCGCTCTCGTCCCACGGCGAAGAGGGCGGTGGTGAATCCGTCCGCGTCGAAGGACTTGTCCGCGATGACCGTCACCGAAGTGAGGCCGTTGTCCACGGGGTAGCCGGTGAAGGGGTCGAGGATGTGGTGATAACGCTTGCCGTCCTGGATGAAGAATCGCTCGTAGACGCCCGAGGTGACCATGGTGCGATTGACGAGACTGGCGATTCCTATATAGCTGCCGCGTTCCGAATTGTCGGGATTCTGCAGCCCGACCCGCCAGGGTTTACCGTCCGGTCGCGAGCCCATGACAAAGATGTTCCCGCCCAGATCGATGACGGCGCTCCTGACCCCGGCTCCCGCAAACAGTGTCACGAGCTGATCGGTGGCGTAACCCTTGGTACCCGATCCCAGGTCGAGCGCCATGCCGGGGCGTCTCAGGAAGATGGTTCCCGCCGCCGCGTCCACGACGACGTCCTTCCAGCCGACGAGGCTTCGCGCCTGCTTGATCTCCGACACGGAGGGGAGTCTCGCATGGTCGGTCCCGATTCCCCAGAGTTTGACAAGGGGGCCGACGGAGGCATCGAAGGCCCCGTCGGTGATCTGGGAGTAGTGGAGATCTCTCTGGATGATCGCGAGGGCGTCCGCTCCCACGGCGACCGGATGCTTCCCCGCCGCAGCGTTGACCGCGTCGATCTGACTTCCGGGCTTGTTGACCGAGAGCTCATCTTCGATGTGTCGGAGCAGAGCGAAGCCGGAATCGAGGAGGGACTCGGAGCCTCCTTCGGCGAGACGGATCGTGCAGACCGTCCCGAGGACGAAATCGGTGCGCGTATGTTCTACCGGGCTCTTGCGCGCGCAGGAACCGAGCGCAAGCGCCGTGGTCGCAATGCTCAGGGCTGCGGCGGCGAGGAGCAGCCGTCGGGCTGGGGCGCCGGTCTCAGCGGCGGATCGTGCGGGGCTCATTGATCACCAGCCTAGTGAAATCGGCGAAACGTGACAATCGATCGACCGCGGGTCTATCCTATTTCGCGTTCCCGGGCGATGGTCGTGGGCTCGCCGTGGCCGGGGAAGACGTGCGTGGAGGCCGGCAGGTCGAAGAGCCGCCCAAGGCTCAGCTCCAGGTCACCTGCGTCCGAATCGGGGCCATCCGTCCGTCCCACGCCGTCCCTGAACAGCGTGTCGCCGGAGATGAGCCATCCCTCCGATTCGTCGTACAGGCATATGGAGCCCCTGGTATGGCCCGGCGTATGAATCACCCGGATCGCCGTGCCGGGGATCAGGTCGCCGTCATCCAGAAGACGGTCGGCATCCGGTATGGGGCGCCAGTACGATCTGAAGTACCCCAGCGCGCGGATGGCGGTGAAGAGCTCCCGGTTCGTCGCTTCAGCGCCTTCGCCGAAGTAGCCGACATCTGCGCGATGAACCATTACCGGGACGGTGAGCCCTTCGGCGGACCAGGCAGCGAGAAGCTCGGGAATCGCGGCGGTGTGGTCGAGATGTCCATGCGTCGCGACGATACACAGCGGGCCATAGCCGCGGGAGCGGATGAAGGAGAGAATCCTCGAAGCCTCATCTCCCGGATCCACCACGACACAGCCCTCCCGCTGGGGAAGCACATAGCTGTTCTCGCCTATCGGCCCTACACTCAGGCGCTCGACCATGGTACTGTCACTGTATCCCGGCGCAGAGAGGCGAGACAAGCTGTGCTGATCCCGCTCTATGCGACGCTTGCCGTCGCAGTGCTCTTCTATCTCGTGATCCCCCTCTCCGGAGCCGTCTCGGTGGCCCATAGGTGGCGCAGATTTCGCAAGCGGGTGGCCGAGGTCGGGAGACTGCCCCCGCTATCCTATCGGGATACGACCGGCGCCGCCGGGAACGAAGCATCTCCCGCGGGCGGCTCATTCCGTCTGCTCGGAAGAATCGAGGCAATGGAAGGGGAGAAGCGCATTTGGGTGCAGGGGGAGCAAAGCTCGGCGCTCGTGGATCTCTCATCCGCGCCGCTGCATGTGCTCTCCCCCGGGGCGGCCGAGCCGGGATCCGTGCGCAGGGTCGCCTGGAGATCCATTTCATCCCTGGCAGCAGGAACCCGCATCATGGTGGGGGGGCGGCTGCGCATCGAGAACGGAAAGCCGACCTTCGTGGATCTTCCCGAGGAGCGGCTCATCGCGGTCACCTTTGACGGAGAGCCCGACGATCTCGTTCGCAGGCTGATCATCGGCGGGCGGAGGCTCAACGAGTATTGGACGGCGATAGGCCCGCTGTCGCTTGCCGCCGGAATGACGATCTCCAGCGGACTCCTGCTCGTGCTCGGCGGTCACAGCACCTTTTCCACCGTGCGGGCCCTCAGCTTCCTTGCGGCGATCATCCCCATCCTGCCGGTGCTGCCGCCCGGCCTGGGATTGTTTCTGCTCTACAGGGTATTCTGGAGACGGGCGCTTCGCCATCGCACGCGCCGCGACCTGCTCCGGCTCGACGGAGACGGATTGGAAACTTTCTCCGAGTCCGAGAGGAAAGCCGTTGGACGTGAACAGCTTAAGGCGGATGTATTGATGCTCCTCGCCCTGGGCTGCTGCGGATCCGCGGTGCTGCTCAATTATGTAGCGGCCTTCCTGGCCTGGAGGGTCACCCCGTAGGCCCGATCAGTCCACCGCATCCTCGCGCTTCTTGGCAAGATTGACCGAGAGCTTCCGTCCCCGAAGTTCGATGCCGTTCAGATCGGTCACCACGCGCTGGGCGGTTTCGGGATTGAGATCGGCGAAGGAATAGTTGTCGAAGACCCGCACCTCGCCGATATCTTCGAGCCGCACGCCGGCAACGTCGACGAGGAGGTCGATCAGAGCCCTCGGAGGGAGCCGCTGGCGCTTGCCCATCGAGAAGAAGATGGTCGTCCCCTCCCCCCTGAACTTCGGCCGGGAAGTCGCATCTCCGCGCTGCGTCTCCGATGCGATCCGCTGTTGCTGCTGTGCCCGGGGCGGGGACGCCTCCGGGCGATCTTTCTTCTGTCTGGAGCCCCGCTGCCCGACAAGTCCCGCTCGCGGTGCGGGTGATGCGTCTTTGGTGGCAGGCTTGCTCGCTGTTCGTGGGATGCCTGCGGCCCTGAGGATGAGAATGGACGCCGCATAGGAGCGCAGCTGGAAAGGGATGCGCCTGCGGAAGGCGCTGCGCACCTCGTCGAGGGCCGTGGGATCGGCGGGATCCTTGAGCTCGGCGAGAATACCGTCGAGAAAGGAATCGAGGGCCTCATTGGGAAGGCGAGGTGCATTCTGGTCTTTGGGCACGAACTTCTCCTTGTGTCCCTTTTGTCGCATTTATTCTGATTGAAAGCCGCAGAACTCGCAAGTCGGGGACGCAGGGGCTGAGATGGACAGGGAAGGCTCCATCATATAGATTCTGAACCATATGCGCGGGCCTGGTATTGTCGCGGTCTTGGCTTTCCTGCTCGTGGTGCCGGTCCTCCTGCCGGCCGACTCGGGAACGATCCCGGCCCCGAACGCCAGTCCAGGCCCTTCCCCGAGTCAGTCTTCATCTTCGGCGGCGCCCGGCGCCTCATCCCGGAGCTCGTCTCCGACGGCGGCTTCCGCCACGGCGGAGACAGCGCCGGCGGCGCCCCAACCGGCGGCCGCGGGCTCGCCGCGTTCGCCCGTGCTCGACGACGATCCGGCGGCCCTGCTCGGCGCGACGCTTGGAGAGCTGCTCGGGCGCTTTGGTCCGCCTGCGACGGTCTATGCAGTTCGTGGCTCGGAAGCCTGGCAGGACGACGTCGCCTTCGACTATGGGCCGGGCTTCACCTTCTTCCTGTTCGGGGACAGGGCATGGCAGCTGCGCCTCAGCAAGCCCTACGTCGGGTCGATATACGGTCTCTTCCTGGGTGACCGCTCCGACAAGGTGCTTTCCACCCTGGGACAGCCCTACGAGCGTCTCGGGGACTCGCTGGTCTATCGGATGCCCTTTCGTGGTTACCCGGTCAAGTTGAAGCTCATCTTTTCCGCCGATGTCCTGGTCGACGCCTATCTCTTCCGGGCGGACTTTTAGGGGGTCGGTACCCTGCTCCACATGGATCCGGGGCCCGGGCGGCGGTTCTGGCGGCCGTCTTTGCTGAACACGCGCGAGGAGGATTCATGCCCCTGCTCTGTCTAGCGCTCACGGGACGGACGATAGCCGAGAATCGGGCCGCTCTGGAGCGATATCGCGGGCTCGCGGATATTGCCGAGCTTCGTGCCGATCTCCTGAATCCCGAGGAGATGTTCCATGTCAGGGACTTCCCGGCCAGCGCGGGCATACCCTGCATTCTCACGGTGAGACGACGGGTCGACGGAGGAGGCTTCTCCGACGGGGAAGGCGTGAGGCTCGTGCTCATAGCCAAGGCCCTCGCCTATGCCCGCTCCGATCGAAGGGCGAATTTCGCCTATGTGGACCTTGAGGACGACTTTCACGTGCCCGCCGTCGAGGAGGCCTGCAGGATCTTCGGCACCCGCATCATCAGATCCTGCCATTGCATTGACGGCTTCCCCGAAAACGTCGGCGAGATTTGGAAGAGTGTGTCCGAGAACCCCGAGGAGATCCCGAAACTGGCCGTCATGCCGCGGGGGGCGGGTGAGCTTGCGCAGTTTTTCACCTGGGCCGAAGGTCTCGGCGGAGGCGACCGCGTGCTGATCGGCATGGGGGATTTCGGGGTGCCGAGCCGCATCCTGGCCGCCCGGCTGGGATCGACCATCGCGTACGCGAGTCCCCTCGCCGCGGGCATGCCGGTTGCGGCTCCCGGCCATCTGGATCCCCGCACGATGTTGGACGTCTTCCGCTTCCGGCAGATCGGCTCAGATACATCAGTCTATGGACTTGCCGGCGGCAGAATGGTCGCCCACTCGAGCTCCCCCGTACTGCACAATGGCGCCTTCGGCGCCGCGGGCATCGATTCGGTCTATCTGCCCATGCCTGCGGAGACCATAGACGAATTCATGGCCTGTGCGGACGCCCTCCATATCAGGGGCGCCGCGGTGACCGTTCCGCTCAAAGAGGATATCCTCCGCCACCTCGACTTCCGTTCGCCCGAGGTGGAGGATATCGGGGCCTGCAACACCATCGTCAGACGCCGGGAAGGAGGCTGGGCCGGCTACAACACCGATGCCCAGGGTTTCGAGCGCAGCCTCCTCGAGTTCCTCGGCAGGCAGGACCTGCACGGGCTCCGGGCGACCATAGTTGGCGCCGGCGGCGCATCGAAGGCAGTGGCCTACGTCCTGGCACGACTGGGAGTCGCGGGACTCGTCCTCAACAGGACCCCCTCCCATGCCAAGGAGATAGCGCGACGCTACGGCTTTGCGTGGTCAGGATGTGACGAACGCGCCGCGGACCTCATCGCCGACCATGCGGATCTCATCGTGCAGGCGAGTTCGGTGGGCATGGAGGGCGGCAGTCAGGGCGATCCCCTGGAGTGGTATGATTTCGAAGGGCGGGAGGCGGTCTGCGACCTCATCTATCGTCCGGAGCAGACAGCCCTATTGAAGCGGGCCGCCGCGGCGGGCTGCCGCTGCATGAACGGCTGGTCCATGTTGCGCTATCAGGCAGCGGCCCAGTTCGCCATCTGGACGGGACAGAAACCGCCGGAACTCTATTTCAAGTAAGGAGGGATGATGCCCAAGTCCGCCTTCGTGGCTCTCGCCGGCCGGCCTTCAGCGGGGAAATCGACGCTGCTCAACGCGCTCTGTGAACAGAAGGTCTCGATCGTCTCTCCGGTTCCGCAGACGACGCGAAACGCCGTCCGCGGGATCATCACCAAGGCGGAAGGGCAGCTGGTTATCCTGGACACCCCGGGCTACCACCTCTCGGACAAGCGGCTCAACAAGCGGCTGCGCGACGTAAGCACGGATGCCTATGGAGACGCAGACATCGTGCTCTATCTCGTGGACAGCACGCGCCCCCCGGGCGAGGAGGAGGAGGCGCTGGCCGGCGCGCTCACGCCGCACTCCGTCCGGCTTGTGACGGCGATAACGAAGACCGACCACAGCTCTTCCGATGTCGCTGCGGCGCGGGACTTCCTGGCAGCCCATTTCCCGACTATCACCCCCATCGAGCTCTCCGCACTTGCGGGCTCCGGGCTCGAGCTGCTGCTCGCGGAGCTGTTTCGCCGCGCCCCCGAGGGCCCGCCCTGGTACCCGGACGAGTACTACACCGATCAGGATCCCGCGTTCCGGATCGCCGAGATCATCCGCGAGAAGATCATGCTGCACACGAGGGAAGAGCTCCCGCACGCCGTCTACGTCTCGTACGAGGATTCCGAACGGGCTCCCGACGGCAGCCTCTCGGCGCACTACGATCTGGTCGTCGAGCGGGAATCGCAGAAAGGCATTGTGATCGGCAAGGGCGGCATGATGATCAAGCGCATCAGGGAGGAGGCCGAGGCCGATCTCGCGACGATCTTCGACTATCCCATACGGCTGAAACTCTCGGTGCGCGTTGATCCCGACTGGAAGCATAACGACAAGCGGCTCCGCGATCTGATCTGGTAACCGTGGCGACCGCGCCCGGCCGGGTCACCGAAGCCAGGCGGGCTGGCTATGCTAGCTCAGGGCGTTCAGTTTGGGGTAGGCAGCCAGCGCCGCGGGGAAGCCTTCAGCCATGCAGAGCTGCAGTCCGGTGGCCGCTCGGGGAAAGACCGTCGAACTCAGGAGTTCGCGCTGCTCGAGCGAAAAATCGGAGAGCACATAGCCGGCCACGTCGGGATGCTCGGGTCTGCCGATCCCGAAGCGGAGTCGGGCGAAGTCCCGTGTCCCCAGGCGGGCCTCCATGGATCTGAGTCCGTTGTGACCGCCGAGCCCGCCGCCCAGCTTGAAGCCGAAATAGCCGAAGGGCAGCTCGAGCTCGTCGTGGATGACGAGCAGCTCCTCCGGCGAGAGATGGTGGAAACGCATCAGCTCGGCCACGGAATCGCCGGAGAGGTTCATGTAGGTCTCCGGGGTCAGGATCCAACAGCGCTCCGGACCGCTCTCCAGCGGTGCAAAACGGCCCTTGAACTTGCGTTCCCAGCGCAGCTCGTCGTAGAAAGGGAGGCTCTCGAGAAACTGCCACGCGACGTTGTGCCGGTTGCCGCGATACTCCCGCCCATGGTTGCCAAGAAAAGCGTAAAGCCGGATCAATTCACTGTCTCCCTGGCCTGTTTACGACCCCGTGGCGGGATAGTACACTGGGCACGCGATCCTGAATACCGCTCGATCCGGGAGGACGAATGAAGGTCAGTCCCAGCCTTCGTCTGGTCGTGGAAAGAACGGAATGGGGCTCGGTGCTCGAATTCTCGGCCGCGGCCGACCTGGTGGCGGAGGACAGCTTCCCGGAGCTGGGCGAGATCGACTTCGACAGCCTTGTCGAACTGGCAGCCGCGCCTGCAGCGCTGAAGCCTGCGCTCCAGCTCGGCATCCGGTTCTGCAATGGGTGGCAGTCCTGGTCCTTCTCAGGGGAGCTGGAGGCGGGGGAGCGTCCCAGCCGAGCGGCGCTGCTGAACGTGCTGAACACCTACACCGACAGACCGGGGCCCCTGCCCGGGCGCGGCGAAATTCTCTCGCACTTCTTCACCTATTTCCGCAGCGGTCAGAGCTATCTCGGCCTCGTATCCTGCGGGAGCCCCGATGCCCTGACGCCGCCCCTCGCTTTTCGCATCGGCCGGCTGGGGGAGGCGGTTTCTCTGGAAGTCGAGGCGCCGCATGCACGCTGGACTCGCGGCCAGCTCGTCGCGCGTGTAGCTCTCTTTTATGTGGAGGGCTACTTCGCCTTCAAGCGTAGGCTTTCGGAACTCTTCTCCGGCCATCGCCGGTTGGAAGCGCTCTCGGCCTTCATGACTGAGGCATCGTCGGTTCCGGGGGGCTATGAGACCTGGTATGACCGCTACCTGGACATCGATGAAGCCCAGATGAACTCGGAGCTCGAGGCGATCGACACAACCGACAACCTTATCAACCTGCTCTATCTGGAGCGGGGCCGACATCCGGTTTTCCAGATCGATGACGGCTGGGAGCGGGCGGTCGGCGACTGGACTGCGGCTCCCCACCGCTTCCCCGGCGGTATGGCCGCGCTGGCCCGCGCAATCGAGGAAAAGGGCATGATACCGGGTATCTGGATAGCGCCGCTTGTCGTTGCCCCGAACTCGCTCGTCCACCTCGAGCATCCCGAGTGGCTGCTGAGAGACGACGGG
>DATJQN010000373.1:0-4567 GCA_035505775.1 Rectinemataceae bacterium | reverse complement strand
GGTGTCATGAAGGTGTTATCTGTGATCGCCAGAATGCCCTTTTCACGCGCAATCGCCGCGACGGCAGATAAGTCGGTGATCTTCAGCGTCGGGTTCGAGGGCGTCTCCACAAGGATTGCCTTCGTCTCCGGACGTATTGCGTCCCGGAGGGCGTTGGGATCCGTGGAATCGACGAAGGTGGACTCGAGTCCCCAGCGCTGAAAGAGGGTCGTGAGGATCCGGTAGGTCCCGCCGTAGATGTCCTCGCCCACCACAAGATGATCCCCGGGCTTGAAAAGCAGCAGCACGGAGGAGATTGCAGCCATGCCGGAGGCGAAGGCCAGCCCCCGGGCTCCCCCTTCCAGGATCGCGATGTTCTGCTCCAGGGCCGCCCTCGTGGGGTTGTCGCCCCGCGCATACTCATACTCGCCGAAGGTTTCCGGGTCCTTCTGAGCAAACGTAGAGACCTGGTAGATCGGGATGCTCGATGCGCCCGTGTAAGGGTCCCGATCGACGCCGCCGTGAATGATCTTTGTCAGGTATTTCATTGGGTTCCCTCCGTCTCACTGTGACAGCGCGGCATCCAGATCCTCGATGAGGTCCTCCACGTTCTCGATCCCCGCGGACAAACGCAGCAGACGGTCATGGATCCCGAGCCTCTTGCGGATCTCCGGTGCCATATCGGCATGGGTCTGCACGGCGGGAAAAGTAATGAGCGATTCTACACCGCCCAGACTCTCTGCGAACAGAAAAACACGGACCCCCGCAAGGATTCCGGGAACCATCGACGGGTCTGCCACCTCGATGGAGATCATGGCGCCGAAGCCGCTTGCCTGTCTGCGCAGACAAAGACGCCCCCTGTGCCAGAGCAGACCCGGATAATGTACCTTCCGCACCCGGGGGTGCCCACTCAACCATCCGGCGAGAACGGCGGCGTTTTTCTGCTGGCGCTCCATGCGAACGGAGAGCGTCTTTAATCCTCTGAGCAGAAGCCACGAATCCTGCGGCCCCAGGACGGCACCGACGGCATTCTGGAGGAAGGCGATCTTCTCGGAAAGCTCAGGGGCGCCCGACACGACAATGCCCCCGAGTACGTCGTTGTGCCCGCCGAGATATTTCGTCGCGCTGTAAATGGCCAGATCGGCACCCAGCTTCAATGGCTTCATCAGACAGGGCGTCAGAAAAGTGTTGTCCACGATCGTGAGGATTCCCCTCTTTTTCGCCTCTCCGGCGATGGCCTTCACATCGGCGATCTTCAGGAGCGGATTGGTGGGGACCTCGAGGAAAATGCCCCGGACCGTGCTGTCGAGGACTGCGAGGGCCCTATCGGCCCTCGACGTGTCCACATACACGATCTCGATGCCGTGATCCTGGTACACCTTCTCGAAGAGCCGGAAGGAGCCCCCATAGAGATCCTCCGTGGCAACGACGCAGTCACCCCGCTTGAAAAGACGCATCACGCAGTCGATGGCCGCCAGTCCCGAGGCGAAGGCAAAAGCCCTGTGCCCCCCGTCAAGGCGCGCCATCGTCTCCTCCAGGACCAGCCGGGTCGGGTTTGACGTTCGCGAATAATCGAAACCCGTGCTCTGCCCGAGTCCGGGGTGACGGAACGTCGCCGCCTGGTAGACGGGCATGGAGACGGCGCCTGTGCGCTCGTCCCATCGGGATCCCGCCTGCGCCAGTTCCGTTTCGATCCTCATGAAGCACCTCCCGATGAATTCTCCACAGGCGCTGCTGACGTCTCACGCTCCCTTGCTACCATGAAGATCGCGTTCAGGGCTCTCAGGTTGGGCAGCCAGCGAACCTCAGTCTTGTCATCCAGATAGCGTGCCTCGAGAACCCGGAGCTGCTTCTCCCGGCAGAAATCCGTAAAGTCGCTGATGCTCAGGAAGCGGACGTTGGGGGTATCGTACCATCGGTAGGGAAGCGAGGGAGTGATCGGCGATCGCCCCTTGCAAAAAAGCATGACCCTCGACTGGATGTAGGCGAAGTTGGGAAATCCGACTACGACTTTTCCCGCCACCCGAAGGGACTCCTCGATGATGAAATCGGCCTTCCTCACCTCCTGCATGCTCTGGTTCAAAATGATGTAATCAAAAGAGCGGTCCGGGTATTCGGTAAGGCCCGTCTCGATATCGCTGTGAAAGACGCTGAGCCCCTTCCTCACGCACTCGTAGACGGCCGCGTCGTCGACCTCGATCCCCTGCGCCCGGACATTCTTCTCCCGGGTGAGGATATACATCAGATCCCCGTAGCCGCAGCCGAGGTCAAGGACCTTCGAGCCGGGCTCGACAAGGTCGAAGATGATCCGATGATCCAGACGGGCGTCTTTAGATTCCAAATTCCAGCGTGCCGTTTCCATAATAGGTCTTTTCCAGGAAGTGCCTGATCAAATGGGTCTGCTCTTCAATCTCCACGAGGAAGGCGTCATGACCATAGGTGGACGCAATCTCGCAGCTCGTCGCTTCGATCAGCCCCGCTTTCAACTGGCGGACGATCTCCTGCGATTGATAGGAGGGGTAGAGCCAGTCCGATTTGAAGGAGATCACGAGGAAGCGGGTGTCGATGGGTTTCTCACGCGAAACCAGCTTTCCGTTGGAGAGGTCGAAGTAATCGACGGCCTTCGTGATGTAGAGATAGGAATTGGCGTCGAAGCGTTTGACGAAGCTCTCGCCCCGATAGCGCAGGTATCCCTCCACCTCAAAGTCGGCACCGAACTTGAAGCTGTAGTCCCCGTTTTTCAACCTCCGGGAGAACTTCTCCTCCATGGACTGGTCGCTCATGAAGGTGATGTGCCCGATCATGCGGGCGACGGCAAGCCCCTTGGCCGGTTGGCCGAACTCGTAGTAGTTCCCCTGCCGCCAGTCCGGATCTGCCATGATGGACTGCCGGACCACCTCGTTGAAGGCAATCTGCTGGGGCGAGTGTTTCAGGGCAGTGGCGATGGGGATCGCCGAGCGGACTCTCTCCGGGTAGGAGGCCACCCATTGCAGGACCTGCATGCCTCCCATGGAGCCGCCGGACACGGACAGGAGCCGTTCGATGTCGAGATGGTCGATGAGGTGCCGCTGGGCATTGACCATGTCGGCAACGGTGATCATGGGGAAATCCAGCGCATAGGGCTTGCCCGTCTTCGGGTTGATCGATGAAGGTCCCGTGGAGCCCTTGCAGCCCCCGATGACGTTCGAGCAGATAACGAAGTAGCGCTCCGTGTCGAAGGCCTTGCCCGGGCCGATCATGTCGTCCCACCACCCGGGGTTGTTCTCGCCCCTGTGGACTCCTGCCGCGTGGGCATCTCCGGACAGAGCGTGGACGACGAGAATAGCGTTCGACTTCTCCGCGTTGAGCCTGCCGTAGGTTTCGTAGGCAAGCGTCACGGGGCCCAAGGATTTTCCGCACTCGAGTTTCAGCTCGTTCGGTGGGTGCGCGAACGTGTAGTACTGCGTCTCGACGACGCCGACGCCGCCGTCCTCCGCAGTCAGATGTGTTGCCTCCGATATACTCATACGTTTCCGATCCGTTAGGCCTGAAACCTGTTACCTGTTACCTGTTACCTGTTACCTGTTACCTGTTACCTGTTACCTGTTACCTGTTACCTGTTGCCTGTTGTCTGTTACCTGCATCCTCAACCTTCTTTAAAAAGCCACGTCGACAGGTACCTCTCCCCTGTGTCGGGCAGGACCACGACGATCAGCTTTCCTTCATTTTCCTTTCGTTTTGCGACCTCGAGGGCGGCCCAGAGGGCGGCCCCGCAGGAAATCCCGACGAGGATTCCCTCCTCTCTGGCCAAGCGCCGCGCCATGATCCCGGCATTGTCATTGGATACTTTCACGATCTCGTCGATGATCTCCCTGTCGAGCACCTGCGGGATGAAACCGGCTCCGATCCCCTGGATCTTGTGGGGACCGGGCTGCCCGCCGGAGAGGACAGGCGACGCCTCGGGCTCGACGGCAATGGCCTTGAAGGCGGGCTTCCTTTTCTTGATTACCTCGGCCACTCCCGTGATGGTCCCGCCAGTGCCGACACCGGCCACCAGGATATCGATCTTCCCGTCCGTGTCGTTCCAGATTTCCTCGGCCGTCGTCTTTCTGTGAATCTCCGGGTTGGCCGGGTTGTTGAACTGCTGGGGCAGGAAGGAATTCGGCGTCGATGCCGCCAGCTCCTCGGCCTTCCTCACGGCCCCTTTCATCCCCTCCGCGCCGGGCGTGAGCACCAGCTCGGCCCCGAATATCTGCAGAAGCTGCCTGCGTTCCATGCTCATGGTGTCCGGCATGGTGAGGATCAGCCTGTACCTTCTTGCCGCAGCCACGAAGGCAAGCGCAATCCCCGTGTTGCCGCTCGTGGGCTCGATGATCACGGAGTCCTTCTTCAAGACACCGCGCTTTTCTGCATCGTCGATCATGGCCACACCAATGCGGTCCTTGACGCTGGACAGGGGGTTGAAGGATTCCAGCTTGACGACGACCTGTGCCTTGATGCCTTCGGTTACCCGGTTCAGCCTGACCAGGGGGGTCCGCCCGATGGTCTTGGTGATGTCATCATAGATGTTCATTTCGCATGCCCTCCTCACATTGTTTTTTTCATCCGG
>DATJQN010000372.1:0-9064 GCA_035505775.1 Rectinemataceae bacterium | reverse complement strand
AGGAACTGCTCGAAGATCGGCATGCGGAGCTCGAGCCAGTTTTCCCAGAGCGAGACGCCCTCCATGCCGTAGAGGCTGTGCCAGCCCCTGACGTTGAAGGTGCCGTCCAGGCTGAGCCAGTCGTCCACCACTTCGAAGGGTGCGCCGGGCTTCTTCATGAGGGCCTGGAATCCGGAATGGACCCCGACCACCCATTTGAAGTTCCAGCCCGAGAACACGGGGATATTGAAGAGGGTAGCGTAGGCTTCGAACTTGGAGTCGGACTTCAGGTACTGCTGGTACTCGGAAGCCAGGATACCCGCCCAGGTGAGCCGCTCGGCCAGATAGAATCCCTTGCCCGGGTTGTACCAGAAGTCGAGGTCGTTGAGGTAACTTCTCGCGATGAGCTTGTTGCCGAGTCGCCAGGTATTGAGGGCGTCGCGTATCGAGGCGAGGGCCGGACGGTATTTCGTCGAGTCGTAGACCGTGTCACTCAGACCGGTCGAGATGCCCCCGCCAAAGCCCAGATTGCCCACCGGCGTGCTGAAGGAGTAGCCCGAGGAGAAGCCGAGCGTGAAGCTCCAGGTCTCATAGGGCATGAGGTATGCGGCGGGTATGGAGGAGATGGAGCCGTCCCACTGCCCGGGCGCGGTATAGGGATCGGGCACGCCGTCATAGAACTCCCCGCCCAGCGCCGTGTCCTGCGCGGTTTTCAATGTCTTGTGGGCAAAGGAGAGATCGACGCCGCCGGCTATGCGTTTGCCGAAGAGCCAGTTGTCGTTGAAGCCGAAGGTGAGTGTCTGCGTGTCCGGCGAGGCGTTGAGCTCGACGCTCAGGTTCTGGCCGTTCCCGAGGAAGTTGCGGTCGTCCCATTTGAGGAGGCCCGAGATCGGGAAGGTGTTGGGGTCGCCGAGTCCGCTCAGCGTGATGCCGAATTGGATGTCGGCGGTGCTCTGCTCCTCGACCGAGATTTCCAGATTCATGAGACTATCGGCGCTGCCGGGGAACATCTGCGGCTCGACTGCGGAGAAGTACTGCAGGTTGTAGAGATTGCGGAGTCCCTCGATGACCTTGGCCTTGGAGAAAATGTCGCCGACTTCGAGCGGGAGCTCCCGATAGATGACGAAGTCCTTGGTTTTCTTGTTGCCCTTGATGGTGATGTTCTCGATGTGCGCGCGATCGCGCTCGACGATCTTGACCACGTAAGAAATCGTACCGGCAGTCTCGTCCCGCTTTTCCTGAAGGTCGATCGAATTGAAGATATACCCCGACTCGTAGTAGAGGTCGTCGATCTTCTGCTTGTCCAGGAGGAACTTCCGATAGTTGATCGTCGTTCCCTTTTTCTGGGAGATGAGGGAGTTCAGCTTCTCGGTCGAGAATATCCTGTTGCCCTCGAAGCTGATCCCGCCGAAGGTCCACTGCCTTCCCTCTTTTATCACGAGGGTAAGGATCAGCCAGCTCCGGCCGGACTTGGGATCCTTTTCGTAGGAGCGGATGACGTCCGATACAGCTGCATCGACATACCCCCTTCCATGGTAGTAGTCGACTATCTTCCCCTTGTCGTCTTCAAGTTTGGATTCCTGGAAAGCGCCGCTCTGGAGGAATCCGGCCTCCTTCAGGCTCATCTGTCCCTTGAGCGTGGACGAAGAGACCGCGCTGTTGCCCGTGAAGCGAATCTCCTTCACCGCAACCTGCGATCCCTCCACGACACTGAAACTCAGGATGACCGTATTGGGGGAGGCTCCCGGCCGCGTGGAGGAGCTGACGGTCGCGTCCGGATATCCGCGCTCGAGGTAGAGCCTGCGGACGGCGAGCTCATCCACATGGGCCTTGGAGGAGTTGTAGATGTCCCCCGATTTGATACTCAGGACATCCAGTATCTCGTTGGTCCTCAGGCCGGAATTGCCCACCACGCGCACGATATCCACGTAGGGCTTCTCGACCACGACGAACTTGATGATGACCTTGCTCTTGGCCGAGTCCGAGGGGATCGCCGTGGGATCGATCTTGTCGAACCAATCGAGTTCATAGAGCCTGGCCTGGAGTTCCATCCAGAGATCCTGGGTGAAGGGCTTCCCGACGTAGTTGCGTGTGACGGCATCGAGCTCGCGTTTGTCCGCATGGGTGACGCCGTCCCATTGCACGCCCGCGATGGGCTTGCCCCAGAACCATTCCTGGGTCGATGCCTGCTGCGGACCCGATCCCTGCGCAGCGCCCTCCCCCGTCGCCGATGGGGCGCTCTGATCGCCGCCGGTCTGCGGCGCCTGTGGGGCTGCCGTAGTCTGATCGGCGACCTGGGCAAAAAGCGTGGACGCAGTGAGGATGATGGTCAGCAGGATCAGTGCTCGCTTCATGATGCTCCTCATGTTTCAGTAGGAAAAACGCCACGTAAGGCTAAGGCTTTGGTCTTTGATGTACAGGCTTTCGGGTGAGCTCGGTGCGATACTCCACTGTATCAGCCCAAAGGGCGTGTCGAACTCGATGCCGAGTTCCGAGTCTATACGCAAGGGCTGCGCGCCTACAAGTGGGTCCTCGCGGAAGCGGGCCTCCCCGTGGAGGAAGACGGAGTCTCCGATGTACTTGCCGACATACAACGCGCTCTGGTCGAGATAGCGTCCGAGCGGGTCGGTCGTGGCGGTCTGGGCGGGGTCGGAAACGTCCATGAGCCAGCGCTGGAGGAACTGCGTCCGCAGGAAAAACACATCCAGGCCCAGACCGTCGCGAACCCGCTGCTCGAAGGCCTTGGCCACGTTCAGCTGTGGGAGGAACTCCGAGGAGGAGATGACCGCCTTTCGCAGATCGACGGTCTGATCGCTCGAGACTTCGAAGAGACCGGTGCCGAGCAGGTTTGCAATGTCGGACTCCGACATCGGCGGGTCGGAGGAGAGCGTCGGCTTGAACTGCGAGATCGGCTGGCTGTCCGTCTTGAGGGTTATGAGCACAGGGCCCTGATCGTTCCGATCGCGGAGCTCGGCGAGCATCGTGACCCTCGGGTCAAAGTGGTCGAGACTCTCGTTGAAGACGATTGTCGCCGTCTTAAGGAAAAAACTTCTCTGAATATAGAACACGTCTCCCCCGCGCAGGGCCAGGGTTCCCTTGACGGAAAGGTCCTCCACCGATTGGTCGTAGTGAATGGCGACGACACTGGATGGATCGGCATAGCCCGATACGACAGGCAGTTCGCGCGACGGGAAGAACACTTCGACACCGCGCCCGAAGTGGAGTTGGGACTGAAGGAGGATGGGGCGCGTGGGCGCCGATCCGGTGTCCTGCCCTCCGGTAAAGAGCTCCGTCCCGAGAACAACGGTGGCCCGCTGCAGAGTCAGGGCCCCCGTGAGCGCAAGCACATCTCCGCGCAGCTCGGCGCCGAGATTGAAGGATGCCTCTCCCTTTATCTGCAGGCCCTTGATGTTGAAGTCGACCGCAAGCGGATAACCCTCTCCCGTCCTCAGAGAGGCCCGGAAGTTCACTGGTGTCCAGTGATCGAGATCGGCGGCGGCGCTGACAAACAGTCGCGAGCTGCCGACGGGCACGTCGGAGGCGCTCAGCGCGAGGCTCTTTCCTGCGACCGTGAGAGGGGCAGAGAACGGACCGATCTTCGCCGGGACCCAGTCCGGGGCGGAGAGCACGATGGACTCGAGGCCGAGCGAACCCGTGATGTCAGGGTCGCCCACCGGGCCTTTGACATGGAGGGCCCCGGCCAGTCTGCCTGCCTCGAAACGGGTGGTCGACACAGGGAGGGCGCTGGAAAGGGCCGCGAGATCGACATCGATGTTGTCCAGCGTGGCATCAATGTTCCCCTTGGTCATCGAACCTGAAGCCGCGAATCCCACATGCAGCGAGGGGTCGGCCCGTGCGGAGAAGCTCCCATCGTCGAGCAGCTGTGCCTGAAACTCCTGACCTATCCCTCCGGTGATTTTGATGGAGTCCGACGATGACACGAGGATGAAGGGCCAGGAGCTCTTCCCCGCCTGCGGGGAGCCCTCTCCGAGGATCGAGCCGCTGACCTGATAGTGCCTCAGGACCTGCGGCAGGCTCGAGAGGAGGCTCGGTCCAGGACCCTGGCCGTCCGCTTGGGCAGAACCGGCGCCATTCTTGGGGACGGCCGCCGAGGCCGCGGAGAGCCTCTCCAGCGCTCCCGAATCCACTCTGGGCCCCGGCGCCGCTGCAGGCTGCGCCTCGGGGAGCTGCTCTCCGTGCAGTATCACCGTGAAGGCCAGCTTTCCCCCGCCCAGGCCGGCGGACAGGTCGAGCTGGGCGTCGGCGCTGCCGTCGGCCAGCGAAAGTGCTGCGCTGCCGTTGCGGAGGCTCGTGCCGAGATAGCGCGCGTTCAGCGAGCTGACCCGTAGGCGCTTGTCCGCATATGCTGCGCGGAGATTCAGATCGAGCGCTTCTCCGTTCCACCTCGCGTCATGAACTCCCGCCTCAGCCTGGATTTCCGGGGCGCCCACAGTGCCCTGGATCGTCGCCTGGCCCTGCGCGGTCCCGCTCAGCGTATCCACGCCGAGTCGGGCCAGCGACAAACCCGAAAAAGTGAGACTCCCCGACAGCCGCCCGTCGCCCAGCTCTCCGCCTGCCGAACCGGAAAACACCAGTCGCGCATGGTAGCTCTCAGACCCCGCCGCTCCGGTCGCTGTCGGACTGGCGCTCCCGGCGGGCTGCGCCGCGCTTCTCTGCGACTGGCTCAGGTCCAGCTTCAAGGTGGCGGCCCCTGCGCCTGTCAGCGAATAGTCCACATCAAAGCTCCCATCGAGGCTGGAAAATGCGTCGGCCACATGCAGGGTCGGGAAACTCCCCGACGTCGGCCCCAGAGCCCCCGAGAAGGCAATTGTCGGCAGTGAACTCAGTCGGGGGTCGGCAGGGTCGAGTTCAAACTGGCCCACGGCCAGTCTCCAGTCGCCGGGGCTCGAATAGCGACCGTCCAGGTCGAGGCTCATGAGGGCAACGCCGCCGGCCACCGGAATCGGGAAAGCCCGCGCGGACGCAGAGAAGAAGGTATCATCACCGGCCCGGTGAGCGCTCAGGTTGAGACCGTAGTCACCGGTGATGAAGAGTCCCTGTTCGACAAGGGCCCCCTTCACCTGATAGGGAATGTCCTTTAGGGAGAGCGAAGCTTCGAACCCCACCCGTCCGGATTCGGTCATGTCGACCGAACCGGTTCCGGCGATCGTATAGCCGGCCGCCGATACCTGCAGCCGCCGCACGGACACGCTGTTCTGGTTGCCTGACAGTGAGAGCAGGGCGTATGCTCCGGGAATGGACCGGGAGACGATCGCCAGGTCCGAGACCGACCAGGACAGGCGCGAAAAATCGCTGGTCAGAAAGAGTTCTCCTCCGAGCTTCAAATCCCCGAGCAGGGATGCGGCCTCCGGACCCAAGGCGGCAGAAAGGATGCCGCCGAGCGGCTCCAGCTCCACGTTTTCGAGACTCGCGGACAGATCCACCGTGGCCCTCCGGCCGAGGTTCGCGCTGCCCTCGACCGAGATTCTGGGGAGGCCCCCGCTGTTTGTGCCGCCCTCGCCGCCAAAGCCGCGGACCGGAAGGTCGGGTGTGTGCTGCTCCCCCTCCGGAGGGCGGACTGATGCCTGGAATTCGACAGCCGATCCCCGGTGAGCCGCGGTGATCGCGAGGTCCCTGAATCGAACTGAACCGGCCCGAACCTCTTCGGCCAGAGCCGTGTACACGCCAGCCCGACCGTAGAGGCGGACGCTCGCGGAGACGGGTACGGCAAAGCCCTCCGGGGCATAATTCACCGCGAGAATGCCGTCCGGCGCCAGATCCGCGAGATCGAAGCTGCCCTGATACTGGAGCGAGCGCGCCCCGTCCCCCAGCTTGAGGTTCGACACGTTCGCTCGCTGCAGATCACCGTCCGCCGAAATCGCCACATGGTATGGTCCGGGCAGCAGGGAGGCTGGCAGGGTCGAGTCGAGATTCACCGAGTAGCGGGCGTCGGCGACCCGTCCCCGCGGCAGCGTGAATGAGACCGTACCGCGGTAGGATTCCCCGAGCCAGGGCGACAGCGCGGAGAGCGCGCCTCGCACCCGCAGCGATCGGGCCGGGACAAAGCCGTCGGCGCGAAGGGTGGCCGCAAGGGTCCCATCCTTGGTGTCAAAGCTCAAAGCGGCATCGAGGGGAGCCTTGTCCCTGACCTTGCGCAATTCCGCCGTGCCGTTCCCGTAGACAAGCTCGAAGCGCTGCGTGGCCACGGCGAAATCGGCGGCATCGGCCGCGAGGGCCATCTGAATCCGGGCCATGGCCAGGTCCTGCGCAATAGTGCCGGTCAGCTCGATCGGCCCCTCGATTTCTCCAGTGGCGAGTTGTGCAGGCGATACCGCGTAGTTCCCCGACAGCGAGAACTCTATGGTGTTTCCAAGGTTCGAATAGTCCATTTCCCGAGCGCTCAGGCTGACCGTACCCATCCCCTCGGCGCTGACATGAAGCAGCAGAGACCGCCCTTCGACAGTAAACTTCGGCGCCGGCGAACCGGGCGGAGGGAAGACGTAGCCCGAAAGCTTCTGCAGGAGCTCGTTGTCCCGGGGGAGATTGACGTTCGCGGTCACGTTCTGGAGTGAAATGCCTTTAAGCGTGTCATAGGAACGCCCGCGTAGGATTGCAAACACGTCGTAATAGACGCGAACCTGCGAGGCCTGGAGGAATATTTCGCCGTCAGGTTTTTTCAGCGTCATGGACGTGAAGGCAACGGAATGCAGGATGGAAGGCGAAAACGACTCGAACGACAGCGTGAGTCCAAGCTGGCGCTCGAACTCGGCGCCTCCTTGCTCGATGGCGGACCTCACCCTCCCCCGGAACGCGGAGTCGAGTGCGCCAAGGGAATAGAACAGCACACCCGTAATCATGAGGCCGGCCAAGGCCACGGGAAGGAGTCGCCTGATGCTGGACATGCTCGTAACCCCTACGATACCACAGGCATCGCCCATCCGTCAGGCCAAAGACCGGGGCGCGGCGGACATCCTCCGCCTCTGCTTGCATTCTCACACTCCACCCGTTACCCTCGCGCCATGGAAATCGCCGAAATTCCCGTCATGCCCCGCTTCGTGGTCTTCGAAGGCGCCGACGGCGCAGGCACGACGACGCAGCTCAAGATGCTCGATGCGGCTCTCGACGCGATGGGAGAACCCCATTGGACGACCTCCGAGCCGACCGGCGGACCTGTGGGACAGCTCATCCGCAAAGTTCTGGGCGGGGAGCTGCACGTTGAACCGGGAACTCTGGCCTACCTCTTCGCCACCGACCGCCATGAACATCTCAATGGCGCAAACGGCATCCTGGAGCATCTTGGCCGTGGCGATCTGGTCATCTGCGACCGCTATGTCCTTTCGAGTCTTGCCTACCAGGGCAGCACCTGCGGAAGCGAGCTGCCGCTGACCCTGAACCGTGCGTTCCCCCTTCCTGAACTCCTCTTTTTCTTCGATGTGGAGCCCAGCCTTTCTCTCTCCCGGCTCGCATCCCGGGATAAGCGCGAGATCTACGAGAATCTCCCCTTCCTCGAGCGCGTGCGACAGGGCTATGCCGATGCCCTGGCCTGCTTTGCGGGATCGGCAATGCAGGTGCATACACTGAATGCCGCCTTGCCGGTCCACGACATCCATCAATCAATTCTGCTGCGAATCCGGACCTTGATCCGGCAAGGATCGGACGCATCCGACGCCCATACCGGGTAGAAACACCCGGAGCGGGCGGAAGTTTCGAGAAAACCGAAATCCGCCCTTCTGCCCGGGCTGTCGCCTGCCCGAGTCTCCATTGCGCCGAGAACATGCCGATAATCAAGACGTATGCGCAAGTTCGCCGCCTCGGCCGCCTTCCTCCTCGCCATGACGCTGCTCGCGGCATACCCGGTCTATTACAAGGAGCAATACTACAAGCTCTTCCACACACACTACATTCAGGCCCCCGACGACTCCATCGAGAACATCTATTGGCTCGAGCTTGCCAAGAATGCCGACTTCTGCAACCCGCTCTACGCCCTGGCCAAGATCGATGACAAGACCCACTGGGAGCGGTATCGCTACCTCCTCGACATGCACATCGACCTGCTCCTGATTCAGCAGCACCTCGTTCTGGGCTCGAAATTCGACAAGATGGTGGCCTACTTCTACAACGCTCCCTGGAAGGACGAGAACCTCGACAGCCTGAAAACTGCCGAGTCGGCCTATCGTACGGCCCTGCTCTATTGGGGAGAGGCCAAGGACCTTGCCGCGAAGGCCATGAAGACCCCCTTCGTGCTCATGGACGGTGCGGAATACTGGATCGATGAGGCATCCAGAATCGAGTCGGGCGACCTCGACTATGCGGCGATCATCGCGTCCCAGCTCAGCAGACTGGAACGCGTCCGTGCTGCGTTCCAGAAGATGGACGCAAGCACCTACTGAAACCGCCTGCGCCGCGCCGGCTCCCTCCGCTCCTCCGCTGCCAAGCCCCCCTTGAAATCCTGTCCGGACATCGAGAACCATGGCCTAGCATGAACGCCAGCCGAACCACGATCGATCTTCTGTGCAAAGTTGTGGACAACTTCGGCGACATCGGCGTCGTCTTTCGGCTCGCCAGGGCGCTCCACTCCGTCGCCCCCGCACTGCGGCTGCGACTTGTCGTGGACGACCTCCATGCCTTCTCCAGAGTCTGTCCGGGAATAGATCCCTCCCTCGATATTCAGAGCTTCAGCGACTGGACAGTCCTCAGATGGTCAATTCCCTGGCATGGGTTGGCGTCGGCGCCGCCCGACGTTCTAGTGGAAAGCTTCGCCTGCGGACGACCCGAGTGGTACGAGCGGGCGCTCTCGTCGATTGAAGCCCCGCGACCGCGGCTCATCATCGACCTCGAGCATCTGACTGCCGAGTCCTATGCCGAGGACATGCACCTCCTCGATTCGTTGACCGCCCTCCCCCTGGCCAGCAAGTGCCTGTTCTTCCCGGGCTTCTCTGCCAAGACCGGCGGCCTCATCCTAGACCCGAGCTTCATGGAGGCGCGGAAACTCTACGCCGACCCAGTGAAAAGACAGTCGGCGCGTCAGCATCTTGCGTTGCGCCTCGGGATCGGGCCGACGGGCTCCGCCGCGCAGCGCTTCTGG
>DATJQN010000371.1:0-6726 GCA_035505775.1 Rectinemataceae bacterium | reverse complement strand
CAGCAGGCCCTCGACATGATCCCGAAAATCTTCCTCGACCCGGGCGACTACATCATCGCCGAACGCCCGACCTATGTCGGCGCCATCCAGGCCATTCAGTCCTACCAGGGCCGGGTCCTGGGCATCCCCTCCTGCTCCAACAATGACGGTTTCGACATGGAGGAGCTTGATCGCAGGTACAGCCACGCCGTCAAGGACGGAGCCCGGATCAAGTACATCTACGTGATCCCGGACTTCCAGAATCCGAGCGGAGTCTGCTGGAGTCTCGCCAAGCGAAAGGCCCTCCTCGCCTTCGCCTACCGCCACGACCTCCTCATCGTGGAAGATGCTCCCTATCGGGAGATCCGCTTCCTCGGCGATCCGATTCCCTCGATCTACCAGCTCGACCAGGAAAGCGAGAACCGCGGTATCGTCATCGGCATGAAGACCTTCTCCAAGATCCTGGTTCCGGGCGTCCGCGTCGGCTGGGTCATCGCCCGTCCGGAGATCATCCAGAAGCTCGTCGTGGCCAAGCAGGCGGTGGACCTCTGCACCAACGTGTTCTCGCAGAAGTGGCTCGCCGAGTACCTCAAGACCGGCAAGATCTACGAGGTCATCAAGCACACCTGCGAGCTCTATCGCGAGAAGCGCAACTACATGTGCGAGATGCTCGAGAAGCACATGCCCAAACGCAGCGATCTCAAGTGGACCAAGCCCGAGGGCGGCCTCTTCCTCTGGATCAGCCTGCCCGCCTTCATAAACACGGACGAGATGATCCACAAGGCCGTGGCCGAGAAGGTGGCCTATGTGGTGGGCTCGGCTTTCTACTTCGACGAGCCCGAGCACAATGCCATGCGCATCAACTTCTCCTACTGCTCGAAGATGCAGATCGAGGAGGGGGCGCGGCGCCTGGGTCGGGTGGTCAAGGCCGAGATCACGGCCTACGAGGCCGGCCGCCGCGTCGTCGCCACGCCCGAAGGCGTCTAGGCGCGGTCCCGAAGGCGCGTCCCGAAGGCGCGGGCCCCGCGGACTCTCGAGGCCCGGACTCCCCCTGGGGTCCGGGCCTTTTTTCAGGGGCCGCGCCCCTCACGGCAGACTCAGAAGAGGAAGGGGAAGATGATCTTCCGGTTCGCCGGATAGTCCCGGAAGTGCGACCTATACCATCGATGGTTGGATATCGCCCGCGGAAACACGTTGCAGAACGTGAAGAAGGCGAAGGCCCAGGCGGCGATGCTGCGCGTCAGCAGGGCGAACCCGATCCACTGGACTATCTCGCCGAGGTAGTTGGGGTTGCTCACGAGACGGAAGGCGCCGCCCTGCGGAATCCGATAGTCCGTCTCCCCCGGCCTCCGGAGCGCGCGAATGGTCGCGTCCGAGACGAGGTGAAGACAAAAGCCGCAGAGGAAGAGCGCAAGGCCGAGCGCGCATGAAAAGTTGCGCAGGTCTATGAGATCCGCCCCGGCCCGGCTGAAAAGATCCGCCCCGATGATACTGCCGTTGTTGATGTTGAAGACAAAAGCCAGAGCCGCCAGAAGGAGGGGGAAGGAACGCCGCGATCCTCGCTGCAGGGCCGAGTAGACATAGCTGCGGTAGAGGTAGTGCAGCTCCCAGAGGCAGAAGGCGAACAGCGTCCCTGCCGATCGTCTCTCCGCAAGGAGGAAGAAGGCAGCGGGCACCAGGGCCGCCGGCGTCTCCATGAGCAGCCAGGCCCACTTCGAGTTCATCTGCGGTCCCCAGCCCGGACGCGAATGCTTCCCGTAGGGTGCGCTCACAAAAAGAAGGGCGACGAGGGCGCCCAGAGCGGCCAGCAGCTCCAGGGCGAGCATGAACACGAAGACATGCTGGCTCAAGCCTTCCTCCTCACCGTGACTCAAAATCCGGCCTGTTGCCCGACGCGATGCCGACACGCATGCGGCCGAACCCGATCAGCAGGCTCCGGCTCAGCTCCGGGCGACCAGATGCTTGAGCCACTCGAGACCGTACTGGCCGAGCTTGACGAGGACGGAGAACAGCAAGCCCGAAGCGATCGAGGCCACGACATCCGTCCGGAAAGAGCGCTCATTCTCCTCGCGCACGGCGAGAGAGACGGCCTCCACGAGGAGGGCGCTCACGACGATGACGAGTGCGATGGCCCCGAGAAGATAGAGTCGGCTGCTCCGCTCCGCGAAGTCGTACAGTTCCGTCGAGACGAGGAAGACCAGCGCGGACACAAGGCCGCGCCAGAGCCCTCGCCGATAGGCGCGGGCGTCGATCTTCCTCATGAATATCGGGAAGACGCAGAGAGCAAGCACCAGGACGAGGCTTCCGAGCGATATGCCGGCGAATGCCACGTTGGAGAGCTGCGAGTCCGCCTCGGCGACAAAGCCGGTCAGAGCGGCCAGCTGTCGGTCAAAGAGGTGATATTGATACTGTGCGAAGGCCGCAAGCAGACCCACCGAGACCAAAAGCAGCGCCAGCCGGAGGAGGCGCTTCACATAGCGGGCGAAGCGGCCGGATCCCTGAACTACCCTGCGCACGACAGCCCCGGTCTAGTCGCGCCTGGCAGGCTTGAAGAAGCCGAAAAAACTCCCGGTCAGGCCGCCGACGATGTGCGCGAACTGCGAGATGTTGTCGTGATGTCCGACCGCGTTCCAGACTTCCCTGCCCAGGTAGATCACCATGATGAGAATGAAGGTGAGGGGAACCTCGCCCTTCCTGAAATTGGTGAACGAGGCCAGAAGAATCATCATGAAGACGACTCCGCTCGCGCCGAGGAGTATCGTGCCCGGGAAGAGAAGCACGTTGAGTATGCCCGTAACCAGCGCGGTCACGAACATCATGATCAGCATCATCAGCGAGCCGTAGGTCGATTCGAGAATGGGACCAAGGAGGAGAATGAAGCTGAAGTTGGAGATGTAGTGATCGACGCTGGCGTGACCCAGGGCGTGACTGAACAGCTTGACGTAGTCCTTCAGCTGATTGGCATGGAAGGGCGCGGGCGTCGAGAACCAGCTCTCCGTGAGACCGGGGACGACCGTCCCCGAAAGGAGAAGCACCACCGCGGCGGCCAGCGTGAAGGTGAGGGTCGTCGGGGCGTTGTAGCGTATCTTCATGGCAGATGCTCCTTATACCGTGCATGGTGCCGGCGGCATGCCGGGAAAAGACTCACGGCCTTGTTCGACAGGCTCCTAGAGTGCGAGTTCCAGTGAAACGGGACAGTGATCGGATCCAAGCACCGCGGGGTGGATCTTAGAGGCCGTGAGGGCGGGGAGGAGGCCTGCGTCGACGCAGTGATAGTCGAGCCGCCATCCCACGTTGCGCTCCCGGGCTCCGGGAACGCGGTAGGTCCACCAGGTGTAGTTGCCCGGCTCGTCGTTGAAGTGCCTGAAACTGTCCACATAGCCTGCGGCGGTGTAGCGGTCCATCCAGGCCCGCTCTTCGGGAAGGTAGCCCGGATTGCCTTCGTTCGCCTTGGGATTGGCGAGATCGATGGGCTTGTGGGCGATGTTGTAGTCCCCGGCCACGACGACATGTTTTCCCGAGGCCACCACTTTGTCGCACAGGCCCAGGATGGCGTCGCAGAAGGCCAGCTTGTAGTCAAGTCTCGCCCCGCCGTCCTGACTGTTGGGGAAGTAGGCGGATACGAGCGTGAATGCGCCGAAGTCCGCGACGAGAGCCCTGCCCTCCTCGTCGAACTCCCCCTTGCCAAGGTAGGAGATGGACCGTGGTTCCCGCTTCGTGAAGATGGCCGTACCGGAGTAGCCCCTGCGCCTGGCCGAGGCCCAGTATGCCTTGTACACGCCTCCCGCTCCGTCCGGGGGAGCGAGAAACTCGGCGGGAAGCTGGTCCGGATGGGCCTTGGTCTCCTGGATGCTGACAATGTCCGGGCTCTCGTTCGCGAGCCATTCGAAAAAGCCCTTCCCGGCACAGGCCCGGATGCCGTTGACGTTCCACGATACGAGACGCATCACTGACTCTCCTGGATCTGGAGATCGACAGCCAGCACCAACCGGTAGGTCTTGCCCCGGAAGGCCGTGAATCTGCGGCTCACCGTGTAGTCGCCGATCCGGCAGAGGACCACGTGGTCGCCCGGGTCGAGGGTCACCTGGGGCCTGTTCACATGATCGACCTTCACACCGTCGATGCTGACAAAGGCCGAGTCCGGTGCCTCGATGATCGCGACCGGCGCGGTATCCTGAAGTTCGACGGCAAGCTCGAGTGTCTTGCCCTGCTCGATCGTGAAACTGCGATTCTCGTCCCGGTATGCTTCCGATGTCACCTGCAAGCGGTGCGGGCCGGAGGACAGAACGAGGGGGACGGAGGGGTCGATCTTCCTGTCATCCACGGTCACCGTGACGCCGCGATCGGAAGCGCCTTCCGGATACCGGATTTTCAGGCTGAGAGCGCCCTCGTCGGTCAGGATCGGACGAACCCGGACCTGGAACTGGGCGGATTCGATCTCGGATCCGAAGCCCTTGGCCACCGGCAGGAGTTTGAACATGAAGGGGAAGTCCCTGGGCTCCACGACCGTGGGGATCAACGTGGCATAGGGACTCGGCTTGATGTTGAAGTCCTTGCGGATGGGTATCTGGAGCACGATTCCGGCCCGGGGCGGGATGGGCTGCGTTATTATCCGTTCGCCACGATAGCCGTAGCGATTCTTGTCGGGGAGAGGATCGATCTTGCGCCACAATTCGTATGCGAAGCCGCCGGGCACGCCGATCGCTACCTGTGGAAGCCTGAGCTCGATCTCGAAGCCCTGGACGAAGCTTGTGTCCTTGGCGAGCAGCACGGCTATGGCGTCGTTGTAGCCCATGCTGAGTCTTGTGCCGTCCGCATCGTCCGCCGAGATGATAGCCGTCCCGGCCACCAGCGTGCGCAGGTCATCCGCGCAGAGCCGTACGCCGGAAAGGAACGGGGCGAGAATGGCTGCCACGGCAATCGCGACGATGGTTGAACGCGGGCAGTTCATCTCTTCCCCCAAGGACTGTGGCTCACAGCGCCGAGCGCGCGGCATCCCGATCGTCCCAAGATTGACCGATCATAGCGGATTTGTCCGGGCCGTTCAACGGCTCGGGGTCCTCAGTCCCCGCCCCTCCCCGGCCGCCTCCGTACAACGGCCCTGACGACCAGAAACAGGAGGATTCCCAGCGCCACGGAACCCACGCCGAGGTTGAAGACCCTCCGGCGCTCGCTGGCCAGGTACCAGAGCGGCCAGACAAAGGCAGCCGCCAGGGCGACCAGCAGCAGGGAGCCGACGACAAGGGATACACCGTGCCTGAACAGCCGCGCAAGGGATTCGGAGAGCATCGTCGCTTACCCTAGATGGAGCCGTGGCTCGAGTCAAGTGTTCCGCCCACGGGAGGGCGGCGGGACTCGGAAACCTCGACCGGAAGTCGGACCTCAGTCGTCCCGAACCTGGGCACCACCGCCGAGCACCGAGTTCACGAGGGAACTCAGGTCTTCGTCCAGCTCCAACCCTCCATGCCTGAACTCGGGGTTGAGCTGGAAAAGACCGTCCTTGTAGAGGATCGGTCCCTCTTCGAGCCCCTCCCCCGCGTCGGCACTGCTTTCGGGCGCGAACTCGCCGAGGAACTCGGCCTCGGACCAGGGTTCGCCCTCGCCCACGACGGGGAGCTCCTCGGTAGCCGCCGTCGCGACATTCTCGAATCGGGCAGCGGGCCGGTAGCGGAGCGCGGGACCGAGGTACTCTTCAAGATCGGCAGCCTGGGCATCTTCCCGCTCCACGGCAGGCAGGAACTCCAGGAGTTCGCGCATCTCTTCGGAGAGCATGGGGATCTCGTCGTCGACGATGACCGAATCATCCGACTCCACAGCCGCATGCTGGGCTTCAGAACGGGAAAAGTGCGTCTCCGCTTCAGGCTGCTCCGCGGGTTCGGCGGACTCCCGGACGCGGATCGAAGCCGCCTCCTCCTGCGCCACGGAGCGTGTGGCATCGGCCTCGGCAGCCCCGGCAGGACCATGCTCCCACTGCTCCAGCGACGAGAGGTCTATGGACGAGAGCAGAAGCTGGAATTCTATCTCCTCGAGCGGTTCCAGACCCGAGTCTTCGAAGTCGACCTCGGCTGCGTCCAGAATGAACTCCGGCTCGGGCGGACGAGCGACGGCGGGAACCGGGGAAACCCCGTCGAGACCGAAGCCCTCATCCAGCACGTCGAGATCCTCGATCCTGTTCGAATCGTCGACATCGATAAACCCGATGATATCGGAAATGTCCGCTTCGTCGGCCAGTTCGAGCCCGGAAGACTCGGGAATCACGGGGATATCGTCGTCGGAGTCGGTCGCAAGCTGATAGGCCCGCGCCGACGCGGACCGCATGCCGTTCCCGGTCTCGAAGAAATTCGCGGGCGGGGCCTCGGAAGGCCCGAACTCTCCGAAGGGCTGCAGCTCCTCTACCGGCTCGAGCTCTTCGATCGATTCGGCAGCTTCGATCGGTTCGAGTTCCTCGATCGGCTCCAGTTCTTCAACCGCTTCGAGCTCCGGCTCCGGGACGCCTGCCGGCAGGGGGGCGGCAGCTGCGCCTTCCGCGAAGCTGTCACCGCCTGTTGCCTCGATACGGGATGCTTCCGGCTTGGCCGTCGCGGGCCGAAGCCATTCGGGCAGCTCTTCGAGGAAATGAGATTCCTCATCCTCTGAGAGGGGAAGCCCGGGGATTCCGACGGCTTCGGCTTCCTCGACGGGCGCGGCTGCAAGGCCGGGCGCCTCTGCCGCGACTTCAGGTGCAGCCTCAGCTTCGGGGACCAGCTC
>DATJQN010000370.1:0-5984 GCA_035505775.1 Rectinemataceae bacterium | reverse complement strand
TTCCTCAAGGCGGCCGAGCTCCTCGCCCTCCCGCCGGCTTCGTGCATCGTGTTCGAAGACGCGGTTGCCGGCATCGAGGGTGCCCGGGCCGCGGGCATGAAGTCGGTCGGCATCGGCTCGCCCGGGCGTCTGGGCGAGGCGAACCTCGTCCTCCCGGGCTTTGTCGGCGTCAGTCCTGGGGAGATACTGGCCCGGCTGGGGAGCTGACGCGGGTTCGAGGCCTGCCCCGGCGCCAGGCAGGTCAGGACCGGTCGCTGATCGCGTGCGGTGCGCCCCGGTTTGCGGTGCGGCGCCGGGCGCGGCTCCGGGCGCCGCGCCGCTCGCCGCGGCGGGCGCAGCGGCGGTATCTTCTTCCGGTGGCCGACTACGAGATCAGCTTTGCCCCGCGCATGTCCGAGATCGAAGCGGAGGAATGGGACTCGCTCGCCCGGGCCTGCGGCTGTCCCCTCCTCCGCTGGGGCCTGCTCGCCCTCCTCGAGTCCTCCGGCTCGATCACGCCGGAGACCGGCTGGACAGCAGCCCATCTGCTGATACGCCGCAGGGAAGCCGGAATCCCACGGCTGGTGGCCGCCGCACCCTTCTACGTGAAGACCCATTCCTGGGGCGAGTTCGTCTTCGACTTCGAGTTTGCCGAGCTCGCACAACGCGTGGGAGCTTCGTACTACCCCAAGCTGGTCGGCATGGTCCCGGCGACGCCGGCACCGGCCTGGCGGGTGATGACCGCCCCCGGAGAGGACCGGATACTGCTGACCCGGCTGGCCCTTGATGCGGCCACGGAGGCTGCGCGCGAGGCGAAGCTCGGCGGTCTCCATATCCTGTGGCCCGACCGCTCGGTTTCGGAGGCCGTGCTCCAGGGCCCCGACTCCGCACCGGTTCGCCGCGGGGGCCGGGAATCGGTTACGGACGCCTGGATACGCTGGGACCACCAGTCCTTTCTCTGGAGCGACCGGGGCTTCGGCGATTTCGACGGATTCCTCGACTCCTTCTCGAAGAACATGCGGCGCAACGTCAGGCGCGAGCGCGAGGCCGTGCGATCGGCCGGGATCGAGACGCGGATGATCGAGCCCGGCCAGGCGGACGCGGCGACGCTCGAGCGGATGGCCGAGCTGTATGAGGCGCACAACGCGCGCTTCGGTCCCTGGGCGGCCAAGTTCCTGACACGCGACTTCTTTCTCCGGCTCCCCGAGTTCATGCCGGAAGGATGGCTGCTCTCGGCGGCCTTCGACGGGTCCTCCAGCCTTCCCTTCGCCCTTGCCTTCCTCTTCGCCGGGCCGGACCGGCTCTACGGCCGCTACTGGGGCTCGCTTCGGGAGGAGTCGGGACTGCATTTCGAGCTCTGCTACTATCTCCCCATCGAGTATGCGCTCCAGCGCGGAATCGCGAGCTTCGATCCGGGGATGGGGAGCCCCCACAAGGCCCGGCGCGGATTCAGTTCCACCCTCGCGCCTTCCCTGCACCGGATATTCGATCGGCGGCTCGCCTCCGTGATCGGGCGTTTCATGCCCCAGATCAACGCCGAGGAGGCCGCCCAGGTGGAGGCTCTGGATCGGGATCTGCCCTACAAGGAAAGGAAGCGGCCATGAAACGGATCGCGATCGTGACGGGGGCTTCCAGCGGCATGGGCGCGGACTTCGTCCGACAGCTCGCGTCTCGACCCGACCTCGATGAGATCTGGGCTGTGGCGAGACGCTCGGAGCGGCTGGCCGCCCTGGCGGCCGAACTCCGGTCGCCGGAACCCGACATGAGGGCGAAAGCCCGTATCGTTCCCATCGCAGCCGATCTGACGAAGGGCGGAGCCGAGCGTGTCAGGGCCAGACTCGAATCGGAAGCCCCGGAGCTTCGCCTGCTCGTCCTCAACGCCGGCGCGGGACGATTCGCGACATTCGAGGACAGTTCGCGGGAGGATTCGCTGGGTATGATCGACCTGAATATCCGGGCCCTCACGGAGATGGCCAAGGACGCCCTTCCCTACCTCGGCACCGGAGCGGGCATGATACTCGTGGCGAGCCTCGCCGGACTCGGCCCCATGGGCAATATCGCCGTATACGCCGCGACCAAGGCCTACGTCATCTCCTTCGGCGTCGCGATAGCCGAGGAACTCCGCTCGCGCGGCATCGGCGTCACGATTCTCTGCCCCGGACCCGTTCGAACGGAGTTCGATCGGGTGGCTTCGAAAGGACGGTCGGAGGGTATGCGCGGCACGGTCCCCGCGGCCCTCGTCGTCCGCCGCTGCCTGCGCGCCTTCCACCGGCGCCGACGCTTCGCCTTCGGGCACTGGACCTGGGCGCTCGCCCCCTTCGCGCTGAGACTCCTTTCGCGACGCTTCCTTGCCCGAAGCGCGATGCGGATCATGCGCTAGATGCCGGCGCCGATGGTTTCGGCGATGGGCAGCCGGGCCGCCCGACGCGCGGGAAGCAGGGCGCCTGCCAGACTGGCACCGACGCCGAGCGCGGCGCTCAGTACGTAGTGCCAGAGCCGATAGTCCGCATGGTAGATCTCGCCGAACGGGACCGGGAAGTCCTTCGGGATGTAGGCGGCTATGTCCACACCCCTGATGCCGAGCCAATAGACGATCGGGGCCGACACCAGGAAGCCGGCGACCGTTCCCACCGCGGCCAGGGTCGCGGCCTCGAGCAGGATGAGCCGCCGCGCCGTGAGCCGCTTGAAGCCGATGGCACGGAGGGCCGCCAGTTCCCGATGGCGCTCATGCACCGACATCGACATGGAATTGAGGATGCCGACGATGATGAGCGCGAACAGAATGACCGCGATGACATAGAAACTGTAGGTATCGGTGTGTACGCCGGAAACCGTGGCCTTGGCGAACTCCTGCCAGCCATAGGCCACCAGCGGCTTCGCCGCCGGGTCCGCCGGCGCAGAAGCGCCAACGTGCGAGCGAAGGTAGCTTCGCGCGGTCTGCTCGACTTCCGTGGGCAGGGGGCCCGCGAGCACGACGCGCGTCACCTCATCGCCCAGATCCAGCAGATCCTGGGTTGAGCCGAGATCGAGGTAGGCGATCGAGTCGTCCATGGCTCCGTAGCCAAAGGAGAAGAGGCCGCGCAGCGGCAGTGCCACACGGTTCTCGACCCCGTATCGGTCCGTCGCGGAGACTTGGAGAATGGCGCCCACCTCGACCTTGAGCTTCCGCGCTATGGCGGCGCCCACCAGGATGCCCGGAGAGCCATCGAGGTAGCTGCCGGCGACGATCTTTTTCGAAAGGACGCTCACCTCCCGCTCGGACTCGGCGTCGATACCCTGCCCCAGGAGGCGTACGGCGCCGGTCGGCGCTATCACGCGGGCGGGAAAGTCGAGGCGCCCGCTGACCCCTGTCACGCCTTTCTGCGCGAGGAGTTGCGAGCGGAGGGCGCGATACCCGGTCACCGTCAGGTCGAGAGGGAAGCGCGCCGACTGGTCCTCGTATCCCTCTCGCAGGATCTGCGCCGATCCTGTCTGGAAGTGGATGATGGCCCCGTATATGTACGTGGCATAGCCCTGGACCCAGCCCAGGCAGACGACCATCAGCGCCACGCCGAGTCCTATCGCGATCATGTTCAGGGCCGTGCGCCTCCCGTTGCGGAAGACGTTGCGTACCGCCAAACCGTAGAGTGTCATGATGCCCTCCTAGGAGTTCTTCAGTGCGTCGACGACCGAGCCGCGCGTGCCGGCAAGGGCCGCGTAGAGACTGCCGACCACGGCGATCAACGCGCCAAAGCACACATTGCGCAGCGTGGACAGGGCGTTCATGCCGAAGTACATGACATCTCCGGCCCCGATTACGTGACTTGCCTCGCCAATGGGGAGTCCGTGGTGCTTCAAATAAAGTATCAAAGGCAGGGCCAGCACCGCGCCGATCAGGGCACCGGCCACTCCCTGGCCGGCTCCCTCCAGAAGGACAAGGGCCCCCTGCTGCCGTCGCTTCATGCCGATAGCCCGCAGCGTGCCATATTCCCGTTGTTTCTCGAATACGTTCATGAGAATGGCATTCGTGATGACGGTCGCCGCGACGACGAGGACGAATATGTTCACGACGAGCATGAACAGATTCATGAACTTGATGAGGACGAGCAGGCTGCCCTGGAGCGTCTCCCAGGTCCTCGCGACGCAATCGACCGGGGAGAGCAGGGGGCCCAGGGATGCCGCCACGGCCGGCGCGTCGTCGGGCCGGGCAAGCTTGACCCAGAGCTCGGCCGCGCCCTTGGTGCCCAGGAGATCCGCAGCCGTAGCCCTGTCCATGAAGGCCGTCGAGGAATCGAACTGGCTGTCGTCCGTCTGGAATACGCAGGCCACCGGCAGTTCCCGATACTGGGGCGCCCCGCTGGAATCCTCGACGAGCACGATGAGGCTTCGTGCCCCGCCGGCCCCGATCAGGTCGAGCGCCTTCTGCGAGATCGCTATTCCCGCTCCCTTGAAGGGGAACCCGCCCGTCCTGGCCCCGCGGCCGATCTGGGAGAAATACGATGTCCCCTCCTCGACGGCGTACATCTGAAGCGGGAGATTGCGGTCGCCCGCCAGGACCAGGGCGCCGAAGGAACTGAGTTCCTCGACCCGGGAGACGCGCGGGTCCGCGGCAATTCGCGCAGCGAGGGTCTTGGCATCCTCGATGTAGTTCTTGGGTTCCAGGGGGTCGAGCGCGTCGAGCCTGGCCTTGCGCTCGATGATCAGGTGGGCGCTTTCCTCGACGATCTTCTGCTGCATTCGTATCTTCATGCCCTCGACCCAGCCCGACACGAACTCCATCACGAACACCGACAGCGCGACGGCGAGCATGATGAGAATGGCGCGCTTGGGACGCTTGAGAGCCGAAAGGAGTGCCATCTTGAGGAGCATCAGGCCACCTCCTCTCCCTCGATCTCCCCATCGCGGAGCCGCACGAGACGTCGCGCGTAGCGCATGACCCGGGGGTCGTGCGTGGAGAAGAGGAAGGTGACTCCCTTTTTCTCGTTGAGCGCCTGCATCGCGTCCAGCACGCTCTGCCCGGTCGCGCCGTCCAGATTCGCCGTGGGCTCGTCCGCAATGACCAGTCTCGGCTCGTTGGCCAGGGCACGGGCTATGGCCACGCGCTGACGCTGACCGCCCGAGAGCTCATCCGGCTTATGGGCCGCATATTCGGTGAGTCCCACCAGATCCATCAGCTCTTCGACCCGAATCTTCCGCTCGCGCTTGGCCCGTCGGGCGAGCATCATGGGAATCTCGATGTTCTCGGCGATCGAGAGCACCGGCACGAGATTGAAACTCTGGAAGATGAAGCCTATCTTGGCGAGCCTCAAGTCGGCCTCGGCGTCGTCGCCGAACGACGAGGTGGTCTGCCCGTCAAAGCGGATGTCGCCCGAGCTGGGACGATCGATGCAGCCGATCAGGTTCAGCATGGTGGTCTTGCCGCAGCCCGACGGTCCGACGATGGACGTGAACTCGCCGGCCTCCACCGACAGATTTATGCCCTTGAGCGCCCGAATGGTCGTGTGCCCGAGCGAATAGTCCTTGACGACGTCCTGCATCTCCACGAGGGCCATGGTATCCTCCTGCGGCTGCCGGCCGCGCTAGAATGAGAACTCGACTCCGCTCCAGACAACCAGAAGCGGCAACCCCTGCGCTCTGGAGAGCGCGATGAACTCGCCATCGCCCGCTCCGACGATCGCCTGAACCCGCAGGAAGATGCTGGCGTTTCCGATGTACACATCGATGCGTGAATCCGTGCTTAGGCTTCCCCAGGGCAGCTGACAGTCCAGGTCCGTGGTGAAGGAGAAGGCGTCGCTGTTTTCCGCGTACAGGCTGAGCTCCGCGTAGTGTCGCCCGTAGAATGGCGCAAAGGGCTCCGAGAGCGCTCCCGGGTCCCCGCTGGCAACCTGGCTCGCCAGGTCGGCGAGAGCGGCGCCGTCCCGCCCCGGATAGATGCCGCGATAGGCGACACCGGCCTCGAGCGCCGTGGCGCCGATTCCAAAGCTCTTGCGCAGTTCGGCCCGCAGGGACTCGCGGTCCCGGCCGCC
>DATJQN010000369.1:0-15830 GCA_035505775.1 Rectinemataceae bacterium | reverse complement strand
TTGCCGCCAGTATCGTGCATACGGAGAAGGTGGAGAATGTCGGTCCCGGGGACGTGATATTCATGTACACGGACGGACTCATCGAGGCCGGGGCCGAGGAAGGTGCGGGCCCCACGGCGGCTCTTGGGGAGATTCTCTCCGGCGTCGAGTACGGCGCGGAATATCACAAGCGCATCATGGAATCGGCCCTCCTCAAGTGCGGTTCCGCCGATTTCACGGATGATGTCACGCTGCTGACGGCCTATCTGCAATGAGCGTTCCGGACTCCGCGCTGCACGAAAAGATCGAGGGTTTCAACGCGGGTCATCCCCGCCTGAAGATTCGATGCCAGGAGAGCCAAAGTCCTCGTGGCCTCGTACTTGCCGCCACGGGCAACCTCGATGCCGACAGCTCCGCCGATTTTCAGCTTCTGGCCATCGACTCTTTGTCCGAGGCCAAGAGGATCGGTGGACTCATCATCGACCTTGAAGGCGTGAGCTACCTTTCGTCGCTCGGCGTCGGAGCTCTCTCGGCGCTGCTCGTCTCGACACGGAATCACCAGATCGACCTCCACCTCAGTCGGCTCCAGGAGGGTCCGCGGTCGGTGCTCGAGGTGCTCGGTTTCCTTGCTTTTTTCGACTGTATCGACGGCTATGAGATATCGCCATGACAGGCTCCCGCACGCCGCGACTCTCGACACGTGCCAGAATCTCAATCAGCGCAGCGCTCTTCCTGACACTGGTGACGGGAGGTGGCGCTCTGCTCGATACCTTCGGATTCGCCCCGGTGGGATACAAGGGCAGGATCACGCTCGTGCGCGAGGAGCTCCTGCAGGATCTCTACGACTCGGCCCGATTGACGCGATTTCAGATGGACAGCTGGCTCGCCGGTCTGCTGGCAAATGCCCAGTCGCTCACCGATGTATTGGCCCAGGTACCGGAATTCGAGAACCTGCTCACCGCCGATAGGCGAGGATGGGACCCCGAAGATCGGAAGCTCGCGGAGCTCGCCGCCCAGCGGCTTCGGGCCTATCTCAACCTCAGTTCCAGCTACCGTGACATTTTCGTGGCACACGCCGGCTCGGGAGCGCTGGTCGCCTCGGCGAAGCGCCCTCCCTTCTGGCGGGCCGAGGATGTTTCATGGGTGGGGCCGCTCGCGAGTCTGCGTCAAACTCAGGATGGGCTCTGGGAACTCGCCTCGCCCGGGAAGACCTCCGGTGGCAGTCCCGTAGTCATGGTTTTCGTCATCGATCCGCACGAGTTTTTCCAGAGCCTGCAACCCCGCCACCGCGTGGGAAATTTCAGCAGCAGCTCGGTTCTCCTCTCCGAATCGGGTATCGTCCTGATCTCCCAGAATCCCGGAATCTTCCGTGAAGGGACGCGTGCCATTCCCCCGGTATGGCTGCAGCAATTGGCATCCGGGGAAGCCCAACTCGTACGGGACCAGACGGGAACGGATTATTTCGCACAGCTCTCTTCCGGACGGCAGTGGGGAGGTTTTGCAGTAACCGTCGTCACGCTTGAAAGCGCGGCTCCCCTCTCCGCGGCGATGCGATCGGATCTCGGCACCGTCGTTTCATTGCAGCTCGGCTTCATACTCCTGGGAATATTCCTCACCATAGGGGTCACACGGCGACTCTTCAGGCCCCTGGCGGAACTCGCGGAAACCGTCGCCGCCTTCGCGAGGGATGGCAGCCCTCCCAGGCTCGGATCGAAGGCCCCAGCCGAGATCGAGCTCATAGCCGAGTCTTTTCGGGAGCTCACGGAACAGGTCCAAGGCTGGCGACAGAGACTGGAGGCCGAAGTCGAGTCCAGAACAGCGGCTCTCCGGCTCCGTGGAGCGATCGCTCTTGCCTTCGCCGATCAGGTCGACGACGACGCCATGTGCCAGACGGCGATGCGCGCTCTCTGCGACATTGTCGGGGCCCAGGATGGCTGTTTTGTCTGGTTCGACGGATCGGGGGCGCCCTGTGCGGTCACTCTCGCTTCGCAGGGATGCATCCAGCCCGATCCGGAGCAGCTCGGAGAACTTCGATCATGCGCCGCCAGGCATGTGCCCACCTTTTCGGGCATCGGCATCGAACTAGAAGTCTGCGCCGGGACGATAATCGGGAACGCCGGCGAGGAGCTGGGTCTTGTCATCGTGGGCGGGCCCCGGGGTTGCCTTGACAGGGACGCGCCGACACTGGTGGAGGCAGCGGGCGAGGCGCTGCTGCCCCTGCTGCGGATACGCCAGGAACGGGCGCGGCAGGAAATCGTGAGACAACAGGCGGAGCGTTCACTGCGCAGGAGCGAGGAGCGGCTCAGGACCTTCTTCGAGGAATCCAAGGACATGATCTATACGGCCAACGCGGAGGATGTGATCGCCTCCATGAACAGCGCCGGTATCGAACTGCTCCGCGTGCATGACCGCTTCGAGGCCGTGGGCAAGCCATTCTCCGAATTCGTGCTCTCCTCCGGAGATCGTGACTTGTTTCTCGAGAAGCTCCGGAAAAACGGGTTCGTCAGGGATTACGAAATCGTGCTCAAGAGAGGCGACGGGTCAACTGTCTTCTGTCTGGAAACAGCGCAGGCAGTGAGGGACCGCTCGGGGCTTGTCATCGAGGTCCAGGGAATCATCAAGGATATCTCCGAGCGGATCAGCGCTGAACAGGAACTTTGGAGAACGAACATGGAACTGGCCGAGACCAATTCAAAACTCAAGAACACCCAGGTCATCCTGATCCAGCAGGAGAAGCTCGCCTCCATCGGACAGCTGGCCTCGGGGATAGCGCATGAAATCAACAATCCTCTGGGCTTCCTCAAGAGCAATCATGGAGTGCTGCGTGACTTCGTCGGGAAGCTGCGAACCGCATGGGAGAGGGCCGCCGCTCTCGACGACGTGGGCCACGAATTGATTTCCCGGGAACTGGAACTCGACTATGTCTTCTCGGAAGCGGAAAGCCTCCTCGACGAATCCGATGACGGGTATCGGCGGATCATCGACATCGTGAAGAACCTCAGGACCTTCGCGAGAATGGAACCCTCCTCGGCCTTCGCCCCCTACGACCTCAACAAGGGGATCGAGAGCACCCTTGTCGTGGCGAGAAACGAGTACAAGTACTACGCGGAGATCGCGACGAACTTCGGCGAACTTCCGCCCATCGAGGCGTCGGGCGGAGAGATAAACCAGGTCATCCTGAATCTCGTCGTCAACGCTGCCCAGGCAATCGGGAGTCAAAACAGAAGCAGCCCTGGAGTGATCTCCATAACGACCCTTCTCTCCGAAGCGGAGGGCAGGGCCGTCGTACGGTGCGAGGTGGCCGACGACGGACCGGGTGTCCCCGAGGAACTTCGGCTCAAGGTGTTCGATCCTTTTTTCACCACCAAACCGCCCGGCAAGGGCACGGGACTCGGGCTCTCCATCTCCTACGACATCATCGTTGCGAAGCACGGCGGCAGCTTTGGCGTGGGCAACTCCCCGCTGGGTGGGGCGCTGTTCCGGATCGAACTGCCGGTGCGGCAGTCCCGGCTGCCTCAGTAGCGCAGCCCGAAACCCCAGAGTCCGGGTCCCATGAGGGGCTCGAGTTTGGCTGTGCCCGAAGCGACTTCGCGTCGGGCCTCGACGGCAGCCGAGCGTGCCGACCAGACACGCACTGCACCGTCCAGCAGTCCTCCTGCGGCGGCGACGCCGAGGGCGGGCAGGTAATCGCTCACGCTGTGGGAGCGCCATGCAGTGCCGATCGAACCGAGGGAGTCGTTCAGGTAGTCGATCCGGTCGAAGCGGAGATCCGCTGGCAGGAGGAAGTACGAACCGACCATGCTGCCGAACACGAGGGCCAGATGGAGGCTCAGGAAGCCCGAGCCTGCCAGGGGGTCTCCGCTACGGAACTGCCCCGCACCCGGAAGGTGCAGGGACATCATGGCCGCAGTCCTGACATAGCGGTCCTTTTCGGCGGCGGCCTGAATGCGGGCCCAGTAGGGCGCGAGGGAATCGATGCTCACCGTTCCGAGGGCCGTGCTGCCGAGCTCCGTCCTGATGGCCGACAGCTCGTTCCAGGTGTAGGAATCGCCGAACAGTCCCCGGGACATCCAGCCGTCCCGCGACCTGCTGCCCATGGGCTGTGCGGCAAGTGCCAGGCCCAGCGCCGCAAGGGCCGCAGCGAACCATATCTTCTTCATGCCATCTCCTTGTAGCTCGGGGGCTACCGCACGAAGATACTGCACTTTCTCGCCACATCTGGACAGCGTGGCTCCTCCAGCGGAAATGTCCGATTGTGGAGGAATGGACGTCGTGCCCCTCGCGGCCATGATCCGCAGGCCCCCGGGCTTCCTCGAAAGGAGGATGGCATCGCCTGGGCAGGGGCAGGTAGGTCAGGCGATGTGGTCGATGCTGTCAGCGAGCGAGGGGCGGCAGCCGAGGGCCCTCTGTGGGCTCCGGGCCGGTCCGGCGGCCGGCAGCAGCGAAATGGGGCCCCTCCGCCTCGCGCGCAGCTCGACAAAGCGCTCGATGCGCGCCACGAGCTCGCGGCTGCTGTCGGCGACCGTGAACTGGCGCGGCAACTGCGCGCGTCGATAGTCCTCGATCCGGGCCAGAAAAAGGGGTAGCTCCCGTTCGAGTCCTTCGACAGTCGCGACCGCCCCCTTGCCCGTGCGCTCCAGCATGAGGGCGTTGAGCTGCTGCTCCCATTGATGTCCCTGGGGAATGACGAGGATCGGTTTGTCGAGGGCCAGGGACTCGACAATCATCTGATGACCCGCAGTGGAGAGCACACAGGAACAGGCCGCGAGCGCAGCCTCAAAATCTTCTCCGGGGCTGGGAAAGAGTCGATAGGGCAGACCGAGGCCGTCGAGGATGGGAAGCACGCGAGGCCGGAGGCAGTGCTTCAGATTGAGGAGCACGAAGCCGCGATCTTCTGCTGGGTACCTGAAAATGGCCGGCCGGACGATGGGCCCCGCGTCCCCTCCGAAGAACGAGATGTGGATGCGCTCGTCCCAGGGGCCCTCGAGCACTCTCGACGCAAGGGCGGTGAGCGCCGCCCTGAACGAGGGCACGGGGGATCGCTGGACGATACCGGGATGGTTGATCTGAAGCACCGGAAGACCTGCGAGCCTTCCCGCCCAGGCCAAATAGGGATCGAAGTCCGATATGACGGCATCCGCCTTCCAGGAGCGCAGGCTGAGCGCAAGCCGCAGTACTTCGTAAGGAAACAAGAGCAGCAAGGGAAGGGCCGAGACGATCGAAGCGATCAATCGAACCTGCTCTCCGCGCTTCTTGAATGCGATGAGCGGAATGGACCGGAACTGCCGCTCCCCCAACCGGGCCCTGAAGAAATCGCGGAGCGAGTGCGGCAGATAATAGATGAGTTCGTGTCGCTTTTCGAGGAGGGGGCCGAGCGCTGTCGTCCGGGCCGCATGTCCCAGACCCTCTCCCGCACAGGAATAGGCGATCCGCATTGATGGCTCCTTACCACTAAACAAAGCGCCCACATTATGAGATCGGAATCAGGAACTGGTTAGTAAAACGATAAAGTCGTAGCTGCGCTGCGAACGGAGCCTCCTCATCCAAGTGGGCCGCCCGTTGGGCCGCCCGTTGGGCCGCCACTTGCTGCTTCCGGCCTGCGCCCGGGGATGCTACACTGCTGGCCGGCCTCCGCCACCTACCGATGAGCGGAACTCCAAGCCGGGCTGCCTGAACTATCGGACAGACTATGAAACGCAGTGACGAACCCTACGAGATCTTCCTGTCGGATACGCCGGCCGCCACCATCCCCTGGGACTACCTTTCGCTTACGATCGACAGCTCGCTCGTGGTCGGAGGACACTGGTGGTCGGATGCTCATGGCCTGAGCCGCGGCGTCGCGACGGAGACAGTTCCGTCGCTCGATTTCCGCAATCTGCGGCTCCTCGCCTTTGCCGCACAGCTGGCGCCAGCCATGCTCCGTGTCGGCGGGACCGAGGCTGACCGGATCGGCTATCGCATCAAGACCGGCCATTCCACGGAGAAGTGCGAGGAGCCGGCCGTCGCCCCGGAGTCCGCGGGCCATGAGTTCGTCATGAAGAAGCGCCTTTGGAAGGAGATTATCGGTTTCGTGCGCGCGGTCGACTACAAGCTGCTCTTCGTAGTGAGCGCAGGTCCCGCCGACCGCGACGCGGAGGGCCGCTGGCTGGCCGGCAATGCGCACAGACTCATCGAGTACTCGGCGCGGAAGGGCTTTCCCGTGCGGGCATGGGAGTTGGGCAATGAAGTGAACGGCTACCCCTTCGTGCACGGGTTCCGTAATCGCGTGAGCGCCCGCCGCTACACTGAGGATTTCCGGTTGTTCAGCAACCTGGTGCTCAGCCTCCACCCCGGCGCGCGAGCCGTCGGCCCCGCCTCCTCCGTGTGGCCCCTTTTCGGGGAACCCAATCCCATCATTCCGACCCTGGCCAGAAGCGGAGCGATGCTCCCCACCGACGTCCTCAGCTGGCACTACTACCCGCAGCAGTCGCGGCGGGGCAGGATCGCCGACCGGCGGGCCTCGGCACTGACGCTCATGCGGCCGTCCAGACTCGATTCCGCCCGCATCCGCGCCCGCCGCATCGTTCGTGCGGCGGGCGGCCGCGAAGTGTGGATGACCGAAACGGGACATGCACTCTACGGAGGTGAGCCCGGGCTTTCGGATACCCACTGCTCCTCTCTCTGGTGGCTCGACCAGCTCGGCCTTTTGGCCCAGGAGGGGATCCAGCGCGTGTTCCGCCAGGCCCTCATCGGCTCGGACTATGGACTGCTCGACCAGGATAGCTTTCTGCCGCGTCCTGATTATTATGCGAGCCTCCTCTGGAAGCGGCTCATGGGCACCACAGTCATCGCAGCGCCCCGCGTCGCGGGACCGGACCGCCTGGTCCGCGCCTACCTGCATTCGTTCGCGGAGGATCCGCGGAAGTCATGTCTCCTCCTCATCAACCTGCGCGGCCGACCGACGCGCATATGGCCGGTAGCCCCCGGAGCGACGCCGCCGCAGCCTGCGGCAGCACGACCTTCGGCCAGGATCGCGGAACGTTATGTGATACAGGGGATGGACGGGCTTTGTTCGGACCGGATCGCGCTCAACGGCGTCGAGGTCGGCGAGGATCTGGCCCTCGAATGGGGGAAAAAGCGGACTCGGCGGAAGTACGGCCTGGGCGGCGGTCGGCCCGCAGGCGGTGCGGCCGCCGGCGGAGCCGGGGGGCCGGAGGCGCTTGAAATGCCGCCTTATTCCTACGCCTTCCTCGTGCTCGCCTAGGATGGCCGGCGGGCGCCGTGGAGCCGCCTCCGGACCGCGCCGATCCCTGGCTCGCCTCGGCATGCTCGCCGCGGCATATCCGCTTAGGAGGTGGCCCTCGGGCGCCCCGCTGCGCGCGAGCTCACTCCCTCGTGATCGTCTCCGTGGCAGTGCCGTTCGACCAGGTACCCACGAGGGTCTTCCCTCCCTCACGCACCTGGTAGATCACCGGGGAGCTGTCGCCCCAGTCCACGGTCATGACGCCGTTCTTGAGGACACCGACCCCCGCGTAGGACGAGTCGCCGATCTGCCAGACGAAGCTGTAGCTCCCGTCCGCATTGAGTCCCACGATACAGCTTCCCCGGTACGCGCTGCCGTCGGGGTTGGTGCCCTGCGCGGCATAGTCACCGCCGATGCCGCCCGAGTCGATCGGCGGCGGAGGCGAGCCCGAGGTTGGAGGCGCCTGAGCAGCCTGAAGCTTGAAGGAGGCCACCGTCTCGCCGCGGGCCTTGCGCACGAGCCTGTCCGCCAGCACGGGGAAAAGGTCGATGAAGCCATCCACGGAATAGCTCAGGACTTCGTCCGTCAGGTCGACTATTCCCGTCTTGGTGTCGATGCCCTTCACGATGACCACGTACTTGTCCCCGATTTGGAGATGGAGACGAGCATGACCTTGTCTGCACCGGCAAGTTGGCCGACCTTGGCGGCCTGCGCCGGCTCCTCCGCCCTCCCCGTGCCGCCCGAGATGCTCTACGCCTCGGGCTCGGGACTCGATCCCGACATCAGTCTCGAGGCGGCACTCGCCCAGGTGCCGGCGGTCGCCCGCGCCCGAGGCATGAGCCCGGCCGACGAGGCCGCCCTCGCGGCCACCGTGACTGCGATGGCGGCGTCTTCGCGCTCCCTCCTTGGAACCGGGCTCGTCAACGTCGTAGAATTGAACGCTGAGCTGGAAGCGGGCAACATGGCGGCCGCAGGGCGCCAGGAGCGGCACTGATGTCAGACGCGGATCGACTGAAACCCGAGGAAGCCCTCGCGCGATTTCGCGAGGAGACACGGTCCCGACCGGTTCTCAAGATCTACTTCGGCATGTCGGCCGGCGTCGGCAAGACTTATACGATGCTCAAGAACGCGCAGGCCCTGGCCGCCTCCGGCGTCGATCTCGTCATCGGCTGGGTGGAATCGCACGGGCGGAAGGAGACGGATGAGCTCCTGGCGGGCCTCGAGCGCGTGCCGCCGCGCGCGACGGCCTATCGCGGCATGAGACTCGAGGAGATGGACCTCGACGCCATCCTGCGCCGGGCCCCCGCCGTGGCCCTGGTGGACGAGCTGGCACACAGCAACGTCCCGAACTCCCGCCATCCGAAGCGCTACCAGGATGTCATCGAGTTGCTCGAGGCTGGTATCTCGGTGCACACGACGGTGAACATCCAGCACCTCGAGAGCATGGCGGATTCCATCGAACTGGTGACCCTCTCCCCGATACAGGAGCGCGTCCCCGACTCCATCTTCGATCGCGCCGACGAGATCCAGCTCATCGACATCCCGCCGCACGAGCTCATCCGGCGCCTCGAGGAAGGCAAGGTCTACACCGGCGAGGCGACGCGGGACGCCGTCCGGAACTTCTTCACCGTGGGCAATCTGGCCGTGCTCCGCGAGATCGCCCTGCGCCAGGCCTCCCACCTGGCCGGCCACCAGCTGCTCCAGATCTTCCGCGCCGACTCCTCCGCACGGCCCACGGCCTCGGCCCAGCGGATACTGGTCGGCGTGGGTCCCGGTCCCAACGGCGAGAGTCTCATCCGGTGGGCGAGGCGGCTCGCGGATTCGCTCCGGGCCGACTGGCAATGCGTCAACGTCGAGTCCGGATCGAGCCTTTCGGAATCCGACAAGCAGAGCCTCCAGCGCAATCTCGAGCTCGCCCGCAGCCTCGGCGCCACGATCGAGACAGTCCCCGACACCGACATCGTCCATGCCCTGCTTCAGCAGGCCCGCAAGAGCGGTGTTTCCATCATGGTGGTGGGCAAGAGCGGGATCGGCGCGCGCCGATGGCCCCTTGGCCGAAGGGCGATCACGCAGCGCCTGATCACGGAGTCCGGCGATATCGCGGTGTTCGCCGTGCAGGAGCGCCCGGCGCGGGAGTGGCTGCTTTCGCGCGCGCATCGCCGGCTGCGCGCCAGTCCCTGGTGGCAGTACGCCGCCGCACTGGCCGCGATCGGAGTCACGACCCTCCTCGGCCTCGCCCTCTCCGGCTATGCAGGGTATTGGGCCGCGTCCATACCGTACCTCGCGACGATCAGCCTCCTCGCGCTGGTGCTGGACAGGAGGCCCGTTCTGGCCGCCGCCCTGCTCTCCGCCCTCCTCTGGGACTTTCTGTTCATTCCGCCGCGCTACACCATCGTCGTGAACAAGGCGGAAGACTATCTCATGCTCGGTCTCTATTTCCTCCTGGCGATCACCTCGGGATGGGCCACCTCCCGCGTCAGGGCCAACGAGCGGATGCTCTCGGTGCGCGAGCAGCGCATCACCCTCCTGCGCGACCTCGCCTCCGAGCTCGCGGGCAGGTCGGGTCTGCAGAGCATCCTCGCCGTGGGCATGCCCTTTGTCGAGCGCGCCTTCGGGGCCAAGGCCATCACCATCCTCGGAAAGGACAGGGAGACGCTGCGGCGCGACCCCGAAGGAGGCTGGGAGGCTCTCGACGAGAAGGCCGTGGCCGCGGCCAATTACTGCTATCGATCCGGCACGAGTTCCGGGAAGCACACCAACACTCTCCAGGTCGTGGACTGGCATTTCGTGCCCATGGAGACGCCCAACGGAACCATCGGTGTGGTGGGACTCCGCCAGGGGGAGGGTCTGGCCTGGACGGAGGAGAACGAAACCTTCCTGCGGACCATGGTACGCACCCTCTCGCTCGCCGTGGAACGGGAGATGCTCTCCGAGCAGAGCCGCGCCAGCGAGCTCAACCGCGAATCGGAACGCATCGGGAAGCTGCTCCTCGATTCCGTCTCGCACGAGCTGCGGACACCGCTGACCGTCATCAAGGGCAGCGCCTCCGCCCTCGCCGACCCCGAGACCGCCGGGGACGAGAGCTCGCGGCGGGCCCTGGTCGAGGGCATCACCGCGGCCTCCGAGCGCCTGGACGGCATCGTGGCCAATCTGCTGTCCATGAACCGCCTCGAGGCCGGCCCCCTCGCCCTCAGACTGGGGGTCGTGGAGGCGGCGGAACTCGTCGCCGCAGCGCTCACCGCGGTATCGCGCGAGACGGCCGGCCACGAGCTCGCCATAGTCTCCCCTGCCGAGGAGCTCCCCCTCGACTGCGACGCGGGACTCGTGGTCCAGGCGCTCGTGAATCTCCTGCGCAACGCTGCCGCCTATTCGGGCCCCGGCTCGCACATCGCGGTCAGCACCGCCCTCGCGGACAGCCGCATCCGGTTCTCGGTGGAGGACGACGGCCCCGGGGTCGCCGAGTCGGACCTCCCGCGCCTCTTCGACAAGTTCTTCCGCGCCCCGCACTCGGCTCCCGGAGGGACGGGGCTGGGCCTGGCCATCTGCAAGGGCATCGTGGAAGCCCATCACGGAAGCATAGAGGCGCACAACCTGCCGGAGGGCGGCTTCGGCGTCTCCTTCACCATCCCGCAGGGGGCCCTGCCATGAGACGCGTGCTGGTCATCGACGACGAGCCGGAGATCCGGCGGCTGCTTTCCATCAGCCTGGAGAAGAAGGGCTTCGAGGTCCACGAGGCGCCCAGCGCCTTCGAAGGCATGCAGGCCGTCCAGACCGTGCGGCCGGACATCGTCCTCCTCGATCTCGGCCTGCCCGATATGGACGGCTCCGCCGCCCTGGCCCAGCTCCGCAGCTGGTCCACCATCCCGGTCATAATCCTCTCGGTGCGCGACGCGGAGTCGGACATCGTGTCCCTCCTCAACTCGGGGGCCGACGACTACCTCTGCAAACCCTTCCGCGTGGAGGAGCTCCTCGCGAGAATGAACGTCGTGCTGCGCCGGCTCATGCCCGACCCTCGCGAGGTCGTGTACGAGTGCGGGGAGCTGCGGGTCGACCTCGGCGAGAGGCGGGTAAGCCTGGGCGACCGGGAGGTCAAGCTCACCCCCACCGAGTACGCGATCCTCGCACTTCTCGCGCGTCACGGCGGGCGGATCGTCACGCACAGCCAGCTGCTGCACGAGCTCTGGGGCCCTCTGGCCGACTCCGAGGCGGGCAGCCTCCGCGTCCACGTGTCCTCGCTGCGGAAAAAGATCGAGCCGAATCCCTCCCAGCCCGTCTACCTCGTCACCGAGCCCGGCATCGGCTACCGGCTTGCCGGAAGCTGAGCCAGATCCGGCCGCGGCATGCTAGAATGCCGGAGCACTCTGCCGCGATTCGCGTGGGTGCGAGGAGACCTGATGCCCAAGAAGGCTAATGCTCGGCTTCCCGGTAAACCGGCACCCGTGACCGCATCTGCGCGTGCAGCTGGGACGTCCCGAAAACTCGGATGGCCCTTTGTCGTCCTGGGCGTCGCGATAGCCCTTGCCGGCTACTACGTCCTCCACTACCTGCAGCTGTGGGAAGGCGGTGTCGTGTTTGGGATCGGCGGCGTGCTGGTCATGTGGGGCATGAGCCGCAACAGAAAATGACCTGTGGCGGTGGGCGACCGCCCCTCAGCCCTCCCACTTCGTGCCGCGGAGATCGCTCCAGGGTCCGCCCTGGGCATAGCGCTCCGGATGGAGGATGGCCGGCCGAGGGTCCTCCGCCGCGTCGAGCTGCAGCACCATCCACTTCGGGTAGGGCACGCCGGGATCGGACGCGGCATCGAGGAGTTTCGTGTCATTGGCCGAGAGTTCGAGGTCGACGGCCCTGAGATCGTCCTCGAGCGCGGCGATGCTCCTCGCGCCGATGATCACGCTCGACACGGCGCCCCGGGCGAGGGTCCAGGCAAGGGCCACGCGGGCGGGGCTGCAGCCGTGCCGTGCGGCGATGCGTTTCAGTACCTCGACGACCTTGTAGCCGAGCTTCCGGTCGAAGGGAACGAACTGTCCGGCCTCGGCAAAGCGGCTGCCCCCGGGCGGCGGGCTGTCGCGGTTGTACTTGCCCGACAGGAAGCCCCCCGCGAGGGGACTCCAGACCAGGATGCCCAGGCCGTAGTATTCGGCGAAGGACTGGAACTCATGCTCGAGCCCCCGGTTCACGAGGCTGTAGTGCATCTGGGCGGTCGCGTATTTCTCCAGGCCCAGGCGGGTCTGCAGCTCGACAGCCGCAGCGGCCTGCCAGGACAGGTAGTTGGAGAGCCCGATGTACCGCGCCTTGCCCTGACGCACGATGTCGTCGAGGGTCCGCACCGTCTCTTCGAGCGGCGTGTTGGAGTCCCAGCCGTGTATCTGGTAGAGATCGACATGATCTGTCTTCAGACGCTCGAGGCTGGCCTCGATTTCACGCATGAGGTTGACCCTCGTGGCGCCAGAATGGTTGAAGTTCGTGTCGCTCATGGGGAGCCGGGCTTTGGTGGCCAGGACGATCTCCTCGCGGATGTCCTCGATCGCGGTACCGATCAGCCGCTCGCTTTCCCCGCGGCTGTAGCCGTCGGCCGTGTCGATGAAGTTGACCCCCCGGTCCAGCGCGAAGCGGATCATCTCCGTCGTGGCCTTCTGGTCGAGATTGCCCATGTTCATCTTCCCGCCGAATTGCATGGTCCCCAAGGACAGCTCGCTGACAATGAGCCCCGTACTGCCCAGACGTCGATACTTCACTCTGCCCTCCTGCGCGATTCCCTTGCTCTGAGCCTAGCGCCCTGAGTCCACGCAGTCAAACTGCCGGCACCCGCGGAGTGTCCTGAGCGCGGCTTGAGCGCGGCCCGCCCCGCCCACTCGGCGCCCACGGCGCGGCGGCCCGGAAAGGCTTTTCCGCCGACCCCTCTTTGCGTACTTTGTATCCCATGGGTTCAGGCAGGATCAGCGACACTATCGAGGAATTTGCGGGCAGAATTTCGCTTTTCGAGGACGAAGCTTCACGGACGGGCCTGCTCAGGGACCTCATCGGGAGCATCGTGACGCAAAGCGCTGCCCAGATGGGTGCGGTATTCGTCCATGACGAGGCCGCGGGCGAGCTCGTCCTGCGTGCAGGCATCGAACATGGCCGGTTCTGCGAGGATGCCCGCTGTGCTGAGGGCCAGACGCCGCTGCGCTTCGGACTTGAAGGGAACGAAGTGGGGCGCGCCTTCACCGAAGGGCGCATAGCCCGGCTCACCTACGAGGACGGGGACGCGAAGCATCCCTATCGCTCCAAGCTGTTGATCCCCATCATGCGGGGGCCCCTTCGAACGGGCGTCCTGATCCTGGCCAGGACCGACGCCGCGGGGTTTGCCCGCGAGGACGAGGCCGATCTGCTGGCCGCAGCCGCCCGATTCGGGGAGCTCCTGAACGAAGCGTCGGCGCTCATCGCCTCCCGGGAGACGGAGCCCGCCCCCGGCATCAGGCGATCGGTCCGCGGCATCAAGGCCTCGGACGGCCAGGCCTACGGGACCGCCCTGCCGTTTTGGGCCGACCTCGAGGCCCTCGCCGCTCGGGCCGGTCCTGCCGCGGAGGCCGAAACCGAACTCGCTCAGTTTGAGCGTGCCCTCGCGCTCTCACTGCGCCAGCTCGGAACCATGCAGGACCGCGCCTCGTCCGGCGATTTCGAAATGGTGGCCATGATCTTCTCGGCGCACCAGCTCATGCTCAAGGACCGGGGATTCACGGACAAGATGCGCCGGCAGGTGCAGTCGGGTCTGTCGGCGGTGCAGGCGGTCCAGGCCGTGGTCAACGAATACGCCCGGCTCTTTTCAGCGATGACCGAGGTGAGGCTGGCGGAGAAGGCGCAGGACGTGCGGGATCTCGGCTATCGCCTTATAAGCAATCTCGTCGGGAGCGAGTCGGGGGATTTTTCCTACAAAGGGAAGATCGCCATCGCCCGGCATATCTACCCCTCGGATCTCTACCGCCTCGCGATGGAAGGCGTCGAGGGACTCGTGCTCCGCGGCAGCGGCGCGACAGCCCACATTTCCATCCTGGCCCGTTCCCTCGGACTGCCCGTCATGATCACGGAGGACAAGTCCCTCCTGGCCATTCCCGAGGGTACGGCCCTGCTCCTGGATGCGACCGCCGGGTGGCTCCATGTCGACCCAGCGCGCGACATGATCGATCGGTACCGCGCCGCAGACTCGGCAGAGACGCCGGAGCTGCAGGCATACCATGTGCGGGGCCGGACCGCCGACGGCGTGGCCGTGCAGGTCCTCGCCAACGTGAACATCCTGAGAGACGCCCTGGATGCGGTCACCCAGGGGGCGGAGGGAATCGGCCTGTATCGGAGCGAGTTCCCCTTCATCCTGAAGAACGATTATCTTTCGGAGGAGCAGCAGTACCGGATTTACCGGTCCATCGTGGTCAGCCAGGGCACCAGGCCCGTGATCCTCCGCACCGCCGACATCGGCGGGGACAAGCTCCTCCAGGGCCGGGCCGAGGCGGAAAGCAATCCATTCCTGGGAGTCCGCGGCATCCGTTTCTCGCTCGCCAACCGGGAGATGTTCCGGGAGCAGCTTCGGGCCATGCTCCGCGCCGGCGAGGGGGCGGACCTGGGAATAATGCTCCCCATGGTCTCCGGGGTCGAAGAGGTTCTGGAAGCCAAGGAGGAAATCCGCCTGGCCGCGGCAACGCTCGCCGCGCGGGGCGTGGGCCACAACCGCGCGCCCCGAATCGGGGCCATGATCGAGCTGCCCTCCGCGGCCATGGCGGTCGGCGACATCGCCACGGAGACCGACTTCCTGTCCATCGGCACCAATGACCTCACCCTGTACCTGCTGGCCGTGGACAGGACCAACGAACGGCTGAGCCACCTCTATCAGAGCCACCATCCGGCGGTGTTGCGGGTCCTGTCCGCAATCGCCCGCTTCAGCGGGAAAAAACGGGAAGAACTGTCGGTCTGCGGCGACGTCGCCTCGGACCCGGTACTCATGCCATTCTTTGTTGGAATCGGGATCAGGAAGCTGAGCGTCAGTCCCTCGAAGGTCGAATCCGTGAAGCGCCGCCTGGCATCGTACACCCTCGCGGAGATGCAGGCGATTGCGCGGGAATTGCTTTCGCTCAGGCGGCTTGCCGAGATGGAGCGGTATCTCAAGGACTTCGACAGGCTCCACCCCGGCAACGGCCAGGAGACCGGAACCATGACCACGATCGGCCCGGCTACGCGGCACGCCGTGGTCACGCCGGGCTGAGCGCTGCGGCAGGGCAGCCTAGCCGGGCATTTGGAGCGGCTGCACCAGATTCACCAGATTCCCGCAGGTATCCTCGAAGAGCACGGTCAATATCACGCCAGCATTCCTGGGTTCGCCTCTGAACCTGACACCCTTGGCCGTGAGCTCGGCACGATCCTTTTCGAGGTCGGTGCTGATCACCGACGTGGCGGGCATCGAAGCGTCGTAGAGCGCCTTCTGATAGACCGCGGAGGGCGGAAAGCGTATGGCCTCCAGGAAGAGTTGAGCGTCCTCCGGATGATCCTTGGAGGCAACGGTCAGGAAGCGGTATTCCCCCATCGGGATGTCGGCCATCTTCGTGAATCCCAGGACCTCGGTGTAGAACCTCAATGCCCGGTCCTGGTCATCCACCAGGAC
>DATJQN010000368.1:0-3354 GCA_035505775.1 Rectinemataceae bacterium | reverse complement strand
GAGGACCGTAGCCCCCGTCCTGTAATTGATGTCAAGGACGATGACCGCGTTGGTTGCATCGACGAGGTCGGGGAAGAAGCCCTTGTCTGCGCCGATGTAGTATTTTTCATACGATGCATCGAAGAAGAAGGGGATGATCCCCTCCCCGAAGTGGAAAAGAGCCTTCAGGTGGGGATAGCGGGTCTGGTCCGGCACATAGCTGCTCGGGATGGGCTTGAAAGGTCCATCCAGGGCGACATCGAACACTATCTTGTCCTGAAGGAAGGCGGTGCCCGCCGAGGCGTACCAGCCGACATAGGTGTCACCTGTCGGGGTCAGCTGCATGACTTCGAACTTCTGGGCCCGGTAGAGATCGTAGTTGGCGTCGAAGTAATCCGGGATGAAGCCGGGGCCGAGCAGCCGCAGTTGTGCGCCATACAGGAATATGCCGAGGGCGCGGCCGTCGATGCCCAGCATCTCGCCCGAGCTCTGGTTGGGTTCGAAGGCGATGTCGGTGAAGGCGCGGAGGGGGAAGAGCTTCCCTTCAATCAGCGGTACGGTCACGTCGGCGCCGTAGACGCCGATCGTGGAACTCGGATCCCATGGACCATTTACGCTGGTGTCGGTGTAGACATAGGGGTCCGTGTCAAAGACACCGGTGAGCCCGACCTGCATATTCTTGACGATGGGGATCTCGCTGTTGACCAGGGGACGGACATAGACGCGCCCGCCCACCACGTCGAAATGGGCGACGTTGCCCGTGATCGCTTCGAAGCCCGCGATGGGCATGTTGAACAGCGATCCGTCAAGGCCGAGATCGAGGCCGAAAATCCTCCGGTCGGGGAGGAATCGGGTGTTGGTGTAGCCGCCCATTATGAAGCCGTTGCCCAGGGTCAGATCCTCGATGGATCCGAGCTTGACGTAGAAAGGATCCTCGCCCTTGACCCCATAGCGAATGTACATGAACTTGGGAAGATAGACATCGAGAAAGCTCTTGCCGTTACCCTGGTAGTTGGGCACCCAATCGCCCTGGTACACGGCCACCGCGTCGTCGGAGCCCTGCGGGTACAGCTGGAAGTGGACGCCGAGGTCGAGCCCGATTCCGAACTTGCCAAAGGCGATGTCCGGCTGGAAGGCAAGCAGCGTCCAGCTCTCCATTGAGGTTGGATGACCCTGCGCGTCCAGGGGTCCGCCGGTCTTGAGTGTGTCCGTGCCGAGATTGACGCCGCCGGTGAACGCAAAGCCTCCCTGCTGTCCGGCGGGGCTGGTCGGAGAATCCGACGCGGTCTGGGCGTCCTGGGCGAATCCGAATCCTATGAGGACGAATGCCATGAACGCCGCGATCGTGAGTCTCATGTCGCTGGCCTCCTTGATACAGGCTTCGAATTTAACGCCACCCATCCAAGTATACAACCCTGGTCAGGAAAAACCACGCACGACAAGACTGGACGCGTCCACTGGCCCGTGTTAGTCTCCCGGCGATGAACTTTTTCGCCCGTCTCGAGACTGTCGTCAAATCCAAAGGCAGCTGTCTCTGCATCGGCCTCGATCCCCGCATCGGAGCCGAGCGGTCGGACAGGTATCAGGCCATCCTCGATGCCAACCAGAGAATCATCGAGGCAACCCTTCCCTACGCTGCGGTATACAAACCCAACATCGCTTTCTACGAGGAATATGGTCCCGAGGGCTTGCGGGCCCTCGAGTCTACGCTCAGCCTGATCCCCGACGGGACCCCCATTCTCGTCGACGCCAAGCGCTGCGATATCGGCCCGACAGCCGAGGCCTATGCGAGGGGGATCTTCGGCCATCTTGGCGCGGACGCAGTCACCCTCAGCCCCTATATGGGGCGCGACGGCATAGAAGCTTTCCTGGCCTACGAGGGACGGGGACTGTTCGTGCTCTGCAGGACGAGCAACCCCGATGCGGGCTTTCTGCAGGACCTTCCACAGCAGGGAGCCGAAGGGCAGGAACCCCTCTTTGTCAGGGTTGCCCGGGAGTGCCCGCGATGGTCGGAATCCATCGGCCTCGTCGTCGCGGGCAACGATACCGCGGCCCTCCGGGCAGTTCGGGCGGTCGCGCCTAACACCTGGTTTCTGGCTCCGGGCATCGGCAGTCAGGGTGGAGACGCGGCCGAGGCATTCGAGGCGGGGGCACGGGACGACGGCATGGGTATCCTGGTGGTGGCCGCACGGGCTGTATCCGAGTCCGCCGATCCTGCCGGAGCGGCCCGGAGCCTGCGTGACGGGGTCGAGCGTGCCCGCCTCAAAACGCGGCCGGCAGCGAGGCCGGCCCTGAACCGCTTGACCTCAGAGCGCGGCCGGGATGAGCGAAGGGCGCTCAAGGATTCCCTGATGGACGCCCTGCTCGCAACCGAATGCTTCAGGCTCGGCGATTTTTTACTCAAGAGCGGGAAACGCAGCCCTTTCTATATCGATATGCGCCGCCTGATATCCGACCCCGCGGCACTGGCGCTCGCAGCAGAGGCCTACGCCAGCATGGCCGGGCACCTGAACTTCGACCGCATCGCCGGCATACCGGCTGCAGCCCTGCCTCTGGCCACCGCGGCCAGTCTCAAAATGGGCAGGCCCCTGGTGTGGCCGCGGATGCCGGTCAAGGAGCATGGCACGGGCAACCGGGTGGAAGGCGCCTTCACGCCCGGGGATCGTCTTCTCCTGCTGGATGACCTCATCACCGCCGGAACGAGCAAACTCGAGGCAGCGCAGATTCTCCGTGCCGAGGGACTCGTGGTGGAGGAACTCGTCGTGCTCATTGAGCGGGGAAAGCGGGGTCGGGTGGATATGGAGAGCGCGGGCATCAGGCTCCACGCCTTCCTCGATGTCCGTGAACTCTTTGAAGCCTGTCGCCGCCGGGGGCTGATCGATGAGCAGGGGGAGCGGGAACTCAGGGCTTACGTCGATTCGGAATGAAGCGGCCTAGGCGCCCTTCATCATATCCGCGATCGTCCTGGCTTCCGCGAAGTTCCTGAGCTTGTCGTCCAGCTCTCTCCAGACATATCCCGCGACGCAATCCGAACTCCGGTCGCAGCCCGAGCTCTTCCCGCAGGCACAGGGAGCTATGACTATACCCTCGCCCGATGCCTCGAGCACGTCAAGGAGGCTGATCGAGTCGAGCGAGCGCGCGAAGTAGAATCCGCCGCCGGGGCCGCGGACGGAGTGGATGACCCCGGCACGCCGCAGCTTGAAGAAAATCTGCTCCAGAAACTCCGCCGAGATGTCCTCATGCTCCGCGATGGTTTTGATGGAGACGGGTTTGCCGTCTTGACTCTCCGCGGCGAGCGCCAGGACTGCCCGGAGCGCGTAGCGCCCCTTGGTCGTGACCCGCATTTTTACCTCCGATTACGAGCGGTTCAGTTAG
>DATJQN010000367.1:0-9161 GCA_035505775.1 Rectinemataceae bacterium | reverse complement strand
TGTTTGTCAGCACCGTGGCATTCATCGGCGCTTTCCAGACCGTGGACCATGTCTTCGTGCTGACTCAGGGAGGGCCGAGCGGCACGAGCATGCTCCCGCTGTACTATCTGTGGCACATGCGATTCGAGCGGCTCGACATCGGCAAGAGCGACGCCCTGACGGTGATGATCGTCGCTCTCATGCTGGCCTTCACCGTCACGAACTTTCTCGTGAGCGAGCGCCATGAAAAATAGCAGCAAGACCGTGCTCAGGTTCGGCGTACTCGCCATTCTTGCCGCCCTGATGTTCAGTCCCCTCGTCTGGGCTTTCCTGGCGAGCTTCCGGCCGCCCGAGGATTCCTTCGCGAGCGGGAACGTGTTCTTCGGCAGTCACCTCTCGCTCGACAACTACCGGAAAGCCCTCTCCCTTGCGCCCTTTGCCCGGTACTTCCTCAATACGTTCTGGCAGGTGCTCGCGATCATCGGAGCCCAGCTTTTCACGGCGAGCCTTGCGGCCTTCGCCCTGGCGCGCTGGCGCTTCGCCGGCGACAAGCTGATCTTCACGATCATCCTGCTCCAGATGATGATACCCACGGCCGCGCTGCTCGTGCAGAACTTCAGCACGATCAGGTTCCTCGGCCTGTACAACACGATACCCGGCATAGCCATGCCCTTTTTCGGCTCGGCCTTTGCCACCTTCCTCCTGCGGCAGAGCTTCCTCGGTCTTCCCCGCGACCTCGCCGATGCGGCAGAGATCGACGGCTGTCGATGGGACCAGGAGCTTCGCCACCTCTACCTTCCGACGGCCAAGCCGGCCCTCGCGGCCATTGTCATGTCCTCGCTGTCCTTCCACTGGAACGACTTTCTCTGGCCCCTGGTCATCACGCAATCGGATACGGTGCGGCCGCTCACCGCCGGGCTCGTCCGCTTCACGCAGATGGGGGAGATCGGCGCGAGGTGGGGTCTGCTCTCGGCAGCGACGATGATCGTCACCGTCCCCCTCTTCCTGCTCTTCCTGATATTCCAGCGCCAGTTCGTCCAGGGCTACCTGGCCTCGGGCATCAAATGAGCACTGTCCCCGAAATCAGGTTCCGCGACGAGGCCCATTTTGCGGCCCATCGCGGGGACTTCGCCCTGCCGCTCGAGGAAGTCCTGCAGCTCGCGCGTGACCGGCTTGCCTCGGTCACGGAGCGGACAGGATGGCTTCACTTCGACTTTCGGGCGGGGTCGGTGGTCGGCCGGAGCGGACTGCTCCGGATCCGTCCGTGGACGCGCGGGGACTTCTGGGCCCGCCGCATGGGGCGCGCGATCCCCTCGCATCTCGTCGTCGGGGAAAAGCGACCGACGCGGAGTCTCTGCATCTGGGGCTACTGGTCAGGCAGGGATAGGTTCGTGCTTCACACGCTCTATCCCGGGATCGCCGCCCCCCGGGAGATCCACGATCCCGAACTCGCGCTCGGCGAGCTTCCGAAGTCGCTCAGATTCTGGACGGCCCATGCGATAGTGGTCTCCGAAGGCGAGTGGGAACCATGAGGCAGGGGCATCCGCTGTTGGTCCACCGGCAGGCCCTCGCTTCAGAAGGCTTCGCTCCCCCCTGGGTGGCGCTCTTCGACATCGATTCCACGCTGATGGACACGTCGCGGCGAAATCTCGCGATTCTCGAAGCTGCGGCCGCCGAGCTGCCAGTGCTGCGCTCCGTCTGGGAGCGGCTCGACCGGAAGAAGGCCTCATGGAACATCGTCGACCCGCTGCGCGAGGCGGGTTTCGACGACCCTGCGGTGATCGAACATGTCCAGGCGTTCTGGCAGGAACGGTTCTTCACGGACGAGTGGGTGCAGGCCGATGAACCCTATCCCGGCGTTGCGGAGTTCCTTGCCGACCTCAAGGAAGAGGGCTTTCGCCTTGCCTACCTCACCGGAAGACACCGCGACGGCATGGAAGCGGGTACGAGAACAAGCTTCCTCAGGCATGGTCTTCCCGCGGGGTCCGAGGAGCGCTTCTTTTTCAAGCCGGACTTCCATATGGGCGACCTGGAGTTCAAGACCGAGGTCTGCAGGGAGCTCGAGTCGCTCGGAACGCTGGTGCTCGCCGTGGACAACGAGCCTGCCAACGCGAATCTCTTCAGGCGGCGCTTTCCCGGAGCCATGATCGTCTGGCTCGACACTGTCACCTCTCCCAGCCCGGAGACACTCCTTCCGGGCATCGGGCGCAGCGCTCCCTCCTGGTTCCTGGATCGCTGAAGCGGGGCGCCCCGCTTCAGATGCTGACGAGGCCCCTCCCGAAAAACTGGGCAAGGACTTGCCCCTGCGCCTCGCTCGGGGCCTCCTCGTCTCTGCGGCGGTCAGGTGCCGCCCCGATGGGCGCGGCCACGATGGGCGGGCCGTCGGAGCCAGCTCCGCCCGCCATGCCGAGGAACTCCGCCCGAGTCATGCCTTCCGGACGCCGCGAAAGCGCCAGAATGGTGTCGCACAACGCCTTGACCGCCTCAGGTCTCTGACGCAGCGTCTCGAGCCCGCCGCGGTAGGCCCATACGAGCGTCGATGGATCGCGAACAAGCGGTGCTCCGGCCACCCAGTGCAGCGTCGATCCATCCCGGTGGCCTGCACTGTCGAACTCCGACTCCGCCTGGGCAATGAGCGTCTCGACCCGATCGGGCGGCACCGAACTCTCGGGGACGGGGGCCGTGCCGGGCGCGGCGAACCACGCCGCCGCCGGCCGGTCGAGCTCGAGGCCGGCCATCCACGCTGCGAGCGCCTCGACAAGAGGTCCGTCAAAGCCGTCGAACTGGTCCTCCCCTTCGAAGGAGAGGTCGTTGTCGGCGAAGGGGCGGGGGCTGTCCGAAGGTTTCAGGCCGGGGAGTCTGCCGCGCTTCCAATCGCGGTACAGCGGTGAGTGCCGAGTGAGGACAAAGCGATGCCAGAAGGCGGAATCCACGAGACCCGCGGCGAAGAGCTGTCTGCAGAGTTCGGCGGAGTCGATGATATCGGCGGCGCCCTGGCCGGGGAAACCGTAGATGAGGTAGGCGTGGACGAGGATCCCGCTGCGCTTGAGGGCCACGAGACAGCGCACGAGCCCCGCGAGCGTGAACCCCTTGTCGGTCATGGCCAGACCCCGTTCCGTGGCGATCTCAATGCCCCCGGAGACCGCGACGAGTCCCGAGGCCGCGAGAAATTCGCAGCGGTCGGGAGTCCAGGAGGCGTCGAAGCGCATGTTGCCCCAGAAGGAGAACGGCGTCCGGCCCGAGGCGGCCCTCTGGCGGTTGGCCACGGCGTAGCCCAGGAGGGCAGCCATCGGCATCGCTTCGTCGACGAAGTGGATGCCATGGCGGCCGGTGGATCGCGCTGCCGCATCGGCGGCGGACATCAGGGACTCGAGTCGCCCGGGAAGGAAGTGAGCCACGTAGTCGAGCTCGGTGTCGCAGAAGCTGCAGCGCCGCCAGTAGCAGCCATGGGCGAGGTGGTATTTCAGCCAGGGCGCGTCGGACCAGAGGCGGTGCATCGGATTGGCCGAGTCGACGAAGCCCAGATAGTCGTCGAGCTTCAGGCCCCGATAGTCGGGGAAGGTGCCGGCGAGGGCTTCATCTTCCATCCGGGCATAGCGTTCGCGATCGGGGCATTCGAGCCACTCCCGCAGCTCGCGGCCCGCGACGGGCCGAGCGCGCTCTGCCTCGGGGAACCCGGACACGGCGATCCGGCCCGCGGCGGTCCGATACATGGAGCGATACAGCCCGCCTGCGGGGGAGCTCAGTCCGGCCTCGAGGCCCTCGCGCTCCAGGATGGAGCAGAGACTGCCGTAGCCGGCATCGAAACAGAGGTAGTCGCAGAAATCGAAGATTCCCCCGTCGCTGAGGCTTCGCAGTTCTGTCGAGACATAGCCTCCGCCGAAAAGAATCCTGGCCTTCGGGGACAGAGCCGCGCGTGCGGCGGTGGCGCAGGCGAGGGCGCCGAGGAGGGAACCGGGGAAGGGAATGCTGATGAGGATCAGATCCGCCCCGCGGACGGGGGCGGCCTGCCAGAAATCGGAGAGAAAGGGGCGATAGAAGCTCTCGAGCAGATACGAGGAGTTGAGCGCCGCGACGATCTCGGCGAAATCCCCCCGGCTCGCCGCAATCCGTTCGCCGTATCGGACCGTTCCGAACTGCGGATCGAGAACCTGGCCGATCAGGTCCCCGAGATCCTCCAGCATACAGGTGGCCAGTACCCGGGCCTGGTCGCTCGAGATGCGCCCGCCCTCGCTCTCCAGCAGGGCTGCACTGCGCGCTCCCTGCGGCAGCTCGACCGCCTGGGCCAGCCGGTGGGCGAAGGCAGCGTCCCCCTTCCCGAGAAAGTGCATGAGCGGTTCGATCCATTCGAGGTAGAGCGATTCATACGAGAGATAGCGTTCGACCTCGATACGGGCCGCCGGGGCGAGGCGCAGCTTCCCCTCTTCGCCGCCGGAGGCCGAGAGCCGGGCCTTCAGCGCAGTGAACAGTGTGGAGAGGCCCTGTCGGGAGAAGATACGCCGGTACAGCGCGATGCTGTGGTCGAAGGCCTCGGTCTCGTGACCTCGCCCACGGAGGAAGGCTTCGAGATAGTGAATGGCCGGGTACGGGCTGTTGAGCTGAACGAAGGGCGGCTGAACGAGTACTGCCTTCATGGAGATGCAGTATAGGCTTCGAGACGGGTGATCATGAAGCGGTCGGCGCGGCTGCGGCGCGGTTGCGGCGCAACTGCGTCGCCGCTGCCGCACGAAGGAGCCGCCCGAGAGTATTAAATAATCTTTGCTTCAAAGAGCCCGGCCCTTCGTCCGGCGGAAACCTGAGTATATTTCTTCTAATGCGCCCGGCCGGAGGCCGGGAACCATGAAGCAGGGGACACTGTTCACCGAATCGCGACGCCCGCCCCTCCGCAGGGACGAGGCTTCCAGTCCGCCGCATCGCAACGGCAGACCGCTCGTTGGGAAAAGCATGCTCATGCCGGCCGTCCTGATCCTTGCCGGTGTGGGCTTCCTGTTGGGCCTGGCGTCCTTTGTGTTCAGGCCGAGGATACCGACCCAGAAGGATGTCGATTCGGCGGTGCTTTACAGTCTTCAGCACCGCCCTCCCGTGCCGTCGATGGGCTCGCTCGCCTATGAGGCGGTGCGGCCCTCGGTCGTACGCGTGCGACAGCTGTCGCTGAATCCCGCGGATCCGAGCGAGCTCGGCGTGGGCACGGGGGTCATCCTGACGGAGACCGGACTCATCCTGACCAATTTCCATGTCGTCGTCGGGGCCCCGCGCATCGGTATCGTCTTCGCGGACGGAACCGAATCGGAGGCCCGGCTCGTCAATGTCGAAGCGGATCGCGACCTCGCCCTCCTGCAGGCCCTCCTCGTTCCCGACGATCTGAAACCCGCGACGCTCCGCTCGCTGGCCGGACTCAAGGTGGGCGACCCGGTCTTTGCCGTGGGCAACCCCTTCGGCATCGGTCCCTCGGCCTCGGCCGGCATAGTTTCCGGACTCGACCGGGCATATGTCGAGCCGGGAGTCGGCACGCTTCTGACCGGGCTCATCCAGTTCGACGCCGCGGCCAACCCCGGCAATTCGGGCGGTCCGCTCGTCGACGGCAACGGGGACGTGCTGGGTCTCGTCACGTCGATCCTCAACCCCACCCATGAGCGGGTGTTCGTGGGCATCGGCTTCGCGATTCCCATCCAGGAAGCGGCGTCGGGCTTCGCCCTCAACCCGTTCTAGGAAACAGAGGAGAGGAACAATGAACGAGAAGGCAACCGGCCACGGCCTCATGGAGTCGATACTCTACGAGGTCAAGAAAGTCGTCGTCGGGCAGGATCATTTCCTCGAGCGCGTGCTCGTGGCGCTGTTGGCCAACGGACACCTCCTCGTCGAAGGCGTGCCCGGTCTCGCCAAGACGCTCACGATCAAGACGCTCGCCGAGACGCTGCACGGGTCCTTCCGCAGGATTCAGTTCACGCCCGATCTCGTGCCCGCCGACCTCATCGGCACCCGGATCTACAACCAGCGGCAGGGCGAGTTCTCCACTTCGCTCGGCCCGGTCTTCACGAATCTGCTCCTTGCGGACGAGATCAACCGCGCCCCTGCCAAGGTGCAGAGCGCCCTGCTCGAAGTCATGCAGGAGCGGCAGGTGACGATAGCCGGAGAGACACATCGCGTTCCCGAGCCCTTCCTGGTGATGGCGACGCAGAACCCGATCGAGACCGAGGGCACCTACCCCCTGCCCGAGGCGCAGGTCGACCGCTTCATGATGAAGGTGCTGGTCGACTACCCCGACGAGGACGAGGAGTTCGTCATGCTGGAACGCATGATCGGAACCCTGTCGCCCGTGGGCGCCGTCGCGTCGACCACGCAGCTTGCGCAGCTCCAGCTGCGGGTCCGAAACGTGTTCGTGGACCCAGCGCTGCTGCGCCACGCCGTCAGGCTTGCCACGGCGACGAGGAATCCGGCCAAGGCGGGTCTGCCCGAACTGGACAAGTACGTACAATTCGGCGCCAGTCCGCGCGCCACAATCCATCTCATCGAAGCGGCGAGGGCCCTCGCCTTTCTCCGCGGGCGGGACTTCGCGCTCCCGGAGGATCTCAGCGACGTTGCCCTCGACGTGCTGCGCCACCGTCTTGTCCTGGGCTACGAGGCCATGGCCGACGACATGAGTCCCGACCGCATCCTGAAGGGGATCATGCAGCGCATCCCCGCCCCGCCCGCGCCGCTCGAAAGCCATGCGGAAATCGCCGTCGAAGCCTGAGCTCCTTCTCTCGCGCGTCGAGTGGACCGTCCTGCGACGTCTGGACGGACTGCTGCAGGGAGATTGGCGGAGCATCTTCAAGGGACAGGGCATGGATCTCGCCGAAATCCGGGAGTATCAGCACGGCGACGATGTGCGCGCGATGGACTGGAACGTGACCGCCCGGCTCGACACCCCCTACGTGCGCCGCTTTGACGAAGATCGCGACCTGACCGCATGGTTCCTTCTCGACGCAAGTCCCTCGATGGATTTCGGATCCGCCGGCCGAAGAAAGCGCGAAAGCATGGAGGAGCTGTTCGCCGCTCTGGGTGGTCTGCTCTCCCGGAGGGGCAACAGCGTGGGAGCCCTGATCTACGACGGACTCAACGACGAGATCATCCCCCCCGCGGCGGGACGGCGGCAGCTGCTGCGAATCCTCGAAGCCCTCGGACGGAGGGCTCCGTTGGAACGCTCGCCCTCGACCGATCTCGGTCTCGCTCTGCGGCATGCCCACACGGTGATCACCAGACGGAGTCAGGTTTTCCTGATCTCCGATTTCCAGAGCGAGGAGACCTGGGAGAAGGCGCTCGGCGCCCTCGCGCTTCGCCACGATCTGCTGGCTTTCTGTCTCTTCGATTGGCTCGAGCGGGAACTTCCCGATCTGGGAATACTTTTTGTTCGCGACGCGGAGACCGGTGAGCAGCGCCTCGTGGACACGGGCGACCGGGGTTTCCGAAAACGCTTTGCGGCGGTCGCGCAGCGCAGGCACGAAGGCATGCGCCGCATCCTGGCACGGAACGGTGTGGACAGTCTCGAAATTTCCGGAGAGGACGACATCGTCGAGGCCGTCCTGCGCTTCGCCGCCGCGCGCAAGGCCCGGAGCCGATCCGCGCGCGGCGGATTCGCGAGGCCGCTTGGGGCGATGTCCGTGGAGGCGCCGCCCGGCCGGGCGACCCCCGGTGGGGAGGGACGTCGCGTCACCGCTGAGCGGAGGAGCGGCGCATGACCTTTCTGTGGCCCACCCTCCTGTGGTCGCTCTGCGCACTTCCCCTTCTGGTGCTGGCCTATCTGCTCATCTTGCGGCGTCGGCAGAGGCAGGCCCTGCGCTATGCCTCGCTGCGAACCGTGAATGAGGCGCTCGGCAGGGGAATCGGCCTGCGGAGGCACATACCCGCCGCGCTCCTCTTCCTGTCCATGGCGGCACTGCTGTTCGGCATCGCGCGACCGGCGGCGACCGTGGATCTCCCCTCCCTGCGTGGGACCGTGATTCTGGCGATGGACATCTCGGGAAGCATGCGGGCGCGGGACATCCTTCCCTCGCGGCTCGAGGCGGCCCAGGCGGCGGCCCGCGACTTTGTCCGCGCCCAGCCCCGCGACGTGCGGATCGGCGTCGTGGCCTTCGCGGCCACCGCCACCCTCGTGCAGGCCCCCACGGAGGACCGCAGCCAGGTACTCGCGGCTATCGATCGATTCCGTCCCCAGTACGGCACGGCTGTCGGCAACGGCATCCTGGCCTCGCTCTCCGCCATTTTCGAGGGCAGCCACATCGACATCGGTCCGGTGGAGGGATCGACATTGGGCGCCGGGTACCCGAACGGTTCGCCCTCCGCGGCTCCGCTCGGCGGCGCCCCGGCGCCGAGCCAGGGGGAGAGTCCCCCGCCGGTCGCCCCGGGCAGTTTCAAGTCCGCGGCGATCATCCTCCTGTCGGACGGCCAGACCAACACGGGACCCAACCCTCTCGAGGCCGCGCGCAAGTCGGCCGATCTCGGCGTGCGCATCTTCACCGTGGGCCTGGGCACGACCGACGGACAGGTGCTGCGTTTCGGCGGCTGGGCCATGCGGGCCCAACTGGACGAGGCCGCGCTCAAAAGCATTGCCGACACGACGCTTGGCCGGTACTACAGAGCCGACTCGGCCGAGAGTCTTCGCGGCATCTATCAACTGCTTGGCAGCCAGTTCTCGGTGGAGAAGCAGAAGACCGAAATCACCGCACTCTTCGGCGCCGCCGCGGCACTGCTCCTGCTGGCCGGCGCGGGATTCTCCCTCCTGTGGTTCGGGCGGCTGTTCTGAGGGCGGGGGTCTTTGGGGCGGCACGTTGACCGCGGCAGGATCCTCGCGTAGAGTCAGGTGAGACTCTCGCAGGAGGATCGAAAATGCTCAATGTGACGATCGCCGCGAAAACCAAGGATGCCTTCGGAACGTTCTTCGATGAGAGCTATGTACGGACGATGGGTGACAGGCACTCGTTCATCCGGCCCAATGTCGGCTCCCTCTACAGGCTCGGCAAGCTGACCGGACTTGTCTTGTACATCTCTCCTCATGAGATGATCGTGCTGACAATCCAGGTGAAGGGCAGCCGCGACATCATAGCCGCCTACAATTTCTTTGAAGTCGCCGGGGGCACGAAGATCATAGCCAACATGATCAACGTGCCGTCGGGCGCAGCCGGCGATGCGGTTGTCGGCGCTGT
>DATJQN010000366.1:0-17853 GCA_035505775.1 Rectinemataceae bacterium | reverse complement strand
CGGGCGGGGAGGTGGAGCAGGCCCTCGAGCGTTTCGTCCGCGACGGCCTCCTCGTTCAGGAGGGAGATGCCTACGCCTTCCGCGCCGACGTCTACAAAAAGGCGCTGTACGCGAGCCTGCTCAACCATAACAAGCGCGTCCTGCACGGTCTCATCGCGGACATACTGCTCAAGCGGGAACGGCCGCACCGCATCCGCCTGATCCACCACCTCGTGCGCGCGGAACGCTACGCCGAGGCGGCGCAGGTCATGCTCGACGACCCGACGCCGACCTACAACTACGAGTTCCTCCCCTACATCGACATCCTTCTGCGAAGGCTGCGCTCGGAGGAGCGGCTTGCCTTCAGGCTCCTTGTCACGAAGTCCGCCATTCTGTTCAACAGCGGGAAGATCGACGAGTCGGAGGCCGTGCTCCAGCACATCATGAGAATGGCCATCGTGCGCAAGGACGCCAACCTGATGGGTTTCGCCTACCATCAGATCTGCGTGTACAACGTGATGACCTACTCCTTCCAGAAGGCGGTTTTCACCGGCCAGAAGGCCCTCTTCCATTACCGGCGCTCCGAGGTGCGGGCACGGAGCGTCCAGGGCGTGCTCCGCATGCTCGCCGAGGCCCACACCATTCGGAACGAGGCCGACGAGGCGCGCCGCCTCGTCGCTCAATGCGAGGCCATCCCCGGCGGCGATGCCTCGACTGCCGCCGAAGCGCGCGCCGAGTTCGAGCTGCTGACGGGCGACTACGACAAGGCCCTCGCCACGGTCAGCCGGAGCCTGGAGCATCTGGCCGAGGAGCGGACTCCCGAGCGATTCTTCGCCTACGACCTCATGGTCAAGATCCAATGGCAGCTCTGCGACTTTTCGGGCCTGCGCGACTCCGCGCGCCGTCTGCTCGGGCTCGGAGCCCTGTCCGAATCCTCTCTGTCCCAGGCGAACGCGATGCTCGCGATCTCCTCCCTGCTCTACGGCGACCGGGACCTGGCCCGGGACAGCTTCGTGCAGGCCGAGTTCTACGCCGGCCAGATCCGGAATGTCTTCGACCGCGTCGACGCGTTGCGAACGCTTGCGCTCTGCCGTCATATGGCCGGCGAGGGCAAGAAAGCCGAGTCGACGGCTCTCGAGGGTCTCACCCACGGGCTGCGGCACTCCTGCTTCTGGCCGACCTTCACGCTCCTCGTGCTCCTGTCCGAGACCTCCTTCATGCGCGGCAAGGAGGAACGGGCGCGGTTCTTCCTTACCGAGGCTTCCTTTTTCTTCACGACCGGACTTCTCCTGCCCTCCAAGGATCTGATCGTCTACTACTGGTTGGCCTCGAAACTGCTGGACCAGAGCCCCGCGCGCAATCTTTCGGTGGCCGCCCGGCTGCTCGAGGACGAGAAGCTGCATATCGCACGCGAAGACTACGTGGCCAACTTCCTCTCGATCCGCTCCTTCGGACGCATACAGAAGGAGATCGAGGGCGCCTTGGTGGGCCCGGAGCTCCAGCCATGAGTTCCGAGGACAAGCTCCAGCTGTGGCGCAGCCTGAACCTCCTTGAGGATTGGCTCGGCGGCGGCATCCGCCACGAACGGCCGGAGCCGGCGTTCGGGGACCAATCGGGCCCGGCGGGGCATGGGACGCAGGCCGCGGACGAACCGACCGATTCCCCGCTGCCGTATCCGCCCGAAGCACCGGGCCGGAGCGGGGTGCCGGAGGCTGACAGCCTGGAGGCGATTGCCGCAGAAGTCCGGGATTGCAGCAAGTGCAGGCTCGGGGACACGCGCAGGAAGGCCGTACCGGGTCAGGGCGTGGACCGGCCCCTCGTCATGGTGATAGGGGAGGGCCCCGGCGCCGAAGAGGACGTGCAGGGCCTGCCCTTCGTGGGGCCTGCGGGAAAGCTGCTCGACCGGATGCTCGCCTCGGTCGATCTGTACCGCGACCGGAACTGCTTTATCGCCAACGTCGTCAAATGCCGGCCTCCGGGCAACCGCGATCCGGCTCCCGACGAGCGGGACGCCTGCTCGTCCTACCTCCGGCGCCAGATCGCCCTGCTCAGGCCGCAGGTGCTGCTCTGCGTGGGGAGGGTGGCGATCCAGGCGCTCCTTGGCACCACGCAGGGAATCAGCGCGCTGAGAGGGCGCTGGCTCAGCTACGAGGGACTTCCCCTCATCGCCACCTACCATCCCAGCGCCCTGCTCCGGGACGAGTCCCTGAAACGCCCCGCCTGGGAGGATCTCAAGAAGCTCCGGGACTTCCTCGCCCGTGAGGGTGACGAGGGCGCGTCCGCGGCAGGGTTCGGCCCTCCGCCCGAAGGGGCCGGAACCGCCGGCGGGGGGGAGAACGCCGCCCTTCGCCGCGGGGCAGATGTCTAGATTCATCGAAGTGCTCTTCGATCTGCCGCGGGTCGGGAGCTTCACGTACCGGAACTCCGACGAGAAGCCAGCGTCGACGGGCCGAAGGGTGGTCGCCCCGCTGGGAGCCCGCGAGGCCACCGGCTACGTGGTCGGCGAGCCCGACGCGACCCCGATCGAGGAGTCAAAGCTCAAGCGCATAACGCGCACGATCGACGCCGAGGCGCTGTTCGACGAGGCGAGTGTCGAGCTTGCGCGCTGGCTGTCCGGGATGTACTTCTGCGGCCAGGGGGAGGCTCTCGCCGCGATGCTTCCCTCGGGCAGACGGCCGCCGCGGGGCAGGCGCAGCCTCGCCTCCGGCGGCGGCTCCTACGGCGAGGCCACGGAGGATGCAGGGGCCGATCCGTCCGGCGCGGCGGAGGAAGAGGATTCCATTCCGCCTCCCTCCGACTCCGAGATGGAGATCGAGGGGATCGACGACCTGGCCATCTCCGCGGAAGGGCATGAGCTCTCCACGGAACAGCGCGAAGCCCTGGACCGCATAACGCGGAAAGAGTCCGGGAGCTGGTACCTCTACGGACTCACGGGAACGGGCAAGACCGAGGTTTTCCTCCGCGCGGCCGAGGCCACGCTGGCCGAAGGTCGCGGGGTCATCTATCTCGTGCCGGAGATCGCCCTCACCGGCCAGGTGGTCGAGGCCGCCACGTTGCGCTTCGGCGAAACCTGCGCCGTGCTCCACTCCCGCCTCACCGGGTCGGAGCGCCTCATCGAATGGCGGCGCATCCTTCGCGGGGAGGCGCGGGTCGTGATCGGCGCCCGAAGCGCCATCTTTGCGCCGGTGAAGCGGCTCGGTCTGATCGTGATAGACGAGGAACACGAGGGCGGATACAAGTCCGGGGCCAGCCCGCGGTACCATGCGCGGCAGGTCGCCATGCGTCGCCGGGCGGTCGAAAACGCCCGCCTCGTCATGGGAAGCGCCACGCCCTCGGTCGAGGCCTGGGACCTCATGACCAAGGGAGGGATCGAGCGGCTGACCCTGACCAGGCGCCTCGCGGGAGGGGCGGTCCCCGGGGTCGAGATAGTCGACATGCGTCTGGAATCCGGACCCATCTCCCGGCGTCTGGCCGAGGCCATCCGCGAAGCCAAGGCCGCGGGGCGCCAGTCTATTCTCTTCCTCAACCGGCGGGGCTTCGCCTACTTCTACCATTGCAATACCTGCGGACATGAGATCCGCTGCAAGCACTGCTCCGTGGCCCTCACCTACCACAAGGACCGGAACGCCCTGGTCTGCCACTACTGCGGTTTCCGCAGCCCGCCCCCGACCGCCTGCCCGGCCTGCGGGTCCCTCGACGTCGGCTGGTCGGGATTCGGCACCGAGCGGATCGAGGAGGAGGCCGCCCGGATCTTCCCGGGTTTCCGGATCCGCAGACTCGACGCCGACTCCGTCTCGCGACGGGGAGAGCTCGAGTCGATCATCTCGGATTTCAAGGACGGTCGCACGGACATCCTGCTCGGCACGCAGATGGTGGCCAAGGGTCTCAACTTCCCCGGCGTGAAGACCGTCGGCGTCGTGCTCGCCGACACGACCCTGAACCTCCCGGACTTCCGGGCCGCCGAGCGCGCCTTTTCGCTCATCGTGCAGGTGGCCGGCCGGGCCGGACGCTTTTCGCCGGACGGTCAGGTCATCGTGCAGACCTATCGGCCGGAGAGTCCCGTGATACGCGCGGCCTCGGCGATCGACCTGGATTCGTTCTACTCCGCGGAACTGTCGACGCGGGCGGAGCTCGGCTTCCCCCCCTTCGGGAGGCTCATCCGGGTGGTGCTGCGGTCCAAGGACCGCGACCGGACCGTCCAGGCCGCGCACGAGTTCGCCGCCCTGGCGGCCGAGCACCTGCCGGGCGAGGCCGAGTTGCTGGGCCCCGCGGAGTGCCCGCTCGGCATGGTGGCGGGAACCTATCGATGGCAGGTCATCGTGCGGAGCATGGACTTTGCCCCGGCGCACCGCGCCTTCTCGAAGCTCATCGAGCTCTATCGCCCGGCTTCCTCCGTACGCATCGAGGTCGATGTCGATCCGGTCAGTCTGATGTGATGCGGTAGGCTCCGCCCGAATCGAGGGCGGCGTAGATCGTCGCCGCCCGCGCCCGGAGTCGGGCGTAGAGTTCTGCCGTGTGGGCCTCCGGCTCGAAGCGGCTCGTGACCTCGCCGGCGGCGGCCCTTGTCCCCGACAGCGCCGACTGGGCGGCAGCGTGATCGGGATAGAGGCCCAGGGCAACCACGGCCGAGATCCATGCCCCCCGCGCAGTGGCCTCCGGGTCGGCGGAGCGGAGGACGCTGCGCCGGTACATGTCGGCCTGGATGCGGTTGTACAGCGGGAAGTTGGTCAACCCTCCGGCAACCCGAAGCTCCCTGGCGGGGCCGGTCAGGCTCTCGATCAGTTCGATACTCTGGGCCATCTCCGCGGCGATGCCCTCCAGGACCGCCCGCGCCATGTCGCCACGCTTCGTCCCCAGGTTGAGGCCGAAGAAGATCCCCGAGGCCGAGGGGTTCCAGTGCGGGCTACCCGCGCCCTTGAAATGCGGGAGGAGTATGACCCCGTTGGCGCCGGGAGGGGACTGGGCGGCCTCCTCGTTGATCAGGTCGAAGCCCCCGGCGCCGAGCTCCGGGCCGGCGGAGGCGTCTCCGCCGGTGTAGAATCGGTCCCTGAACCACGCATACAGCGAGCCCGAACTCAGCACCCCCGCCTCGACGATGTATCGGCCGGCGATGGCGGAGACGTTGCAGGAGAGGCGCATGCCCGGATCGAACACGGGCTGCGCGGCGAGCCCGATGATGTAGGATCCCGTGCCCGTGTTCGCGACCATGTGGCCGGGCGACAGGAGCCCGAGACCGAGGGCGGCGCACTGCTGGTCGCCCCCGGCCGAGATCACGGGAATTCCCTCGGCCAGGCCCGTCACCTCCGCCATGGCCGGCCCGAGACCGCCCACGACCGAGCCCGGATCGACGAGGTCGCAGAGCAGCCGGCCGTCCAGACCGAAGAGCTCGATGAGCTCGGGGTCCCAGGCGCCGGACTGCAGGTTGAAGAGATTCGTGCGGCTGGCCAGGGAGCGGTCGGTCACGAACCGTCCCGTGAGCAGATGGAGGACGTAGTCGTGAATGCCGAGCATCTTGTGGCAGGCCGCGTAGATCGAGGGTTCGTTGCGCCGGAACCAGGTCATCTTGATCGCGGAGAACACCGGTCCGATGCGCAGCCCGGTCCTGCCGTAGACGAAGGCCGTACTGTCGGCAAGCTCCCGGCAGAGGGATTCCGTCCGCTGGTCCTGCCACATGATGGCCGCGGAGAGGGGCTCACCCCGGGCGTCCACCGGTATTACCGAGGAACGCTGGGAGGTGAGGGCGAGCGCGACAATCTCGACCTCCATGGATCGGGCGAGTTCCGCGCAGCCGGCGAGGATTTCCGGCAGGGCGGAGCGCCATAGGGCGGGGTCCTGCTCGACACGGCCGTCGGAGTAGTGGAGGGGGGCGGTGGGGCGCCCCGCGGCACCCAGGGCCCGGCCTTCCTTGTCAAAGAGGATGGCCCGCATGCTGGTCGTGCCGAGGTCGAGTGAGACCAGGCCTCGCTTCATGTACTCCTCCCCGAAGCTCTGAATACCCTTCACTATGCGTCATAGCAGGTCGGATGCGGAGCTGTCGAGACCCGACGGGCAAAAATGAGCGAAAAATGTTGATTTCCCTTTCGATAGCCTGGGAAATATGATAATTTTGATCATTCCAAAGCGAAATGCTCGGCATGGACCGGGCGATTGGGACGACCATGGCATCCGGCTCGATTGTGCATGACAGGCAGATGCGTATCATCGACATGCTTCGCGAGCGGGGTAGCGCCCGCGTCGAGGAGCTCAGCGAAGCGCTCGCCGTGTCCCAGGTCACGGTGCGCAGGGACCTGGACTACCTGTGCAGAAAAGGCCTTCTCGTCCGGCGGCATGGCGGGGCCGCCCCTGTCCTGCCTCAGACGGATATCCTGCCCGAGCGCCGCCTCGTCGACAAAGGGGTCATCAACATCGCGGAGAAGAAGCGGATCGCCGAGCGGGCGGTCCAGCTGATCTCCGACGAGGATATCCTGTTCATGAACAGCGGCTCGACCGTCCTCTTCTTCCTCCATGCCCTCAGGCACAAGAAGATACGGGTCATTACGAACAACGCCGCGGCCATCGGCGCGGAGCGGGATCCGGCCATCGAGCTGATGATTCTGGGCGGAGAATACCGCGACCAGTCGCAGTCCCTGGTGGGGGAGTTCGCCCTCAATACCATGCGGGACATCTACAGCAGCAACACCATACTTGGAACCAACGGATTGAGCCTGGACAAGGGGCTGACGACGAGCGTCTATCAGGAATGCAGCATCAACCAGGCTATGATCCAGAACACCCACGGCAAGGTCATTGTCCTGGCCGACTATTCGAAAATGGGGAAGGTATCCAATTTCGTGTCTTCGCCCCTTTCCTCGGTGCAGGTGGTCGTGACCGACGACAAATGCCCCGAGGAGTTCCGAAAAGGCCTTCAGGATCTGGGAATTGAAGTCCTGATAGCCTAGAAATGATCATAAAATGATCATTTGATACATTAAATGGGCTGTTGATTGAATAATCGGTCTAAATATGAGAGATTTCTCTTGCGAACTGAGCATTATGGGTTTACGATCCCCCTACCGACCTCTCAGAGGGCGGACTCTCTAAGGAGGATCATCGTGGCGAAGACCAAGTTTTTCGCGGCACTGTGCATCTGCCTGGCAGCGACGCTCTCGTTGGGAGCTCAGGCCTCCGGCAAGACCTTCAAGATCGGCTATCTGCCCACCAGCATCGGGCAGCCCAACACGAATGCATGGCAAGAGGGCATGATGCGCGTGTTCCGGGACAATCCGAACGTGACCGTCCAGGCCCTCGATCCGCAGCTGAGCGCGCAGACCCAGGTTTCCATGATGGATACGCTGATCAACCAGCAGTGCAACGCCATCGTGCTGCAGCCCGTCGATGCCGCCGCCCTCTCCGCCTCGGTGAAGAACGCCGAAAGCAAGGGCATTATCGTCATCACCCTCAATACGGCCACCATCCAGCCGCACACCGCGAGCGTCCAGATGGCCGACATCGACGCCGGCTACCTCGTCGGGCAGGAGATGGGCAAGCAGCTCAAGGGAGCCGGCAACGTGGCGATCATCGAGTCGCCGCCCGGGGCCACCCTCGGCGTCAACCGCGAGAAGGGATTCCGCACGGCTCTCGCGAAGCTCTATCCGAACATCAAGATCGTCGGCGCCCAGGTCGCCGAGGGCTGGAAGAAGGAAAACGCCATCACGATCATGAACAGCTTCCTCCAGGCCAACCAGAAGCTGGACGGCGTATTCGCGGTCAACGACAACATGGCCGAGGGCGCGATGATCGCCGCCGATTCCGCCGGCAGGCTTTCCCAGATCAAGATCTGGGGAGCCAACGGCCAGAAGAGCACCCTCGCCCTCATCGAGCAGGGCAAGATAGCCGGCACGGCCTACAACAACTGCTTCGAGCAGGGTTCCCTCGTCGCGAAGATGCTGCTCGACCGGCTCTCCAAGGGCCTCGGTCCCGCCAAGTCCGGCAAGACCGACATCATCCAGATCAAGCCCTTCGCCGCCATGCAGGACACCATCGCGCAGATTCCCGCCCAGGATCGCTGGTAGTCCGATGAGTTCGCGCGGCGGCCGCGTGGCCGCCGCGTTCCGGAGGCCCCCATGACAGTAACCGGATTTCGACGTCTCATCCTGATCGGGCTCATGGTCGCCATTGGCGGCGCCTTGACGCTGGCGCATCCCGTCTTCCTGACCATGGACAACATCATGACCATCTTCCAGGAAGGCTCGCTGACCGGCATCGTAGCCATCGGGTTTACGCTGGTCATGATCACGGCGGGGATCGACATGTCCATCGGGGCCGTGATCGCCGTCACCTCGATGATCGCCGTCAATTTCCTCTCCTACACGAAGATTCCGGTACTCGTATTCCTCCCGCTCTCCATGCTGGCGGGAGCGGTCGTCGGCTCGCTCAACGGATTCTTCATCACCCGTTTCAAGCTCCCCGAGTTCATCGTGACCCTGGCCATGCGAGGCATTCTGAGCGGCCTGGCGCTCGTCATCGCAGTCAGGGATGCCACCGGCTTCGTCCAGAACGTGTATATCCAGGATCCGACCTACCTGTGGTTCGGAGGCCAGGTCGGCCCCCTGTACATCGTCACTCCCGCCTTCTTTCTCCTGGCATTCCTGACGAACACCTTCCTCAAGAGAACCAGGGCCGGGACCAATGTATACGCGGTCGGCGCCAACATGACCGCCGCCCGTCTCTCGGGCATCAATACGACACGTACGCTCATAGGCGTCTACATATTCTCGGGGCTCTGCGCCTCCCTGGCCGCGGTATTCATCTCCTCCAGGATGATGACCGCGATGCCCGACCTCGGCATCGGCACGGAGATGGACGTCATCGCCGCCGTGGTGATCGGTGGCACTCCCTTCACCGGCGGGGTGGGCGACGTCTGGGGAACCGTGATCGGCGCCCTCTTCCTGGCTCTCATCAAGAACGGCATAACCCAGCTCGGCATCTCGCCCTGGATCCAGCCGATCGTCGTCGGAGGCATCATCGTGCTCACCGTGATCGTCGACGTCTGGTACAAGGACATAGCGGAGTCCGCCGCCGCACGGACCGCGCGCCGCCGTCGCGAGGCGGCCGCCGACGGCCAGGCGGCCTAGGCGCGGGCCGGGAGGATGCATGCATGAACGCTGAGACGGACCGGACGGAAGTCCTGCTGGACTGTCGGGCTATTGCGAAGTCCTATTCGGGCCCCCAGGTACTCACCGACGTCGACTTCGAGATGAGGCGCGGAGAGATACATGCGCTGGTCGGGGAGAACGGAGCTGGCAAGTCGACCCTCATCAAGATCATCACCGGAGTCACGGACCGGGATGCCGGCGAGATCGTGTTCGACGGCAAGACGGTCCCGCGCGAGCATTCCAAGCAGGCTGCGCAGGAGCTCGGGATTGCCGTCATCTACCAGGAGCTCAGCCTGATCCCCGGCATGACGGTTGCGCAGAACATCTTCCTGACGAAGGAGCCCATGCTTGGGCGCACGAGGCTCATCAACGTCCGGAGGATGAACGAGCAGGCCCAGGACCTGATCGGTCGCTACGGCTTCGAGCTCCGTCCGACCGACATCATAGACAGGCTGAGCATCGCCCAGCGTCAGACGGTCGAGATACTGAAGGCGCTTTCCGCGAGGGCCTCCCTCATCATCATGGACGAGCCCACGAGCTCCCTCACCTCGGCGGAGGCCAACCGGCTGTTCGAGATCATACGCTCGCTCAAGGCCAAGGGCATCAGCGTGCTGTACATATCCCACCGGATGGAGGAGGTCTTCGATCTCTCCGACCGGGTCACCGTGCTGCGCGACGGCCGGAAAGTTGCAGTCCTCGACAAGGGCAAGATCGATCCTGCGGAGATCATCAGGCTCATGATCGGCCGCAGCCTGAGCGAGAACGACACGAGGCACCGCCTCAGGCGGGCCGACGGGGAGGTCGTGCTGGAAGTGGATGGCCTCTCCTCGCTGGGCCGCTTCCAGGGCATCACCTTCTCCCTGCACCGGGGCGAGATCCTCGGCTTCGGCGGCCTCGTCGGTTCGGGCCGGACCGAGCTTGTCCGGGCCATATTCGGCATCGACCCGCATGACGAGGGGACTGTCAGGTACCTCGGCAGGCCCTACCGGCCCTCGGTGCGCGCCGCGATCGCCTCGGGCATCGGACTCGTGCCGGAGGAGCGCAGGCTGCAGGGGATCATGTCCGCGATAGCCATCACCCGCAATCTGGGTATCACCAATCTCGACGCCCTCACCCGCATGGGGATGGTGAGCGGGAAGCGTGAGCTTGTCCTGGCCCGGCGCGGCATCGAGATGATGAACATCAAGCCCGATCTGCCGGAGATTCCCGTGGGTACGCTCTCCGGTGGCAACCAGCAGAAGGTGGTGCTCGGCAAGTGGCTGATCCGCGACCTGAAGCTGCTCATCATCGACGAGCCGACGGTCGGGATCGACATCGGCGCGAAGGAAGAAATCTACGCGAACATCGAGCGCCTGGCGGCGCGGGGAGTAGCAGTCATCCTCGTCTCGTCCGACCTCCAGGAGCTGACGCGCCTCTCCCACAGGATCATCGTGCTGCGGAAGGGCAGGGTCATCAAGGAATTCGACGAGGGCATCGTCACCGAGGAAGACGTGCTGCTCGCATCCTCTGGGATCCTGGAAGGAGGACGCCGATGAACATGAAGCGACTGAAGGCCGATCTCAGGCTCCCCCTCGTCCTCCTCCTCCTCATGGCGGTCCTCACGATCGTGTCGCCCCGCTTCCTCACCATCAGCAACCTGTCCAATGTGCTCTGGTCGGTCTGCGTCATCAGCATTCTCGCGTCCGGCGCGATCTACGCGCCGATCACCGGCGGAATCGACCTGTCCATCGGCTCGATCGCCGCCCTGACCGGAATCGTGGTGGACATACTCATGAACCGGGCCGGGATCAACTGGATGGTCAGCATCCTGTTCACCATTCTGCTCGGGGCCTTCATCGGTCTCTTCAACGGTGTCATCACCGCCAAATTCAGGGTCAACGCCTTCATCGTCACCATGGCCGCGAAAACCTATCTCTACGGCGTGGCCATGGTGGTCTCCCACGGCGGCATGCAGTCCGTGCTCAAGCCCGCGCAGTTCATCGCGATCGGAGGGGGCAGGACCTTCGGCCTGCCCAATCCCATCTACATAATGCTGATCCTCATCGCCGCGAGCCACGTGCTCCTCACGAGGAGTTCGTTCGGCCGGCGGACCATAGCGGTCGGCGCCAACGAGGTGGCGGCGAAGCTCTCCGGCGTCAATCCCGACAGGACCCGCATGGCCGCCTACGCGGTCTCCGGCGGAACCGCGGCCATCGGCGGCATCGTGCTGGCTTCACTGACGCAGCAGTCCTTCGCCGCAGCGGCTTCCGGCATCGAGCTCGACGTACTCACTGCCCTGGTGGTCGGCGGGACGAGTCTCCTCGGGGGCAAGGGCTCGGTCGCCGGCGCCCTGATCGGCGCCATCATGGTCGCCTTCATAGAGAACGGCCTCAATCTTCTGAACGTGGCCGCCCCCTATCACCCCATTTCGACAGGCATCGTCATCCTGCTCGCGCTGATCCTCAACCAGGGATTCTCCGGGGGGAGACGCTCGCCCGCGCGCAATCGACAGGAACCCAGGAGGACAGCGTGAACCGGCCCATGCTCCAGGTCGCACTCGACCATACCGATCTCCCTTCGGCACTCGCGGCGGCGCGAATCCTCGCGCCCGAAGTGGATGTCCTCGAGGCGGGGACCATCCTCTGTTTTGCCGAGGGTGCCGGAGCCGTCGCGGCTCTGCGCGCCGCCCACCCCCGGCATGTCCTGCTGGCCGACCTGAAGGCCGCGGACGCTGGCTCGGTCCTCGCCGACATGGTCTTCTCGCGCGGGGCGACCTGGATGACGGTGATCTGCAACGCGCCCCTGGCCACGATGAAGAGTGCGCTCGAGGTCGCGAAACGGCACCAGGGCGACGTCCAGGTCGAGCTCTACGGCGACTGGACCTTCGAGCTGGCCGCAGAATGGATGCGCGCGGGGCTCCGGCAGGTCGTCTTCCACCGGGGCCGGGACGCCCAGGCGGCGGGCAAAACCTGGGACGAGACCGACATCGCGACCATACGAAAGCTCGCTGGCATGGGCCTCGAAGTATCGGTCACGGGCGGACTCGAGCCCGAGGACGTTGCGCGATTCCGGGGCATCCCCGTGAAATGTTTCATCGCGGGGCGCTCGCTCTATGGGGCGGCCGACCCCGCCGCCGCCGCGAAGGCCTTCCGGGCGGCCATCGAGCGCGAGTGGCCGTGAAGGCCGGCACCAAGGAGACAAGCATGGCAAAGGTCGACACGATCACGCGGGACTCATGGATACTGGGCACCTTCCCGGAGTGGGGCACCTGGCTCAACGAGGAGATCGAGGCCGAGGTCGTTGCCCCCGGAAGCTTTGCCATGTGGTGGCTCGGCTGCACGGGCATCTGGCTGAAGTCGGCCGGCGGGGCCAACCTGTCCGTCGACTTCTGGGTCGGCTCCGGCAAGAAGACGCACAAGAATCCCCTCATGACTCCGCAGCACCAGATGCAGCGCATGACCGGCGTGCAGAAGCTCCAACTCAACCTGCGGACCACGCCCTTCGTCCTCGATCCATTCGCCATCACGAAGATTGACGCCGTGCTCGCCACCCACGATCATGGCGACCATATCGACGCGAATGTCGCGGCGGCCGTGCTCAAGAACTGCGGACCGGACGTGAAATTCATCGGGCCTGCGTCCTGCGTGAAGCTCTGGAAGGAATGGGGGGTTCCCGAGGCCCGATGCGTGACCGTAAAACCGGGAGACTCCGTGAAAGTCAGGGACATCGAGATCCTGGCCCTCGAGTCCTTCGATCGTACCGCGCTCATCACCGCCCCGGCCGACGTTTCGCTGAAAGGCAAGTTTCCCCAGGATATGGACCGGATAGCCGTCAACTATCTCTTCAAGACCAGCGGCGGCAGTCTCTACCACTCCGGCGACTCGCACTATTCCAATTACTTCGCCAAGCACGGCAACGACCATGTCGTCGACGTCGCACTCGGCTCCTACGGGGAGAACCCGCGCGGCGTCACCGACAAGATGACCTCGATAGACATCCTGCGGATGGCGGAATCGCTCAACGCGAAGGTCGTCATTCCCTTCCACCACGACATATGGTCGAATTTCCAGGCGGACACGCGCGAGATCCGTGTGCTCTGGGAGATGCGGCGCGAGCGGCTGCAGTACGGCTTCAAGCCCTTCATCTGGCAGGTCGGGGGCAAGTTCGTTTATCCGGCGGACAAGGACAAGATGGAGTATCACTACCCGCGCGGCTTCGAAGACGTGTTCCAGGGCGAGGACGATCTGCCCTACCCGGCCTTCCTGTAGGCGCAGCGGCGGCACCGCGGCGGCTCAGCGTGGCGGTGGCATCGCGCTGCCGTGTGGCGCCGCCTTCCGGGGCGCCGCGGCCTAGAGGCGGCCGGCGAGAAAGGCCTCGATGGCCAGGGCGGCTCCATCCTCCGCGATCCCCGCGGTCACGCGGCCGACCCGGGCCCTGAGCTCGGCCGGCGCATCGCCCATGACCACGCCGATACCCGACGCGAGGAGCATCTCCTCGTCGTTCTCGGCGTCGCCGATGGCGAATACCTCCTCCAGTGCGAGCTGCCGGCGGTCGAGGAAGGCCCGGAGACCCCGGGCTTTCGAGACCCCGGCGGCCACGATCTCGAGAAATCCGGGTCCGGAGAAGAGCACGGTGGCCGAGTCCGAGCAGAGCTCCCGCGCGCGGCCAGCGATGCTGTCGATCTCGGGGCCCGGCTCCCCCACGAACATTGCCTTGTGGAAGGCGAGGCTGGGAATGGTGTCGAAGTCCACGACGAGACCCGGAAAGCCGGATCGCGCCTCGTAGACCGGGGTGCCGGGGCGGCTGCACTCGTAAAGCCAGGCGTCTTCCGCAAAGCCGTGGAAATGCACGCCCACTTCACGCGAGAGCGCGACAAGCCGCCGACAGACCTCCTCGGGCAGCCGCGTCTCCGCGATGAGCCGCCCCACTCCCTCGGCCTGCGGGGGAGGCATCGATCCCGCCGCCTTTTCCGGGGACTCGGCGTTGCCCGCCCGGGCGGCGGCCTCTGCGCCTGGCATCGCGGCCGGCAGGACGACGGAGCCCTTCCCGTCCAGCTCGTACACGGCCGCGCCGTTGTGACAGACGAGGGCTGAGGCGCCTCCGAGCCGCAGGGCCCAGGGAAGCGCCGAACGTCGGGCCCGGCCGCTCGCGACCACGACAAGACCCCCCCGCCTGCGGAAGGCCTCCACGGCCTCGACATTCCGCCGTGACAGTCGGTTTCCCGGGGCGAGGACAGTCCCGTCGAGGTCGAGAGCAAGCACCTTGATGCGGTCCGTCCGGCTCACAGGCAGCCCCCTTCGGCCATTTTCCCAAGCAGCCACTCGCGTGCTGCCCGGCATTCGGCTACGGGATCCGGCGCGGAGTGGGTCCACATCTCGACGAGGAAGCAGCCGCGGAAGCCCAGGCGGGCGAGGGTCCTGAACGCGGCGACGAAGTCCACCTCGCCCTTGCCGAAGGGGAGCTCCTTGAACTGCCCGGCGAAGTCCGCGCGCGGCCGGAGCGTATCCTTCAGATGCACCGCCACGATGCGCCCCGCCGCCTTTCCCAGTTCCTCGGAGACCGACGAGCTCCACGCGGAGAGATTGCCGATGTCGGGGTAGACCTGGAACCAGGGGCTCGGGATGGCCCGGGCATATTCGAGCCACCGGCTGATCGTGCCCATGAGCGGCGTGTCCATGATCTCCATGGCGAGCATGACCTGGGCTTCCTCCGCCAGACCGACAGCCCAGTGCAGAGCCTCCCGGAATCGGCTGAGCGAGTCGCCCGTGGAGGGCTCGTAGTACACGTCGTAGCCGGCGAGCTGGATGGTGCGGACACCCACATCGACCGCCAGATCGAGGGCCTTCCGCATGATGTCCCTCGCGCGCTCGCGCACCCGGGGCTCCGCGCTTCCGAAGGGGAAGCGGCGGTGACCGGAGAGGCAGATCGAACGCACCGGAATGCGGGTGGAATCGACCGCCGCGCGGAGCTCGCCCCTTTGCCGCGGGCTCCAGTCGAGTCGGCCGAGCCGTCCATCCGATTCGTCAATGGACATCTCGACATAGGAGTAGCCGGCCTCCGCTGCGGAGGCCAGGATCCGGTTCCAGTCGTCATGCGGGGGGAGAGCCTTCTCGTAGATGCCGAATACCGGAGCCCGTGTCTCGATCATCGCTTTCCCCCTCGTTTTACCATTCGATGATACAGGGAGCCGGAAACATGCGCAATATGATCACTTTAGCATAGTATACGTTCAATTTGATCGGTCTTTGGCGGCCAGCGCTGCTGGCCCCGACGGGAAGGGGGCAAAGGCCGTCACCCTCATCGGCCGACGGTACGGCGCTCCTCCCCTCTCCGCCGCTGCCGGCCTCCCCGCATAATTGACCGCCCGGAGCGGCTCATCTACACTTCCTTCAGATAAATAGGGAGGCAGCCGCACCATGCGCCTCACACGTCCGTTCGGAATATTCGCTGCATCATGGGCAATCATGCTTCTCGCGCTCGCCGCCGCCGGCCTGGGCTGGGAGTTACTCCCCCGGGTGGCCGCCGACCCGGCATATCGCTGGGCGCTGCTCGGCAGCCTCGCGCTCGCCGCGGCCCTCGCATTCCTGCTTGTCGCACGGGCCATTGTCAGAAGCTACACTTCGGTCGCGCAGGGCGCGCTGCGTCGCGCCTCCGCCCGGAACGGGAAGCGGAGCGGCACGGCGGAGCAGCAACGGGCCGAGGATGCGAGCAGACGCAAGGAAGATGCGAGTGAGACCTTTGGAGCGGCCGCCGATGCCGGCGAATTGAGGATTCGGAAACTCGAGGAAAGTCTGCTCTCCAGGACCGCGGAACTGGCTGCGGCAAACCAGGAACTTAACAACCGCGACGAGCTCCGCCTGCGCGAATCGAGAATGGCCCTGCGGATGCAGCGACGCATTGTCCCGCGCCCCGAGGAGCTGCCTGCCCGCGCGGAGATCAACTTTGGCGCCCTGTACGAGCCCTGCGACAATACGGGAGGTGATCTCTACGACGCGGTGCGGGCCGGCAAGAACGGCTACACCCTTCTCGCCGCCGACGTCTCGGGACGCGGGGTCACGGCGGCCCTCATCGCGGCGCTCGTCAAGTCGTTTTTCCGGGCCCGGGCGAGCTGGGGCGTGGAGATCACCGAAGTTCTCGAGTCGGTGAACGAAGAGCTGTCGGGGGTACTCGGGGACTCCGAGCACTTCGTCACGGCCTTCTTCGCCTCGCTCGACCTGGAATCCGGAGCCCTCTCCTTTGCGAGCGCGGGACATCCCCCCGCCCTGCTCGTCCGGCGCCGGACGGGCATCGTGGAGGAACTGGGCACGGCAGGGCCCGCGCTCGGGGTCCTTCTGGCCGCGAAGTTCACGAGGGGCGACACGCGACTGGAAGAGGGTGACCGGATCATCCTCTACACCGATGGCGTCACCGGTACCCGGAATCTGCGCGGGGAGAGCTACGGACGGGAACGCCTCGTCGAGACGCTGCGGGAATGCTCGGCGGTCGGTGTCGGCGAGATTCCCGCCACGATACTCTCGAGACTGGACGAGTTCTGCGGCGGCCTGCCCCGCGCAGATGACGCGGTCATCCTGGCCTGCGAGCTGCGATCCTTTGCCCGGCCGGAACCACGCGGGCGCCCGAACATCAGCGAGGACCGGGACTGGCGGGTCCTGGCGCGGCGGGGAGCGGACCTGGCCTCGGCCGGAAAGCTCGAGGACGCACTCTCCGTCTACGAGCGTCTGCTCGAGCTGGAGCCGGAGGATGCGACCGCCCTCAACAATCTGGGTGCTCTGCTCTGGAGGATGGGCAAGAAGGAGGAGGCGGCCGAGCGCTTCCGGGCGGCCGCTCTGATCACCCCCGACGATCCGCGCATCAAGCGCAATCTCGAGATGGCCCTGGCGCCGCCCAGAAGGAAGAGCCCGGGAAGCTGAGCCCCCCGCGGAGCCGGCACCAAGAGGCTCAGGTACCGCGGGCCCTTCGCCGCCGGGCGTCACCGAGCCTCCGAACCTTTGCTATTGTCGCTGCGACACGCTAGAATCAGCGCGTTGGGAGCGGTGACGGTCGGTCGGTCCTTCCGTCAGCCCCGCCGGAGGTAGCAATGCAGCCTTTTCGCAGGTCGGTTCTCGTCGCCACGGCGCTTCTCGCGCTGGGTGTGCTGGGTTATGGTCAGGGCGGGCAGAGCCAACCGACCTTCCGAGTCGCGACGGTGAAGGATTTTCTCGCGAACATAGGCTCGAATCGGACCATCGTGCTGGCAAAGGGGGACTATCTCCTCTCCGCCGGCTATTCCTTCACGAGCACGTTCGTCTCCTGGAACGACTACGATGACGGTAAGGAACTCGGGATTCACAACGCCGTCAACCTCACGATCCGCGGCATGGACGGCGCGCACATCGTCTCCGACTCGGCCACCGCCTACGTACTCGGAATCTACGGCGGAAGGAACGTGACGCTCGACAACCTGACCATCGTACGACGCCCCAAGGCGGGGGCCGAGGTCTCGGGCGGAACGCTGTATGCGGAATCCGTGAGCGGCCTTTTCCTCGACCGGAGTCTGCTTGACGGTCCCACCACAAATGGCGTGGAACTTTCGGAGGTCCGGGATGTCCGCATCACCAGGAGCAGCATCCAGGACTGCAGTTCCAGCGCCCTTTCCTTTACCTCGTCGGACGGCATCGAGGTCAGCGGCTGCAGCCTCGCCAAGAACAGCGGCTATCCGCTCCTCTACCTGGAGGAGTCGGACAACGTGGCCTTCAAGAAGGACAAGCTTCAGGACAACGAG
>DATJQN010000365.1:0-2819 GCA_035505775.1 Rectinemataceae bacterium | reverse complement strand
CGAAAAGGAAATGTACACCTTCACGGACCGCGGGGATGAATCCCTGACGATGCGGCCCGAGGCGACGGCCTCGATCATGCGGGCCTACCTGGAGCATACCCTTTATGCGTCGGAAACCCTGGTGAAGCTCTTCACCCTCGGTCCCATGTTCCGTCGCGAGCGACCCCAGAAAGGTCGGTTCCGCCAGTTCAACCAGCTCAATGCGGAACTGCTCGGCTCGACAGACCCGCGCGTGGATGCCGAGGTTATCCTGATGCTCATGCACTTCCTGCGTGGCGTCAGAGTTGCCGATGCTCAGCTCGAGATCAATTCCCTGGGATGCCCAGCGTGCCGCCCGGCCTTCCGGGAGGTGATCCACACGTATCTGTCGCAAAAAAGCAGCGGCAGCCTCTGCGAAGACTGCCAGAGACGCCTCTCGACCAACCCGCTACGGGTATTCGATTGCAAGATCGAAGGGTGCCGGGAAATCGTGGCAACGGCGCCCTTGCTGATTGATTTCCTGTGCCAGGCGTGCCGGGATCATTTCGGCGAGGTCCAGTCAAGCCTGAAGTGTCTCGAAATCCCTTTCACGGTCAACGCGCGGATGGTCCGCGGTCTGGACTATTACACGAAAACAGCCTTCGAGGTGACCTCGGGCTCCCTCGGTGCCCAGAACGCCATTGCCGGCGGGGGACGCTACGACCGGCTCGTGGAGGACCTGGGCGGCCCGCCAAGCCCCGGGATCGGCTTTGCAGTCGGGTTGGAGCGGCTCCTCACCGTAGCCCCCATCTCCGACGAGGACGTCATCCGAGCACCCGATCTTTTCATCGCCGCTCTCGGGAAGGAAGCGCAGGATTACGGCTTTGTCCTCTGCAACCGACTGCGGATAGCGGGCCTTTGGGTCGAGACAGACTACGGGGCACGGAGCCTCAAGAGCCAGATGAAGCGCTCCGACAAGCTGGGATGCCGCTATACCCTCATCCTGGGCGAGAGGGAACTCCAGGAAAAAAGGGCCCTGCTCCGGGATATGAAGGACAGCGCCCAGCAGCCGATCGGGCTCGAGGATGCGGAAACGGCTCTGTTGAATATGTTGGGGAGGTAAGGCACTTTGTCCGACTTCATATCGAAAATCAAGAGAACGCAATACTGCGGGCATGTCACGGCTGCCGACGCGGGAAAAGAAGTAGTCCTCATGGGATGGGTGCACCGCCGCCGGGATCATGGGGGCGTCATCTTCGTCGATCTGCGCGACCGAGAAGGGATCGTCCAGGTGGTATTCAATCCCGAGGTGCATGCCGATTCGCACCGGGAGGCCCACCGGATCCGAAGCGAGTTTGTCCTAGCCCTCAAGGGTACCGTGCGCAAGCGCCCCGAGGGGATGGAGAATCCCGACCTGTCGACGGGCGAGATCGAAGTCATGGTCAACCGGCTCGAGATTCTCAGCGAGGCGAAGACGCCCCCCTTCGTGCTTGACGCCGAAACGGAGATTTCGGAGAACATCCGGCTCAAATACCGCTACCTGGATCTGCGCAGGCCCGAGCTTCAGCGCAACATCATTCTGAGAAGCCGCGTGGCGGCTGCAACACGGGAGTACTTCATCTCCAAGGGATTCCTCGAGGTGGAGACGCCCATGCTCGCGAAAAGCACCCCCGAGGGGGCCCGCGATTACCTGGTGCCCAGCCGGGTCAATCTCGGGACGTTTTACGCCCTGCCGCAGTCCCCGCAGACGTTCAAGCAGCTCCTGATGATCTCGGGCTTTGACCGCTACTTTCAGATCGCCAGGTGCTTCCGTGACGAGGACCTCCGTGCGGACCGTCAGCCCGAGTTCACTCAGATCGACGTGGAAATGTCCTTCATCGATGAGGAAGACATCATTACCACCATGGAAGGCCTCATGGCCCACATTTTCAAGACAGGCACGGGCCGCGAGCTCAAGACACCCTTCCCGCGGATCACCTACCGGGACGCCATAGAGCGCTACGGCCGAGACAACCCTGACACCCGCTTCGCCATGGAACTGCGCGATGTGACGGAAATCGTGAAAGACTGCGGCTTCAAGGTGTTCAACGAAGTGGCCGCAGCCGGCGGAATCGTCAAGGCGATCCGCATCGAGGACAACCGGCAGCTCTCCCGCAAGGACATTGACGGCCTGACAAACTTCGTCTCCGACTACGGCGCCAAGGGCCTCGCCTGGGCACGCGTGAACGCCGACGGCTGGACCTCGCCCATCGTGAAGTTTCTCAAGCCCGAAGAGGTTGAGGCCCTCAACAAGGCGATGGGGGTCCGCGAGGGCGACCTGATCGTTTTTGTGGCGGACAACCCCGGAATCGTCAACGACGCTCTGGCAAACCTGCGCATCCATGTGGCCCGGAAGCTCAACTTGATTCGGCCCGACCAGCTTGCCTTTACGTGGGTCGTCGAATTTCCACTGCTGGAGTACAGCGACGCGGAAAAGCGCTTTGTGGCCAAGCATCACCCCTTCACGTCCCCTGCGGCCGAAGATTTGCCACTTCTGGACACGGACCCCGCCAAGGCACGGGCCCGGGCCTACGACCTGGTCCTCAACGGGACAGAGATCGGCGGCGGCAGCATCCGGATCCACCGCACCGAGGTCCAGCAGAAGCTCTTCCAGACCCTGGGGATGAGTGCGGAGGATTCACGCAACAAGTTCGGATTCCTGCTTGATGCCCTCGAGTACGGAACGCCACCACACGGGGGCATCGCCTTCGGTTTTGACCGTCTCATCATGATCATGACAGGCGCCCCGTCGATCCGGGACGTCATCGCTTTCCCGAAAACGCAGAAGGCAACCGATGCGATGACCGACGCACCTTCGAAGG
>DATJQN010000364.1:0-6235 GCA_035505775.1 Rectinemataceae bacterium | reverse complement strand
GGGCTCCTCCCTCCATCCCCGGCCGTCAATGACCTGGCCTATCTCACTTCTGCGATGCCGCTGGTCAAGGAGCGCCTCCATTTCCTGGGCGATGCTCCCGCCATCATGCGCTATCTCTACGAGGAGCCGGCCCTGCCCCCTGCGGAGGAGTTCATTCCCAAGAAGCTGGACCGGGCGCGTGCCGCGGAGCTCCTCGCGGCGGCCGGGGCCCTCCTCGCCGTCTGCGACCTGAACGATCTGCCCGGCAGTGAGGAGCGGTACCGGACGGAGGCGGAGCGCCTCGGGGCCAAGTTCGGCGATCTGATGATGCCGCTGCGCGTGGCCGTCACCGGCTCGCGCGTCAGCCCCCCGCTCTTCGAATCGATCCGTCTCATCGGCGCCGAGCGGGCTGCCGCGCGGGTGGATCGAGCTCTCGCCCTGCTTCGCGGATGAGGCGGGCGAGGTAAAGCCTGAGGAGTTCGCCATGATCGACACGCGCCGTCCGGCGGCCTATACCCGGATTCACGCCCAGCTGAAAGAACTGATCGACGGAAAATCGCCGACCCTCATGGCGGGCATGTCCACCGTTGCAGCGGTGCTGCAGGCCAAGCTCAGGCACCATTTCTGGACGGGCTTCTACTTTGTCGCCGGCGAGGACGAGCTCCATGTCGGCCCCTATCAGGGTGCGATCGCCTGCCAGATACTCAAGGGCCGCGGCGTATGCCTGCACTGCGCGCGCAGCGGCCGGGCGGTGGTCGTGCCCGATGTCGATGCCTTTCCGGGCCACATCGCCTGCGATTCCCGATCGAAGAGCGAGATCGTCATCCCGCTCAAGGCGGAGGGAAGGGTGGTCGCTGTGCTGGACATTGACTCGGATCGGCTGGCGCAGTTCGATGACGATGACATCGGGCCGCTCCAGGGCATTGTCGACCTCCTCGTTCCGCTCGTTTCCTAGCGCCGGCTCTGCCTTCGCCAACGCCTCCTCAGCCGACCGGGCTGGCGCGGGACGGGCTCTCACCGCCCCTGCGGCGCGTGGTGTCCCGGCGGCCCCGCGCGCGAAACGAGCCCGTCCTTGACCTCGGCAGCTTCCGCGGGCCATAGTGAGCCTGCCGCGCCCCTGAAGCGTGGAGATAGGAGCTCCCCATGAATACATCCCCTGCAGCATCATCCAATCCGGCAGAATCCGCGTCATCCCCCGGCCCCGACTTCATCAGGGAGGCCGTCGCCGCCGATCTCGCCTCGGGTCGCTACAGCTACGTGCGCACCCGGCTGCCTCCCGAACCCAACGGGTGGATGCACATCGGTCACGCCAAGGCCTTCAGCATCGACTACTACGTCGCCAAGGATTTCGGCGGAACCTGCAATCTCCGCTTTGACGACACAAACCCGGCCAAAGAGGACATGTCCTACGTTGAAGCGATCAAGCGGGATACGTTCTGGCTCGGCCTGGACTGCAGGGATCGCATTCTCTTCGCGTCGGACTACTACGAGCAGATGTACGAACTCGCGATCAAGCTCATCAGGAAGGGTGTCGCCTATGTGGACGACCTGAGCGAGGAGGAAACTCGCGAGTACCGCGGCACTGCAGTGCCCGACAAGAACAACATCACGGTGACACCGCCCGGAAGGGACAGCCCCTGGCGCAACCGATCGGTTGAGGAGAACCTCGAACTGTTCGCACGCATGCGCGCCGGGGAGTTTGCGGACGGCGCCAGGACCCTCAGGGCCAAGATCGACATGGCCCATCCGAACCTGGTCATGCGCGACCCGGTCATGTACCGGATCAAGCGCGAGCCCCACTACCGCACGGGGAACGCCTGGTGCATCTATCCCATGTACGATTTTCAGGAAGCGATGTCCGACGCCATCGAGGGCATCACCCATTCGCTCTGCTCGCTCGAGTACGAGATTCACCGGCCGCTCTACGAGTGGTTCATCCGCGAAGCGGAGGTATTCCCGTCCCGCCAGATCGAGTTCGCCCGGCTCAACATCACCCACACGGTGCTCTCCAAGCGCTGGCTCCTCCGTCTCGTGCAGGAGGGCCATGTCTCCGGCTGGGACGATCCGCGCATGCCCACGATCGCAGGGATGCGCCGCCGAGGCTACACGCCCGAGGCGATCAGGGACTTCATCAACAGGATAGGCGTGGCCAAGACCGACTCCATGGTCGACGTCCAGCTGCTCGAGCATTGTCTCCGCGAGGATCTGAACAGGCGTGCCCTCCGCGTGATGGCAGTGCTCCGTCCGCTGCGCCTCGTCATAGAGAACTGGCCTGCGGGAAAGGTGGAGATGCTCGAGGCCGTCAACAATCCCGAGGATCCCGCGGCGGGGACCCGCCTGATACCCTTCACGGGCGAGCTGTACATCGAACGGGACGACTTCCAGGAGCTGCCGCCTCCCAAGTACTTCCGTCTCTACCCCGGCAACGCCGTCAGGCTCCGCTACGGCTACATCGTGACCTGCACGGGCTTTACCAAGAACAGCGCGACGGGAGAGATCACGGAAGTCCGGTGCAGCTACGATCCCGCCACGCGCGGCGGCGACGCTCCGGACAATCGCAAGGTCAAGGGAACGATTCACTGGGTGAGCGCATCGCATGCGGTCCCGATCGAGGCGCGCCTGTACGATCACCTGTTCGAGGCCGAACGGCCCATGGATGTCCCCGACGGCGTGGACTGGGTCACGACCGTCGACACGAAATCCCTCGAAATCGTGCCGACGGCGGTGGGCGAGCCGTCGCTGGCGGCCGCCACGGAAGGCATGCGCTTCCAGTTCGAGCGGCTCGGCTATTTCAGTGTCGATCCTGATACCCGACCGGGAAAGCTCGTTATGAATCGATCGGTGTCGCTCCGTGACAGCTGGGCGAAGATCGAAAAAAAGAACGCATAGGATTCTCCGCCGCGCACCAGAGGCGGGGCTGATCCCCCACTGGTGCGGCGGCGGCCCGGCTCAGAAGCCGATATCCTCGTTGACGATGATCATGCGCACCCGCCCCGGCTGGATTTCGCGGTTGAAGACGAGAACCTTCCCGGGGTAGCTGTTGAAACTGTCCGGCAGGCCGTAGGCCTTTCGGGCGCGGACACTCTCGAGCGGGAGCACGTGCTCCCAGATGCGCTTGAAGCCCTCCTCGACATCCTTGACGATCTTCTTTGCGCTCACCACCCAAATCACGGTGCCGGCGCCGTAGGCGTAGGCTGGCAGCTGGCTGCCGGTCAGCGAGGCGAACAGCACGGATCCGGTCTCGGTCACGGCATGGGCCGAACCGAGGGCGAAGTCGGGTCCGGCCCCCAGCTTGCGCATCTCCCGACCCTGGGTCTTCTGGTCCATCTTCATAAGGCGCGATTTTACGCCGTCGTAGTTGCCCGATTCGTTGAGCTCCTTGGCCAGCCCCAATTCGTCGAGCGTCACCGAGCCCGCCGTGAACACCTCTGCGCCCTTGGGAACTAGTTCCAGGACGCGGCGGGCGGCGTCGGCCTTGGACTGGACATGCTCGGCCTGGATGCCGTTCTCTCCGAGGGCCTTGATTGCCCGATCGATGGAATCCCGCGAGGCGAGCGTCGTAAAGTTCTTCATGATCAGTCCTCCATGGTGATGCGTTATGGTTACTATTCGTAAGCTAGTTACTGAGTTGCCAGAGGTCAAGAAAAAACCTATACTTGACTTATGGCACGAAAGGGCTCCGAAGAAGTGTGCGGCAGCGTCGAAGCTGCCTTCACCCTGATCGCCAAGAAATGGACGGCGCTCATCATCAATGCGCTTCTGGACGGGGAGCGCTACTTCTGCGAGCTCGAGAAGGCCATTCCTGCGTTGAGCGCGCGTGTGCTCGCCCTCCGCATCCGGGAACTCGAGAAGGAAGGCATCGTGTCGCGCCGCGTTGGGGCGAGCTCGCCCATCCGGGTGAGCTACTCGCTCACGGACAAGGGGCGGGCGCTCGAGCCGATTATCCGGGACATCGCCCGGTGGGCCCGCACCTGGTCCGGTCCCGTGCGTTCGGCCGATCGCACATCGTCCCTGTCCGGACCCCTGCCGCATTTTACGGCACCCTAGTCTCCCCCGGCTCCTCCACTCTATAATCGCGCCCACTGGCCGAGGGCGGCGCCGGAAATCCGCGCCGACCCCTCGCCCGCACCGGAGGGCGCCGCATCCCGATCAAGCCCGGGAAAGGCCATGCCTGTCCGGCGCTTCGCCGTAGCCTTCGGCGAGGCGAAATCAGGGCTTCCGCCACCCAGCGATGGTCGGCGGGTGGTCGGGCGCCGGAGCGCGCCGCGGCCGCGAGCAAGGAGCACCAGGATGCAGGACAACGCAGTCACGATGGAAAAGATCGTCTCGCTCGCGAAGCGACGCGGATTCGTCTTCCAGTCCTCCGAAATCTATGGAGGACAGGCGGGCGCCTGGGACTACGGTCCCATGGGAGTGGAGCTCAAGAATCGCATAGCCCGCTTCTGGTGGAAGGAGATGACCCAGCTCCACGACGACATCGTCGGCCTCGATGCGGCGATCCTCATGCACCCTCGCACCTGGGAGGCCTCCGGCCATGTGGAGAACTTCACTGATCCGCTCGTCGACTGCAAGAAGTGCAAGCAGCGCTTCCGGGCCGACCAGATCGATCCGGTCAAGCTCGAGAAGAAAGAGTGCCCCGAGTGCGGGGGGGAACTCACGGACACGCGGAAATTCAATCTGATGTTCAAGACGAACATCGGCCCGGTGGACGACGGCTCGGGCCTCATCTACCTGCGGCCGGAGACCGCACAGGGAATCTACGTGAACTACAAGAACATCGTGCAGTCCAACCGGATGAAGATACCCTTCGGCATTGCGCAGATCGGCAAGGCCTTCCGCAACGAGATTGTCACGAAGAACTTCATCTTCCGGACCTGCGAATTCGAACAGATGGAGATGCAGTACTTCGTCAAGCCCGGCGAGGATGTGAAGTTCTTCGACTATTGGCGCACGCAACGCTGGGCCTACTACGAGAAGCTCGGCGTGCGGATGAGCAAGCTGCGCTGGCATCAGCACGGCCCCGACGAGCTGGCTCACTACGCCAAGGACGCCTATGACATCGAATACGAGTTCCCCATGGGATTCAAGGAGCTGGAAGGTGTACACAACCGCTCGGACTACGATCTGAAGCGGCACCAGGAGTATTCCGGGAAGGACCTCCAGTACATCGACCAGGACAACGGTAACGAGCGCTACGTCCCCTTCATCATCGAGACGAGCGCCGGCCTCACCCGACAGCTGCTCATGCTGCTCTGCGATGCCTACGAGGAGCAGTACATCGCCAAGGACAAAGTCGGAACGGCGGAAGCCGCTGACGGCCGCGACGCCGGCGTCAAAGCGAGCGCCGCCGGCGCCCAGGCGAACGCGGACGACTGGCGCACCGTGCTGCATTTCCACCCCAACCTCGCTCCGGTGACCGTTGCGGTCCTCCCGCTCATGAAGAAGGACGGACTCGCGGAACTCGCCCAGGACATACGGCAGGAGCTCAAAGAGGAATTTGCCACCGACTACGATCAGTCAGGAGCCATCGGCCGCCGCTACCGCCGCCAGGACGAGATCGGCACTCCGTTCTGCGTCACGGTCGACTATCAGACCAAGGAGGACGGGACTGTGACCCTCCGCTTCCGCGATTCGATGGAACAGGTCCGCGTGGCCCGCGCCGAGCTCGAGGCCACAATATGGAAGGCGATCAAGGAGTACAGACGGGTCTAGACCGCGGCTCCGCGCCGCTCCGCAGCGGGAGCGCCGCGGGTGGCCCCGGCGGCCGGAAGCGGACGCCGGGGCCATCACAGAACTCCCAGGGCGGCTCTGATTCAAGCGCGACCTCCGCTCCCCCGATTTCCGTGAAGCGAAGGGCGCTGCAATGCAGAGCCTGATGCTCCAGCACAAGCCGGCTCCGATCGATGTCGCTCAACCTTCCTCCAGCGAAGCGGAGGAACATCCCTTCGTCGAGACCGTAGAGCTTGTCTCCGACGAGGGGGAAGCCGAGCGAAGAGAGGCTGGCCCGGATCTGGTGCGTCCGTCCGGTTCGGGGCCTGGCGAGGACGAGACTCATGGGCCCGGAATCGGATGAACAAGATGCACGAAGCGAAAAGAGGGTATCGCAGCTCTCCCCGGAGGAATCGGAAGGGCGGCAATCGGATTCGATCCCGGCTACAAACCTGCGTTTCTTTCGTACCGCGCTGCCCTCGTCCTGCAGAAGCCGGCCGCAGGCCCGGATTTCCGCGGGAAAGTGACCGTGCACGACGGCGAGATA
>DATJQN010000363.1:0-5413 GCA_035505775.1 Rectinemataceae bacterium | reverse complement strand
GGAAGTGGGAATCAACGACTGGATAACCGGGGCAGTCCAGTGGGCGCCGGGCTACAACGTCTATTCGAAGATCGATGGCATGGACAAGGCTACCCTGGCCGACGCGGCCGATCTCTTCGTGGGCGCCAAGCTGCAGATCGTAGGCCCCAAGGCTCCCGTGCAGAACGAGACCTTCCGTTTCGCGGTGGCTCCTGGAGTGAAGATCCCCTTGAGTTCGCCGGATTGGGTAACAGAGGCTACCAATGCTGGAACCGGCAAAGACTTCTTGGCTGGTGGCGCAGACAAACATACGTTTGGATTCGGGGGACGTGGATACTTCGACTACGTTATAAATGAAATGTTTTTCCTAAACCTGTATACACAGTTCATTTACTATCCGCTGGCCGTTGACTTCAAGAACGCCAATATAACTGCTGCCGGCACTTGGGCAACCATCCATGCGGGAGACTCCACGTACAATCCCACGATCATGTACGGCTATGACCTGACCTTGGAGTTTGAGCCCCACTTTAATACTATGATTTCCGATGGACTTGAGCTCGAAGCGGGCGTTCCTGTTACCTACACCATGTCGCCCAAGGAGGACGTTAGCGGGGATACATACGCCGCCTATACTCCAAACCCGGATACCAATCTCCTCACGGTCGGCCCCAACGTCTCCCTCTTCTTCCAGAAGACCTTCCTCCCGATCGAGGTGAAGGTTGGCTATACCCTGCCGCTCATGGGCAAGAATACGGAATCGGTCAATACGCTCCTGTTGGAACTCAAGGTTTACGCGAAGTACTAGTCTCGGTCTTCTCTCCTAGGTCCCAGGCCCCGGCATCCGCCGGGGCCGTTTTCTTTGGGAGCCACACCTCTGCGTTTGACGCCGGAGAACCCGGAGGCAATACTTTTGTTATCCGGATGCACCGGAACAAGGGGGCGCAGAGATGAAGAAACTGCTGTGCACCCTGGCATGCGTCACACTAGCCATTGCTGCCTCGGCCCAGGGTATCGAAGGGATCGGCGTTCATGGCGGAGTGGGTACGGACGTCCAACTCGGCCTGGGTGTCGGGGGAGGCGCGAGCATTCTCTTGCCGAACTCGGGTCGCACCCCCATTGAGGTCGGCCTCGATTTCTACTGCTCGAACACCTCGGTGACCACGCATTCGGGTACGATGAACTACGCCTACACGGACGACACCGTGCTCTCACTCTTCGCAGTGACTGCGGACTGGCTGTATTCCTACGAGCAGGGAAGAAAGGGCATCTTCTACATCGCCGGAATCGGCGCCGCGGGCGCCAATGTCAGCTGGACCCACTCAAGCCCCCAGGATACGACCTACAACGATTCGGGCAGCTACACCGGCGGCGGCCTGCTCGCGGTGCCCGGCATCGGCTACGCATTCGGCACCGGCCTGGAGCTTCGGCTCCAACTTCCGATCCTCGTCGTGTTCGGCGAGACGACCCTCTTCAGTCCCATGCTCAATCTGGTCGCAGGATACCGCTTCCCCTAGCAACCGGTCATAGGCGAAAAGGCGCAAGCCCGACCCGCCCGGGGGCGCGCGACGGCGGCCTCCGGTGGCGGTTCGGGCCGAGCGAGCCCGGCCTTGTTACCATATCTTCACCTTCGCTTGACAAAACCAGGGGGCGGCCCCACAGTGAAGGAGTGAACTTATGGTAACCGTAAGGAGGGCAGTATGCGAATCTTTGCATGTAGAAGATGGCTGCTACTGGCGTCCATCCTGCTTCTCGGCGCCTGCACGACCACCATCGAGTCCAGCTACCAGATCGATTTCCGCAATCTGGCGGTCCCCGTGATGCTCAATGCTCAGAAGACTCCTCCTGTCGGAAGAACGGTGCCCATCAGTTTCACCTTCTCGACCTCGAGCTCGACCTCGACGTACAGCACCTACAATGCGACCGTGACGGTCACAACGACACAGACCAGCCAATCGACGGTCCCGATCGCGTACCAGCTCCTCATGAATTTGGGCGCCAACGACGCGGGTGTCGTGCTCCAGAACGTGGCATTCAATTACCACATCATGATGGCGCCCTATTATGGCGAGAACTCGCGCCTCATCAGTGCGGATGCCGTGATCATTCCCAGAGGAGTGCGAAAATGAAGTACCTGCTCTTCAGTGCCGTCCTGGCGCTCTGCCTCGTCCTTTCGGCCTGCACCACCACCGATCACGCCGTGCATGTCGCCCCTGTCAGTGTCTCGATTCCGGTCTCCGCGAGCAGCCTGTATGCGACCGACACCGGAGCCGTCAAGTCCGGCCAGGATTACGACATCCTGGATCACTTCCGCTTCACCCGCGACCTGAAGGGGCCGATCGGCGTCAAGGGTTATGTGTCGAATCTGGATATCAGCTCCGAGCTTGCGCAGCGAGTTGCCATGAACAAGGCCGACGCGATCGTGAACCTCCGCATCCTCCCCGAAAAGTACGATCCTGGAAATTCCTACGCAGTGGGCGGGTTCAAGATAGCCGGCGGGATGTTCCTGGGGTTTGGCGCGATGTTCGGCCTGCTTTCCCTCACCATGAGCGACTCCAGCGGGGACGACCCGCTCGGTCCCATGGCGCTTGTCTTCGGCGGCCTGGGCGGCGCAGGGCTTGTCGTCTCCTCCGTCATGCGCGCCAATGGTTCCACGACCTGGACCATTGCCGTGGAGGGCGACTTGGTCAAGGCGCGGTAGCGCGGGATTCCGGGTCGTGACATCGAGCGGTTCCGGCTGTACTCTGGGGGCATGAGCCGCGCCTTCGTGAACGAGGACGCCTCGACCGCCGATGAGTCCGAGGCCCCGGAGATCAAGATCCCGATTCCTCCGGGCTCCCGGAACTATATGACTGCCGCCGGGGCCGAGGCGCTGAGCCGCGAGCTTCACGATCTCACCGGGCGGGAGCGCCCGGGCCTCCTCGCCGAGCTGGCCGCACAGAGCGCTCCGGGAAGGAGTCCCGCACCGGACGAGCTTTCGGCGATCCGCCGACGCCTCGGCGAGATCGACCGGCGGATCGCCTATCTCGACGCGATGGCCGGCATCGCCGAGATCGTCACCCCTCCGCCGCCGGAAGCGCGGGACCGGGTCAGCTTCGGCGTCCGGGTGCAGGTCCGCGATCCGGAGGGCGTGGAGAGTTCCTATCAGATCGTGGGGGTCGACGAAGCGGATCCGCAGCGCGGCCTTGTCGGCTGGCCCTCCCCCGTGGCTCGGGCGCTGATGGGAAGGCGTGTCGGGGACAGGGCGGTCGTGAAGCTGCCGGTGGGGGAACGGACGCTCATCATCGTGCGCATCGAGTAAGGGCTTCGGAAGGCCGGGCGCCGAAGGCAGCGTCGGCGTTACCACCGGGAGCCGCGCCCACACGCCTGGGATGTCGCGGGCTGCTTCCCGGACAGGATTGCGCTATAGTGAATGCAATCACAACAAGTCAGGACGGAATCATGGTGCAACAATCATCCCGCGCTCTCGATGATCTTGCCCGGGCGAGCGCCAGGCTCTCCCAGGAACGGCGCCTGACGGGTCTCGTATCCGTGTTTGTAGAGCAGGCCCTCGACCTTACGGCTTCGGACCTTGCCGCTCTGTATCTGTACGCCAAACCCGAAGAACCGGAAGCCGGGCTCGCTCTCTTCTACAGGAGGGGAGTTGCCGGGGCTCCTGACCGGATCGGGGGGGATGACGAATGCGCCGCCTTCCTCCGGGAATGCGACGACAGCCTGGTCATCAGCTCGCCCGGCGATCCCTATTTCTCTTCCCTTCTCCTCGTCCCGGGCATGGCCAGCGGCGTCGGACTCCCCCTGTCCACTGCCAGGTCCCAGCTCGGCTTTCTCGTGCTGAACTCGCGACAGCCCTCGTACTTCGATCACGGCCGTTTCCATTTCCTGGATTCCTTCCGCAAGATGGCGGGGAACATGCTGCAGAACGCCAGGCTGAACGACGAGCTTCGCGATCGGCTTGCGGAAATAGCCCTCTTGGAGCGCTATCAGGCGAGCGTCTTCTCGTCCATGACCAACCTCCTCGTCACCACGGACAAGGAAGGCCGGATCCGCTACTGCAACAGCGTGGCGCGGGAACGCCTGTCCCTGGACGACGGCGCCGTGGGCCGCAGCCTGGCGGAGGTCCTCGGACCCTTCCTCGCGCCCTCCGTCCTGAAGTCGGTGGCGTCCGCGCTCGCCGGGAACACGGAGATACTGGGCATCGAGGGGATCTACCAGCGCGAGGATCGGTCCATCGATTTTTCGCTCAACCTCTCGCCCCTGCGCTCGAGGCGCGGACTCCTCGAGGGCCTCATCCTCCTGTTCACCGATCAGACCGCCGAGCGTGCGCTCAAGGATCAGGTCGAGGTGGTGGTCGAGGAGCGGAGGGTCATCAAGGACATGTTCGCGCGCTACCTGTCCCATGACGTCGTCGAGACCCTGATGCTCCACCCCGAACTCGTGAAGCCGGGCGGGGACAAGAAGAACGCGACAGTGTTTTTCGGCGACATCCGCGGCTATACCTCCTTCTCAGAAAACAAGCCGCCCGAATACATCATCGAGGTCCTGAACGCCTATTTCAGCGAGGCCGTGGAAATCATCATCAAGCACCGGGGGTTCATAGACAAGTTCATCGGCGACGCCATCATGGCGGCCTGGGGCGTCCCCATGCAGAGCGAGGAGACGGACGCCATCGAGGCGGTTTCCTCTGCGCTCGAAATTCAGGAACTCATCCGCAGCAAGGGACGGACCTTCTTCATGGGAGAGGCCTCGAAGCTCCAGGTCGGCATCGGCCTGCACACCGGCCCACTGGTCGCGGGCAACCTCGGAAGCGCGCGGAGGCTCAACTACTCCGTGATCGGTGACACCGTGAACGTGGCCGCCCGACTCGAGGGTGTTGCCAAGGGCGGCGAGGTGATCATCACGCAGGACACCCGGGAGCGGATCGGGGATCACTTCAAGCTCAAGGAACTGGCGGCGGTGACCGTCAAGGGCAAGAGCCAGCCTATCCACGTGTTCAGCGTCCTCGCCCTGCGGTAGGACTCCGGGCCCGGTCGGTCCCGATATGTAAAGAGGGGGAATCAGATGAACATGAATGTCGAAGCACTCCTGTCTCTGCCCTGGTGGGTCTACGCCGCGGCGGCCCTGGTCCTCGTTGTCATTGTCGCGGTGATCGTCCTGGCCGTCCTCCGGGCCCGGTTCTCGCGGAGACTCGTCGAATGTGTCGGCGCGGGAAAAGAGAAGATGGCAGCCTTCCGCGCCCGCTACTCGGACTCGACGCTGCTCCGTCGCTCCCGCGTCATTGAAAAGATCGCGGCCCGGACTCCGGACTACGCCGAACTCCCCCACCGGGCCGGCGTGACTCATCTCTGGGTCCAGCGTCTGTCCCGCAGACAGCGGGCCGGAGACTTCCGTCGGGTGCTCGCCTTCGGCGGCGGGGAGGACCTGTGGCCCTGCTTTC
>DATJQN010000362.1:0-11661 GCA_035505775.1 Rectinemataceae bacterium | reverse complement strand
GGGCCCGAGCCCGGGAAGCTTGAACGCTCGGGCCCCGCTCCTATAGAATGTCGACGCCGTGCGCGATGGGAAAGCTCCCATCGCGACGGCGCCGACATAAAAGGGGAGCAGCTAATGGCCAAGTACCCGTTCCGCGAAATCGAGCAGAAGTGGCAGGCGCGCTGGGAATCGGAAAAGACCTTCCGGAGCCTCGAGGATCCCGCCATCCCGCGGGAGAAGCGCCGCTACGTGCTCGACATGTTTCCCTATCCTTCGGGCGAGGGGCTGCATGTGGGGCATCCTGAAGGTTATACGGCCACGGACATATACTGCCGCTATCTCAGGATGAACGGCTACAATGTGCTTCATCCTATGGGCTTTGACGCCTTCGGACTTCCCGCGGAAAACCACGCGATCAAGACCGGCACCCATCCCGCGGTGACGACCCGGGCGAGCATCGATCGCTTCCGGGAACAGATAAAATCGCTGGGTTTCTCATATGACTGGGATCGCGAAATCGCCACCTGCGAGCCCGAATACTACCGGTGGACCCAGTGGATATTTCTCAAGCTCTTCGAACGCGGCCTCGCCTACGAGTCCGACATGCCCATCAACTGGTGTCCTTCCTGCAAAACCGGACTGGCCAACGAGGAAGTCAAGGATGGCGCCTGCGACCGCTGCGGGACGAAGGTCACGAGAAAGCGGATCAGGCAGTGGGTGCTCAAGATCACGGCCTACGCGGACCGGCTGCTCTACGATCTCGATCAGGTAGATTGGCCCGAAGCGGTCAAGCTCATGCAGCGCAACTGGATCGGCAGAAGCGAAGGTGCGAGCGTCACCTTCGCGATCGAGGGCGCAAAGGGCGAGATCGAGGTGTTCACGACCAGACCGGACACCCTCTTCGGAGCGACCTACATGGTCTTGGCTCCCGAGCACCCGCTCGTCGCCGAGATCACCACGGAGTCGCAGCGGGCCGCGGTCCGGCACTACGTGGATGCGGCCGCAAGCAAGAGCGATCTCGAGCGGACCGACCTGGCCAAGGAAAAGACCGGCGTCTTCACCGGCGCCTACGCGCTCAACCCGGTCAACGGACGGCGCATACCGGTCTGGATCTCGGACTATGTACTCATCTCCTACGGCACGGGAGCCATCATGGCAGTGCCTGCGCATGACGAGCGCGACTGGGATTTCGCCAAGGCGTTCGGCCTGCCCATTCTGCAGGTCGTGGCCCGCGAGGGCAGTGCGGAGGCCAAGATAGGCACCTGCGGTGATCCGGACGAATGTTTTGCCGGCGAGGGGATCGCCATCAATTCGGGCGATTTCACCGGCTTGCGGACGGCGGACTTCAAGAAGGCGATCATCGCCTGGCTCGAGGAGCGTCACATCGGGAGAAAGGCGGTCAATTACAAGCTCCGCGACTGGCTGTTCAGCCGCCAGCGCTATTGGGGGGAACCCATCCCCGTCGTCCACTGCTCCACCTGCGGCGTAGTCCCTCTCCCCGAGAGCGAGCTTCCGCTCGTGCTGCCCGAGGTGACAAGCTACGCCCCTTCGGGAACGGGGGAATCCCCGCTGGGGAACATCCCCGAATGGGTGAACACCACCTGTCCACGCTGTGGCGGCCCCGCCAAGCGGGAAACCAACACCATGCCGCAGTGGGCGGGTTCGTGCTGGTACTACCTGCGCTATCTCGACCCGAAGAACGACAAGGCCTTCGCCGGTCGCGAAACCATCGACTACTGGATGCCGGTGGGGCTCTACGTGGGCGGTGCCGAGCATGCCGTGCTGCATCTGCTCTACGCGAGATTCTGGCACAAGGTGCTCTTCGATCTCGGTTTGGTCAACACTGCGGAACCGTTCACGCGCCTGATCAATCAAGGAATGATCCTCGGCAACGACAACCAGAAGATGTCCAAATCGCGGGGCAACGTGGTGAACCCCGACGACATCGTCAGGGAATTCGGCGCCGATTCGATGCGCGTCTATGAGATGTTCATGGGGCCGCTCGAGGTGTCCAAGCCCTGGGCGACCGCCGGTCTTGTCGGCGTCAGCCGTTTCCTGGAGAAAGTCTGGGCGCTCGCGGAACGCGTGCAGGCCCCGACGGCCGGCACGGAGGAGCCGGAGCTCCAGCAGCTGAAGCTCCTGCATCGGACCATCAAGAAGGTCACGGGCGATACTTCGACGCTCGATTTCAACACTGCCATTTCGGCGATGATGATCTATGCCAACGAGATCGGCCACCTGGAACGGATTCCCCGCGTCCTTTGGGAACCCTTCGTCCTGCTTCTGGCACCTTACGCCCCCCACCTCGCCGAGGAGCTCTGGGAACGTTTTGGGTCCCGGGACGGCGGAGCCCGGAAATCGTTGGCGCGGGAGCCCTGGCCGCTCCATGACGAGTCCCTCTGCGTCGATGACGAAAAGGAAATCGTCGTCCAGGTCGCGGGCAAGATACGCGACCGTTTCAGGACCCCGGCGGGAAGCTCCGAGGCATCGCTCGAGAAAGCCGCCCTCGCGCTGCCCAAGGTGCAAGAGTGGATGGCCGGCAAGTCCGTCGTGAAAGTCATCGTGGTCAAGGACAAACTGGTCAACATAGTCGTGAGATAAGCCGCTGGCGCCCGCGCCCGACCGGGGGTATCATCGCATCGTCGACCGACCATCAGGAGGGCGGCCATGGGTGATACTGACCGGTCAGCGGGGATCAGACTCGCTTCCCGCATTGGCATCGTTGCCAAGCTCGCGCTCATCCTCGGTCTCACCGTCCTCACCTTCGCGGTCGCATTCGCCGTCGCGCGGAGCAGCCTCGGCGGGCTCGAGCGGTCGGTGGGGCAGATCGAAACCCTGCAGGGCGGCCTGATGCGGATGGGGGCGGACGTGCAGGCAGCCTGCTACGATGCCCACCTGGCCCTGTACCGGGCGGCCCTCGACGCCGCGGAGGGCCGCAGGGTAGCGGGCTCGGCGACCGCCGCTGACATCTCGGACAAGATGGCCGCCGCGAAGAAGACCATGGGGGCGATGGGCGCAATCAGCCTGAATTCGGACGACGCGGCCAAGGTCAGGGCTCTTGCCGCGGCCATCGATTCGTATTCGGCGGTGCTGGGGCGGGCCGTGCCCGCTCTGGACGCCGGCGGGGCCAACAGCCTGTCCATAGTGATCGAAGCCGACAGCGCCTTTGAAAAGCTCGGGTGGAGCCTGCTCGCCCTCACCTCAAGCGTCCGGGATTCCGGACTCGCGATTGCGGGTTCGGCCCGAGGGATGTCGCATACCGCCTCCACGACGCTGAGCGTCCTTCTCCTGGCCTCGGCGCTGGTCATCGCCTTGCTCTCGATGTTCATCATCCGCTCCATCTCGGCTCCCCTCAGGAGCCTTCTCGCCGAGGTGGAGAGGATCAGGACAGGCAATCTCAGCATTCACATCGACCTGAGAGGCAACGACGAGATCGGTCGCATGGCCCGAGGACTGGACGGACTCGTGGATGGAGTGCGGGCGCTCGTGGGCACCGTCCAGGAACGGCTGTCGGAGTTGGACAAGACGGGAAGCTCCCTGGCCGCCACCATGGAGGAGACCGGGGCCGCGGTCATACAGATCAACGCGAACATCGAGGCGACCGGCGGACAGATCGAGGCTCAGGCCTCGGCGGTCCGGGAAGTCTCGGCATCGATCGAGGAGTTCTCCAGGACAGTGGAATCCCTCTCGGCGATGATAGGCGGACAGGCACGGGTCGTGGAGGACTCCTCCGCCTCGATCGAGGAGATCATAGCGACGATCGAGGCGGTTGCCAGAACTGCCGACCGGGCCAGCGCGGAGAGCGGCCTGAACATCCGCCAAAGCGCCGAGGGCAAGACGCGAATAGACGAAGTGGGTGAATCGGTGCTCTCGATAGTCCGGTATTCGGAGAATCTCGGCGAGGCCGCCCGCCTGATTACGGAAATAGCTGACCGGACGAACCTCCTCGCCATGAATGCGGCCATCGAGGCGGCCCATGCCGGCGAGGCGGGGAAGGGATTCGCCGTCGTTGCCGACGAAATCCGGAAACTGGCCGAACAGTCCACCTCGCAGGCCAAGGACATCTCCGCGGATCTGGAGCGCGTGGCCCTGGCTATCGATTCGGTCCGCGCCTCTTCCGGGGCCGCCGTCGAGTCATTCGCATCCATACTAGAGCGTGCCCGGCGGGTGGGGGATGCCATCCAGGAAATCGGCCTGGCAATGAAGGAGCAGCGCACGGGCGGGACCCAGGTGCTGGATGGCCTGGCCCGGCTGCGGGAGATCACCGGCGAGATCGAGCGCGGCTCCAAAGAGATGGCGGCAGGCAACGCGTCAATGATCGACCAGGTGCAGCGGCTCCAGAGCGTGAGCATGGCGGTTGTCCAGAACAACGACGAGATCCGACGCGGTACCAAGGAGATCAACGATGCCGTGGTGGAGACGACCGAGCTTTCGAGCAGGACAGCCGAGCATATAGCGGAGGTTAAATCCGCGGCCGCCCGTTTCATCATCTGAGGCGGACGATCAGGCGCAAACTTGACTTCCCCGAAGGGAAGTCCATAATGATGGCACTAAGGCCCGTGGAGGCAGCATGAAGGTGAGAATATTCTCCAACCTGAGCATATTCCTGAAGCTCGTGATCATTTCGCTTGTCGTGGCCGTGGGCATGGGAGTCAATCTCTATGTCGCCTGGAGCTCGCTCACGGGACTCTCCTCGACGGTGCGGTATCAGGCCGCGAACTCGACGCTCCTTCTCGCAAGCACGGACTTCGAGGAGCGGGCCTACACCACGTGGACTTCGCTCTACCGGGTGGAGGAGACGACGCTCGAGCGCTCCACAGCCATCGGTGGAGCCCTGAATTCCTTTCAGAACTCGCTCAATACGAGCCAGACCTCCCTGCAGAATCTCGTGGGCCTGTCCGTCAGTGATGACATCTCCTCAGTATTCACCGACATCAAACGCAGCTACTCGGATTTCGTCTATGCGGCCCAGACGGCGGCCAACGCCTTTACGGCGGGAGATACCGGCGCCAGCGGGGACTTCCAGGTGGCCGGGCTGCGCTTCGATGCGCTCTCGGCCCAGCTCTTCAAGCTCAACGACCTCGCGAAGCAGGAGGCCACGAACGCCGCCACGCTCGGAAAGGCGGCAGCTTCCCAGGCAGCCGGAGCGGTGACCATCGTCTCCGTGGCCGTGCTCGCCTTCGTGCTCGCCTTCGTCCTGCTCACCATCCGATCGATCACGAAGCCTCTCCTGGATGTGGTCCAGACCGTGGAGAAGGTCGGCGCGGGCAATCTGACCGTTTCCGCCCAACGGGATGTCGGGGGCGAGCTCGGCAAGATCTCGGCCTGTGTGGACGACCTCGTCGTCGATCTCCGCTGCCTGGTTGGTACCGCGAAGGAGCGCCTGGCCGAGCTGGAAAAGACGGGTCAGGGCCTGGCTGCCACCATGGAGGAGACCGGGGCGGCGGTCATCGAGATCAACAGCAATATCGCCAACACCAAGGGGCAGCTCGATGAGCAGTCCGCGGCGGTCAGGGAGGTTTCCGCGGCCATCGAGCAGCTGGCCCGGAGCGTCGATGCCCTGTCCACGATGATCTCCAGCCAGTCATCCGTGATCACCCAGTCGTCGGCCTCGGTCGAGGAGATGATCGCTAACGTGGAGTCGGTCACCTCGAACGCGGAGGCATCGGTGAAGGCTTCGGAACGGCTTATCGCCGAGGGTGCGGAGGGCAAGTCCCGCATCGACGAGGTGGGCGAGGCTGTCGCCTCGATCGTGCGCTATTCGGAAAACCTCAACGAGGCGGCACGGCTGATCACGGAGATCGCCGACCGGACCAACCTCCTCGCCATGAACGCCGCGATAGAGGCGGCCCACGCCGGAGAGGCAGGCAAGGGCTTTGCCGTCGTGGCGGACGAGATACGGAAGCTCGCAGAGCAGTCCACCTCCCAGGCCAAGGACATATCCTCGGATCTCGGGCGGGTGGCGCAATCCATAGAATCGGTCCGGCAGGCCTCATCGGCCGCGGTGATAAGCTTCGGCTCCATTCTCGACAAGTCCACATCCTTGGGCGACGCGGTGAGAGCCATAGGCTCGGCGATGAGCGAGCAGCGGGACGGCGGCAGACAGGTGCTCGAGGGGCTGGTGCGGCTCAAGGACATCACCCGCGAGATAACGCGCGGATCCGAGGAGATGGCCGTCGGCAATCAGGCCATACTCGAGCAGATCGAGCGACTGCGCACCGTGAATATGGTGGTCGTGCAGAACAATGAGGAGATCACCCGCGGGACCAAGGAGATCAACGACGCCATCGGCGCGACGATCGAGCTGAGCTCCAAGAACTCGTCACTCATCGCGGAGGTCAAGGAAGCGACGGACAAGTTCGTCGTCTAGCCGCTTCGGACCGATGCTGTGGGCGCGGGCCGGCAGGCGAAATCCACGCCCCCTCCAGAGAAGGTCGGGAGCTGCGGCCCGTTCTTGACTAGCGGAGCAGCCCTGCCAGTGGCAGGGTCGCGTAGGCGAGGATCAGCACAAGTCCCAAAATCAGCGTCCCCCTGAGTCTCCCGCCGGGCATCCCCGTCGGACCTGTCTGAGGGCCATCGGCTGCCGGCGCTTCCTCCCAGACATGGAGCATCAGGCGGTCTGCATCTTCCACAAGGCTCGAGGCGTGGATGCTGCCTTTGTATTCCACGATGCGATCATAGTACTGGAACGCCGAGGCCACGATGGAGCCGAAGCGGCCCGGCAGTCTGAGCCCGGTCCGGATGCTGGCCTTCGAAATATGGATGAGCCCCTCGAATGTGACCGCCTTTCCGATGCCGTCCAGGAGTGCGAACTCCGTGATCCTCAAAGGCCCGATCTGGACGAGCACGCGACCGACGGGCACCAACAGATTCGCCGCGATTATTCCCAGCGAGACCAGCAGGGTGGCAAGCGGTGATGTCGGTTTTCCCGAGAAAAAGGCTGCGAAAAAGAACAGCGCGAACAGGAATGTCTTGAGCAGCAGCGAAGGCTGAAAGAGGAAGGCGAGGGAAACGAGCAATCCGGTCGCCGCCAGGAGCCGGGGATCGAAGAGCGCCATGTAGCGCGCCTGCCGTCCCGACCGGCGAATGGCCCGGCGATCGAAGGGCGTGTCTGCGCGCTCCGCGCCCCGGGAGGCGCCCGAGTCTTCGGCCTTATTCATGCACGCTCCCGGCCGCTCTGGCGTACCAGGTGGAAAGCGCCTTGAAGCGCTCAGCGAATGCGCCGAGCAGGAATCCGGTAACCAGCCCGATGGCAAGAAAGGCGGGCGCGATGAGCATCGCAGCCCGGCCAAAGATGATCTCGCGCGCCAGGAGTATCTGCACGGCGTTCGATGCGATGGCGCCCAGGATGGAGACTCCCACCGAGGAGATCAGTCTCCCGGAGAGCTGCCGGGCGATCCACATGACCAGGGCGGCAGTGAGCGTGCCGGACAGAGAGAAGAGCGCGACATAGGAAAAGAGCGAACCGGAGATCACGCTCATTCCGACCACCTTGACGAGGGCGAGTACCAGGAACCAGGGAAGCGGCAGCAGGTCGGTTGCGAGGAGGATGGGCAGGTTCGCGATACCCAGACGCATGAAGGGCAAGGGCTTGGGGATCATGTACTCGATCGCGGAGAGGAAAAAGCAGAAGGCCCCGAGGAGGGCCGTGATATCGGCCTTGTTTCCCCAGCGGCGGTCAGTAGGCATTGGCGTCCACGCTGGCCTGCTCGGACCTTCCTTCTATCCGCACGAAAACCTTGTTCGGAAGGCAGGCGATCCACTGGCCGGGGGAGGATATGGCTCCCATCGCTATGCACAGTTTGTTTTTGCAGGGAGAGTCAACGACCCGGGCGCTGTGGTTCTGTATAAGCACGGTAGTCAGGCCGAGCGGCCCCGGGATCTGCACGCTTCTGTCGGCTTCAAGGGGGTAAATCCATTCTCCCGAATCGCCCGAGATCACGACCTCGGGGCTGCCCGTCGAGGGGGAGTATGCTGCGAGCGCGAAAATGACAATGACGGCGACGGCTGCGAGCGCCGCCGCCGCATCAAGAGGACGCAGACGCACGGCGGAAACATGCCCCCGTCAGTCGCCGCAGTCGCAGCCTCCACCACCACCGCATCCGCACTGGTCGTCCTCGCAACCGCAATCTTCGCAGTCACAGCCGCCGTGAACATGACCGTGCTCGAGTTCCTCGGATGTGGCTTCGCGGACGTCCACTACCTTCACCGAGAAGTGGAGCTCCTCGCCCGCCAGGGGATGGTTGGCGTCAATGGTGACTTCGCTGCTCTCGATGCCGACGACCGTCACGATCTGGGCTCCCTGCTCGCCATGGGCCTCGAACTGCATGCCGACCTCGACCTTGGTGTCGGGGCCGAACTCCGACTTGTCCACCTTGAACACGAGACTCTCGTCCCGTTCGCCGTAACCCTCGGCGGCGGGAACGACGCAATCCACGAGGTCCCCTGCCTCTTTGCCCTCGAGATGCTTCTCGAGGCCTTTGATGATGTTGTCGTTGCCGTGGAGGTAGATCAGGGGTTCGGCACCCGAAGAGGAATCGAGGAGGTCGCCCTCGGAGTCCTTGAGACTGTAGTCGATGGTGACGACCCGATCCTTGGCTATGGTCATGTATGGTTCCTTTCACGTGGAGTCAGTGGGCACAAATACTAGCCCATCGCTCTCGGGAGATTCAAGTGGACCTAAGCAATGTATAATTCTTTCCGCGGTCCCCCGGCAAGTCCGAAGCGCGCCGTCACCGCCCCGGTTCCCCAAGCACCCGGCCCCCGGCCGGTGGACCCCACGGCGTGGGCGGTGTTTTCAGCGGGTCCATGACGACGGGCGGCCGCACTAGAGGCGCTTGAAGCAGGCCTCTATGATCGGATCGAGGGACGGGAGAACGAAGCCGAGGGACTCCACCACGGTCCGTTCCGCGGCATTGCGCCAATCCATGAACGGATCGTCGTAGTGCGCCTGCATGAAGGCGAATATCTGGTCCTCCGCATCGTTGGCCGCAGTATCGAAGAGTCCGTGAGTCTTGGATTGATGGGCGAGCAGGTGACGGTGAATGTCGGTCCGCACCCGCTCCAGGAAGATCTCCCGATAGACATCGTAGGACTTGCCGGAGAGTGATCGCACCTTGTCGGATATGGAGCCGCCCCGACCCACGATCTTCGGAACCGGTTCCGGTCCCGAGGGAGCCCGAGCGAGAAGCCTGGAACCATGCACCATGCTCGTGCTGCTCAGGAGCGCGCCCGGCGGCGGGCTTCGGTCTTCAAGACGGTCGGGTGACCCCTTCCCGCGCAACGGGATTCCATGCGGCGCACCCACCACTGGCGGAGGCTCTGCCCGAGCCGGCTCGATTCTGCGCGCAGGAGCGGGCGCGGCGACCGCCTCCTGTCTGATGCGGGATTGAGGTTCCGTCCCGGCGACGCGGGCTACGCGCTGCTCGGGCGCGGGTCTGGACAGGGGAGGGACCTTCGGCTCGGCCACGGTCGAAGTTTTCCGGCGTTCCTCGTGCGCGGCGCGGACCCGGGATTCGGGACCGGGGCGGGCCAGGCGGAACTCCACGGCCTCGGCCTGCATGCGCGCGCGCAACCTTCTCCACATGACCTGCATGTAGAGGTCCCCCGTGACCGAGTAGCTGTAGCTCGTCGTCAGGATAGCCGATACGGCGCTGAGAATTTCGTCGTCGTTGGCGCCGCGAAGCCGACCGGTCTTGATTGCGCGGAAGATCTCATAATGGCTGCTGCCGTATTTGCGCGAATAGAGGAACACGAGGCGGTCGAAGGCCGGGTCCCGGACCTGGTTCCAGTACTTGGCGCAATAGACCAGCACACGGTCCTCGCGCCGCTTGAGGGTCCGAGGAATCTCCACACGCTTCTTCTCGTCGGGGCCAAATCTGATCTTGGAAGGATCGAAGTACCTGGTTCGAGATCTTGCCTCCGCCCGTTCCCTCGATTCGCGTCGGGCGCTCATGGCCACGAAGTCGTACCGTTCCTCCGTCACCGACTGCCGCTCTCCCGCGCCGACAGGGGAGCGTGCCTCTCGACGGCGAGCCTCGATGGCCTCGCTGCGGGCGATGAAATCGTAGTCGGCCGGGGAATCGGCGCGGGCAACCGCATCATACTCGCGCACGAGTTCGAGCGCGCGGCGCGTGAGCAGAGAGTGATGATTCAGGATGCGGGAGAATTCCTCGTAGCGGGAGAGCTGCACGAGGGCAGCCTCGGAGTCGCCGCCGAAGCGGGCGAGCAGGGTTTCCACGGCCTTGAGAGCCTCGAAGGCGTCGTCCAGCCGGGCCTTGGCGAGGTGCGAGACCAGGAGATCTATGTTGCCGGAGATGCGTGCCGCGAGGCGCCCCGCCAGATCCATGACGAGCCGTTCCTGGAAACCCGCATAGCGCGGATCGTGCTCGCGATAGAGACGGAGAAGGGTGACACGGGCGGAGTCGTCGGGATAGCGAACGCGCAGCTTGCCGTTGTAGATGCTGAGCGCCTCCGCGACTCGACGCTCGCGACGATGCTCGAAATAGCGCTCCACATCGGGGTCCCCCCCGTACTGGAGATCCGGGAAGACGCGCCGGATCAGCTCGCGTTTCGTTTCCTGCTTCAGCGCGTCCATCGCGTGGATTATACGCATCCCGATGGGGCTGGACAATAACAAAAGCAGCGCGGCACAAGGCCGCGCTGCCCGGCGTCGGCGCGCGAAGAATTACTGGAGGAGCTGCATGACCTGCTGTGTCTTCTGGTTCGCCTGGGCGAGCATGGCGTTGCCGGCCTGAGCGAGAATGCGGTTCTTCGTGTAGTCGACCATTTCCTGAGCCATGTCGGTGTCCCGAATGCGGCTTTCGGCTGCCTGCATGTTTTCGGCGCCGACATCAATGCCGCGGATCGCGTGCTCAAGCCGATTCTGGTAGGCGCCGAGGTCGGCGCGCTGCTTGTTGATCCTCTTGAGCGCCGCGTCGAGAGTGCCGATGGCGCGATTGGAACCGTCCGGCGTCTCCATCGAAATGATGGTGTTGTCGCCGATGTTCTTCACGCCGAGGGCCTTCGAAGTCATGGTGCCGATGTAGACTTGCACCCGCTGGTCCATGTTGGAGCCGATGTGGAACCACATGGAACCGGTAACGATGTTCTCGCCTCCCTGACGGGCGAAGCGGCCCGTGAGGAGGTTGAGCCCGTTGAACTGCGCGTGGCTGGCTATCCTGTCGATCTCGTCGACGAGCTGGCTGACCTCGACCTGGATCTGCATCCGGTCCTCGGAGGTGTAGACCCCGTTGGAGGCCTGGACCGCGAGCTCGCGGAGCCGCTGGATGATGTCCTGCGACTCCTGGAGGTAGCCTTCCGTCGTCTGGATGAAGGAGATGCCGTCCTGCGCGTTCTTCGAGGCCCGCTCGAGGCCGCGGATCTGGCTGCGCATTTTCTCGGAGACGGCGAGCCCTGAGGCGTCGTCCCCCGCGCGGTTGATCCGCATTCCCGAAGAGAGCTTCTCCATGCTCTTCGAAGACTCGTCGTTTACGGTCCGAAGAGAACGGTCGGCGAACATCGCGCTGAGATTGTGATTGATGATCATGCCCTACTCCTTTGTGGCTCTCGGGCGGCCCGCGAGGGTCCCCTGGCATCCTTGCCGGCAGCAGCGCGCCGGTCCCGCTCGCGTCCTCCGCATACCTTCGCGGCGAATAACGCAGTCGGAGGCCCCGACCCGCG
>DATJQN010000361.1:0-21000 GCA_035505775.1 Rectinemataceae bacterium | reverse complement strand
CCAGAATACCCTTCTCCACGATCTCCCGCCCGAAGCGGCGGTTGCGGCCGTGGATGGAACGGCAGGTGACGTCCAGGTCGCCGACCCCCGCGATGGAGGTGAAGGTCTCCGGATGGGTGGCGCCGAGCGCCGTCCCCAGGGCCTGCATCTCGTTGAGGCCGGCGGCGAGGAGGAGGGACTCCGTGTTGTCGCCGAACTCGGAACTCGGGGAGGCCGAGGTCGACGCGAGGGCGTCGAGCATGCCGAAGGCGATGGCGACGACGTTCTTGGCCGCAGCGCAGACCTGGACCCCCGTCGTGTCGAGGGAGGGGAAGACCAGCACGCGGCTTCCCCTGAAGAGCTCGCGGACACGGATGGCATTGCGTCCGTTCCCGCTCGCCGCGGCGAGCCCCGTGATGCGTCCCCTCGACACTTCTTCCGCGTGGCTCGGGCCCGAGAGGTAGACGGTCTTGTCGCGGTAGATCCCGGGGAGCCGCTCCTCGAGGGTCTCGAGGATGAGGCGGGGGCCCCGCTCGTCGGCCATGAAACCCTTGGTCACGACCACCACGAGCGACTCGCCGTCCATGAGATTGGACGCGCTCAGGATCCGCCGCACGATGCCCATGAGGTAGGGCGAGGGCACGGCCAGCACGATGACGGACTTGCCCGTCGCCGCGGCCAGCGGATCGGTCTCCGGCCTGACGGCATCGGGCAGGATCACGCCCGGGAGATAGCGGGCGTTCTCGCGCCGCTCCCTGATGCCCGCGGCGACCTCGGCCTCCAGGCACCAGAGCGTCACCTCGTGTCCGCACTCTGCGAGCACCTTGGCGAGGGCCGTCCCCCAGGCGCCGGCTCCGATCACGCCGATACGTTCCGCCATGTCCTAGCGCCCTGCGGACCCGGCCCGGGCGACCAGGGCTTCGAACTCCGCGATCTGTTTTTCGAATATCCCGATGCCGCTTCTCCAGAAATCGCCGGTCTCGATGTCGAATCCGGCCTCGGCCGTCACCTCGACGGCGGAGGCCATGCCGGTGCGCTTGAGAATGCGCCGGTAGCTCTCGGTGAACCCGGGGCCCTCCGCTTCGTAGCGCGCATAGAGCCCCGTACCGAACAGGAGTCCGAAGGCGTAGGGGAAGTTGTAGAACGAAAGCGCCGGCGAATAGTAGTGGCTCTTCACCGCCCACATGTAGGGATGGAGGGCCTGGGCGTCCAGACCATCCCCGTAGGTCGAGCGCTGCGCGTCGAGCATGAGCGTGCAGAACTCCTCGGGCGGCAGCTCCCCCTTCTCCCTGCGCTCGAAGACCGCGTGCTCGAAGCGATATCTGGAGAGGATGTCCACGATGACCTGGCAGGCGTCCTGGAGATGCATCTCGAGGAGGCCGAGGCGCTCCTCCGCGCCGGCCGAGCGGACAGCGTCCTCGAACACGATCGTCTCCGCGAAGATCGAGGCGGTCTCCGCGAGGGTCATGGGGTACTGCGTGTACACGTAGGGGAGGCCCCGGACGACCTCGGCATGCCAGGCATGGCCGAGCTCGTGGGCCATCGTGCTCACACCCGAGAAGCTCCCGTCGAAGTTGCAGAGCACCCGCGCCGCCCTGGCCTCGGGGAAGTCGATGCAGTAGGCGCCGCCGACCTTCCCCTCGCGGGGCCGGGCGTCCAGCCACCGTCCGTCGAAGGCGCGCGCGGCGAAGGCTCCCATGCCCGGGTCGAAGGCGCTGAACTTGGCCACGATGAACTCCCGGGCCTGGGCGAAGCTGTAGCTCCGTCCTCCTCCTCCGACCGGCGCGAACAGGTCGTAGAAGGCGCAGGATTTCAGGCCGAGGAGGCTCGCTTTCGCCTTGAGATAGCGCCGCCAGGCGGGGAGCGAGGCCTCCAGCTCGCCGATGAGCGCGTCGAGCGTGGGGCGGGTGATGCGCGCCTGCCTGATCGACTTCTCGATCGCGCCGTCCCAGCCCCTGCGCTTGTTCAGCGTGGTCGCAAAACCCTTGACGCCGTTGAGGGCGGCGGCGAGGGGCAGTTCGGACTGTTTGAGCAGCTCGAGCTCGAGACGGAAGGCTTTCTCCCGCACGGCGCGGTCGGCCTCATAGGCCAGGTTCCTCAGCTCGACCAGGGTCTTCCGCCCGCCGGTGGCCGCATCCCACACGATGCTCGCGTTGGACGACACCGCTTCCTGGAGCCTGCCCCAGGCGTCGCCGCCGGAGCGGAGGAGATCCTCGGCGAGATCCTCCAGCTCGGGGCCCATCTGCTTCGACTGGAGGAAGATCTCCTCGCGCAGGTGGAAGGCGTAGGCCGCGATCGACGGATCCCCGGAGATGAGTCTCTCGACCTCCTCCCGCCGGGAGGCCAGCACGTTCCGGAACATGACCTCGGCGCGCTTGAGCGGCAGACTCAGCGCCTCGATCTCGTTGATCTCGGCGAGGGGCGTCGGGTCGCGCGTGGCGACTGAATAGGAGGCGTAGGCGTAGCTGCCGAGCGTCTCGAGGAGGCGGCCGGACTCGTCCTCGAGCTCCAGGGCCAGCTTGAGCCAGGCCGCGAAGCCGTCCAGCGGCGGCGAAGAGAGATGGGCGGTCAGCTTGGCGCTGAGGGTGGCAAGGCGATGCTTGGCCCCCGTGTACTGGTCCGAGTCGAAGCCGGGATAGATCGGGTCAAGATCCCAGGTGGGCAGGAGCTCCCCAGCCCCGGCGCCGGCATCCCGGGCCGCCCGTCGCGAATCGTCAAATCCAACCATCGTTTCCGTCCTTCCATTCGTAGATGTCCTTGGGGCCGAAGAAGAGGGCAATCTCGCGCTCGGCGCTCTCCGTGGAGTCGGAGGCGTGGATCACGTTGAGCCCGGTATGCTCGGCGTAGTCGCCCCGGATCGTGCCCGGGAGCGCCTCCTCGGCCTTGGTGGCCCCGCAAAGCTTGCGGAGCGTCGATACCGCGCCGTCCGCCTCGACCACCATGGCGACGACCGGGCCGGAGACGATGAAATCGACCAGCTCCCCGAAGAAGGGCTTTTCGCGATGCTCGGCATAGTGGGTCTCGGCCAGCTCCCGTGAGATGTTCATCATCTTCAGCGCGACGATCCGGAGGCCCTTCCGCTCGATGCGCGCGAGAATCTCTCCCACCAGGCGCCGCTGGACGACACCAGGCTTGAGCATGGAAAAGGTGCGTTCGATTGCCATGGTTCCTCCGTTCATGCCAGCGTAGCACGGTAAACGGGGACCCGAAAAGGCCGGCAGTCCCCGGCTCCCGCGCCTTGTCGCTCCGCCCTGCCCGGTAGTATCCTGCCCCCGATGACTGCCATCAGACTGGGAATCGATGTCGGCTCCACGACCATCAAGCTGGCGGCTCTCGGCGAGGGCGGCAGGCTCCTCCACGGGAGCTACGAGCGGCATCGTTCGGACATAAGCTCGACCCTGGCGCGCATGCTCGAGCGGGCTGCCGAGGAGCTCGGCGGAGAGCTCGGTATCGACGCTGCCGTCACCGGATCGGCCGGCATCGGCGCGGCGGCCCGGCTCGACCTGCCCTTCGTGCAGGAAGTGGTGGCCTGCGCACGGGCGGTGGAACGCTACCTCCCCGGCACCGAGGTCGCCGTCGAGCTCGGCGGCGAGGACGCCAAGATCACCTACTTCGGCGAGCAGCTCGACCAGCGGATGAACGGCAGCTGCGCCGGTGGAACGGGCGCCTTCATCGACCAGATGGCCGTACTCCTCGGTGTCGACGCCGCGGGCGTCAACGAGCTCGCCGAACGGGCGGGCACGGTCTATCCGATCGCGGCCCGCTGCGGCGTCTTCGCCAAGGCCGACATCCAGCCCCTGATCAACGAGGGGGCCCGTCGCGAGGATGTCGCGGCCTCGGTCCTCCAGGCCGTGGTCAGCCAGACCATCTCGGGCCTGGCCTGCGGCCGGCCCATCCGCGGCCGGGTGGCCTTCCTCGGCGGCCCCCTGCACTACCTGCCCGAACTCCGCCGGCGCTTTGCCGACACCCTGAAGCTCAAGGCCGAGGAGGTGCTGGTCCCCCCCGACGGCCGGCTCTTCGTCGCCCTGGGCGCGGCGCTCTGTTCGGTGGAGGAGCGCTCCGCCGCCTCCGAGCGGCGCGGTTCGCGCGCCCTGAGCCTCGCCGAGCTCGCCCTCCTCGCCCGCAGCGCCCAGGCCACGGGAGGCGCGGCGCCCAGGCTCCCTCCCCTGTTCGGCAGCACGGCGGAGCGGGCCGAGTTCGTCGCGCGTCACGGCAGCTCCGCCCTGCCCCGGCTGGCCCCGGGCGAGGGTCCGGAGCTCCCTCTTTTCCTGGGGCTCGACGCGGGTTCCACCACTTCCAAGCTCGCCCTGATAGACGCGCGGGGACGGCTCGTCCACAGCCACTACGCGGCCAACGGCGGGCACCCCCTGTCCGTACTGGTCGACGCGCTTCGCGAAACCTACGGGCGCCTCCCCCCGGCGGCGGTCATCGGCCGCGCCTGCGCCACAGGCTACGGCGAGGGCCTGGTCAAGACCGCCCTCTGCGCGGACGAGGGCGAGGTGGAGACCGTGGCCCATACGGTCGCGGCGGAACGCCTCCTCCCGGGCGTCGAGGCCGTGCTCGACATCGGCGGACAGGACATGAAGTTCCTCCGCGTCAAGGACGGCGTCATCTCCTCGGTTCTCCTCAACGAAGCCTGCTCCTCCGGCTGCGGCTCCTTCCTGGAAACCTTCGCGCGCTCCCTCGACTTCAGCGCGGCGGAGTTTGCCCTGGCCGCCCTCGAATCGGACGCTCCCGTGGATCTGGGAAGCCGCTGCACGGTGTTCATGAACTCCCGCGTCAAGCAGTCCCAGAAGGAGGGCGCCAGCCCCGCCGACATCTCGGCGGGACTGGCCTACTCCGTGATCCGCAACGCCCTCCAGAAGGTGATCCGCCTCCGCAATCCCGAGTCGGTGGGACGGAAGGTGGTGGTCCAGGGCGGAACCTTCGCCAGCGACGCCGTGCTGCGCGCCTTCGAGCTGATCTCGGGCATCAGGCCCGTACGACCGGTCGAGACCGGCCTCATGGGCGCCTACGGAGCCGCGCTGATCGCCCGGTCCAGGTGGCGCGAAGGCGCGACCTCGACCGTGCTCGGCCCGGACGAGCTGGGCAGTTTCGCCTATCGCGCGGAGCCGAGGCGCTGCCCCGGCTGCGCCAACGCCTGTCTCCTGACGATCACGCGATTCGGCAGCGGATCGGAGGAGGAGTCGCGGATCCATGTGACCGGCAACCGATGCGAGCGCGGCGAGATCCTCGCGGTCGCCGACTTCGAGCGCGGCCTGACCGCTTCAGCCCACACGGAAGCCGCCGCGGCCGCCGCGCCGGGCGCGGCCGCCGACGGCGACGCCCCGCCGGACCTCTACGCCTGGAAGTACGAACGCCTTTTCCGCTACCGCCCCCTCGTCGCGGGTCGGCCGGGACGGGGCTCGGTCGGCATACCGCGCGTCCTCAACATCTACGAGAACTACCCCTTCTGGTTCACGCTCTTCACCGAGCTCGGCTTCCGCGTCGAGCTGTCCCGGCGCTCGTCGAGGAGCGTCTACGAGCGCGGCATGGACACGATCCCCTCCGAGTCGGCCTGCTATCCGGCGAAGCTCGCGCACGGCCACGCGGTCTCCCTCGTCGAGCGGGGCCTCCGATTCATCTTCTACCCCTGCATTCCGAAGGAGGAGCGTTTCGTCGAGGGCTCCGACAACTGCTTCAACTGTCCCATCGTCACCTCGTATCCGGAAGTGCTGCGGAACAACGTGGAGGCCTTCCGCGACGGGAGCGTGCACTACGCCGATCCCTTCCTCCCCCTCGCCGATCCCGAGGCCATGAAGTCGAGGGTCGTCGAGGAGCTGGCCGCCTTCTCCGTCACGCCCGAAGAGGCCGGCCGGGCCCTGACAGCCGCCTACCGCGAGCTTGCGAACTTCCGCGCCGAGCTTCGCGCCCAGGGCGAGGCGGCGGTGGCATGGATCGAGCGCAGCGGGGGCCACGGCATAGTGCTCGCCGGCAGGCCCTATCACCTCGACCCGGAGATCCATCACGGCCTTCCCTCGCTCATCACCGCACTGGGAATGGCCGTCATCAGCGAGGATTCCATCGCGCATCTGGGACAGGTGGAGCGCAGACTCCGCGTCGTGGACCAGTGGGCCTACCACTCGCGCCTGTACGCTGCCGCCAGCTTCGTCTCGATGCGGGACGACCTCGACCTCGTGCAGCTGATCTCCTTCGGCTGCGGCCTCGACGCGGTCACGGCCGACCAGGTCGAGGAGATCCTCGGACGCACGGGCAAGATCTACACGGGAGTCAAGATAGACGAGCACGCCAACCTCGGCGCCGCCCGCATCCGGCTCCGCTCGCTGGCCGCGGCCGTGGGGGAGCGGCGGGCCGCTGCGGTCCTCGCCCGGAAGCCCGACCCGCTCCGTCCCCGGCCCCTGTTCACCGAAGAGATGCGCCGCGAGTACACGATTCTCGCTCCGCAGATGTCCCCCATCCATTTCAGGATGATCGAGCACGCCTTCCGCTACGCCGGATACCGGCTCGACATCCTCCCCGTGGCGGGGGCGGGCGCCCTCGACGAAGGTCTGCGGTCGGTCAACAACGACGCCTGCTATCCCTCGATCCTCGTCACCGGACAGCTGCTCGAGGCTCTCAAGTCCGGCCGCTACGATCCGGACCGGACGGCCGTCCTCATATCGCAGACGGGGGGAGGCTGCCGCGCGACGAACTACATCGCCTTCATTCGCAAGGCCCTCGCCGACTCCGGGCTCGAGCGGGTGCCGGTCATCTCGCTGAGCGCCGCGGCCCTCGAGCGCAACCCCGGCTTCAGGCTGGGCCCGTCGATGCTCGTGCGGGGCCTGCAGGCCCTGGTCTACGGCGACGCGCTCATGCGGCTGCTCTATCGCACCCGCCCCTACGAGGCCGTAAAGGGTTCCGCTGACGCCCTCGTCGAGCGCTGGCTGCTCCGCTGTTCGGAGGAGCTCCGCCGCCCCTCCTTCCCGCGCTTCGCCCGTACGCTTTCCGCCATCGTGCGCGACTTCGACCGCCTGCCCCTCCGCGACGAGGCGCGCAGGCCGAGGATCGGCGTGGTCGGCGAGATCCTCGTGAAGTTCCACCCGGACGCCAACGGTCACATCGTGGAGACGATCGAGGCCGAGGGCGGGGAGGCGGTCGTCCCGGACCTGTACGACTTCCTCCTCTACTCGACCTACAACGGCATCTTCCGCCACCGGAAGCTCGGCGGCAGCCTCAAGGGCGAGCTCCTCTCGCGTCTCGGGATAGCGGCCCTCGGCCTCGTCCGCTCGCCGCTGACGCGGGCGCTCAGGCGGAGCTCCCGCTTCGACGCCCCGCCCGGCATACACGAGCTCGCGGCGGGCGTGGACGGCATCGTCCAGCTCGGCAACTGCACCGGCGAGGGCTGGTTCCTCACTGCCGAGATGGTCGAGCTCATCCGGGGCGGCTCGAGCGGAATCGTCTGTCTCCAGCCCTTCGCCTGCCTCCCCAACCACGTCACCGGGAAGGGCATGCTCAAGGAGCTCCGGCGCCGCTACCCCGCCGTGCCGGTGTCGGCGATCGACTTCGACCCCGGGGCCTCCGAGGTGAACCAGCTCAACCGCCTGAAGCTCCTCATGGCCAACGCCCGGAGAGGGCCGCGGCCCGCGCCTGAGCCGGCGGAGGACGAGGAATCCGATCTCGGGGCGCCCGGGGCCCCGACCCCGCAGGGCGCACGCACGGAGACGGCCTAGCCCGTCGGGCCGCAGGATAGCCATGGCCGGTCTGCGTCGAGTGCCTCTCTACGAGCGCTTTGCCCAGGAGCTCGAGTCGCAGATCCTCGCGGGCACCTTCCCCGTGGGCACGCGCGTCCCCTCCATACGGGAAACCAGTCTCAAGCGGGGCATCAGCTTTTCCACGGTCGTGCAGGCCTACCAGCTGCTCGAGAACCGGGGCGTGCTCGAGGCGCGGCCCCAGTCCGGCTACTACGTCGCCCTGCGGCCGCGCCTGGGCACGCCCGAGCCGGACTATTCGAGCGATCACAGCGACCCCGCAGAGGTCAGCATCGACGCCGTTTCCGTGAGCCTCATCCGGGACACGCTCAAGCTGGACTACGCGCAGTTCGGCGCGGCGATGCCCGACCCGGCACTGCTCCCGACCGCGCGGCTCAACCGGCTGCTCATCGACTGCGCCCGCGGGGAGGAGAGCTCCATCTCGGTGGGAGGATCGCCGGCCGGTCGCGAGGAGCTCAGGATCCAGATCGCACAACGCGCCTTCGGCTTCGGCTCCGATCTTTCCCCGGACGACATCATCATCACCGCCGGCTGCACGGAAGCCGTCTGCCTGAGCCTCCAGGCGACCTGCGCTCCCGGCGATCTCGTCGCCGTCGAGTCGCCCACCTACTTCGGCATCCTCCTCGCGCTCCAGGCCCAGCACCTCCGGGTGCTCGAGATACCCTCGCATCCGAGAACCGGCATGAGCCTGGACGCCCTGCGCTTCGCCGTGGAGAACCATCCCGTGAAGGCCGTCGTGGCCATGTCGAGCTTCTCGAATCCCTCCGGGAGTCTCATGAGCGACGGGGACAAGGCCGAGATGGTCGGGTTCCTCGCCGCCCGGGGCATCCCCCTCATCGAGGACGACATCAACGGCGAGCTCTATTTCGCCGAGCCCCGGCCCCGGGTCACGAAGTCCTTCGACCGGACGGGCAACGTCCTGCTCTGCTCGTCGTTTTCGAAGGACATCTCGCCGGGCTACCGCACGGGCTGGGTCGCAGCCGGGCGCCACTTCGACGCGGTCCTCCGGCTGAAGATGAGTCTGAACATCCGCTCGCCCGCCCTGCCGCAGCTGGCCATCGCGCGGTTTCTCGAGTCGGGCGGCTACGAGCATCACCTCCGCGCCATCCGCCGCGCCTACGCACGCAAGGTGGACCTGCTCGCCCGCTCGGTTGCAGCCAACTTCCCCGCGGGCACGCGCATCACCGAGCCCCAGGGGGGCTTTGTCCTCTGGGTCCAGCTGCCGGGCAGGCTGGACTCCATGCGGCTCTACCGGGAGGCGCTCAAGTCCTTCATCACCATCGCTCCGGGCTATATCTTCTCGCCTTCCCGCAAATTCGACGACTTCGTGCGCCTGAATGCCGCGAGCTGGTCTGACGGCACCGAGGTCGATGTCGCGCGGCTCGGGAAACTCGTCGCCCGGCTCCTCGACGCACAGTAGCCTGCCGGCGGCACCACACGGGCCGCCGCGCGCCCGGCGGCGCATTCGCGGGAGAGCGGTCTGCCGCGCGACCGGTGGCGCACCGGGAGGCCGCGGCCGTCAGCGGTGAGAGCCGTGGCGCAGCAGCTCGGTCTTCGCGATCGCGAGGGAAATGGAGGGGGCGATCTCCTCGAGGCTGCGCAGATCGTCGCGCGACAGAGGCGAAGCCCGGTCGTAGGTTTGAATGATCACGACACCGAGCATCACCGTGTCGATGCGGAGCGGAACCCCGAGCCAATACACCGGCTCTTCGCCCCGCACGACGTAGCCCTCCGGCAGGGGGGTTATCCCCTCTTCATAGATGAAGGGTCTCCCGCCACCTCCGACGACGTAGCTGGAGAGCCCCTGCCCGACGGGCCAGGCGCCCCCGGCCAGGGTCTCGCGGGTGTCGACGACGTATTCGGGCCGGAACAGGCCGCGCGCCTCATCGAGCCGCGCGACTATGAAACTCTCGGCAGCCGGGGGCAGGAGACCGCTCACGATGCGCTGGATGCCGGGGTACAGACTCTCGAGGTCGGTCGTCTCCTCGACGAGGGCGGCGATCGACCTGACCGCCCGTTCCCGCTCGAATGCGTGGAGCTGCAGCGCCAGGCCGACATGGAGCGCAACGCTCTCCAGGTAGACGAGGTCGGCGGCGTCGAAGCGGAATCCGGGAGTGTAGCTCTGGACCACGAACGCGCCGAGGGCCCGGCCCTCCCGGTCGATCAGGGGAATGCCCAGCCATTCGGTGGCGCGCGGTCCCAGGAAGCGGTGTTTCTCGAAGAGGTCGGGAATCTCGCCGGTCCAGAGCCGCCGGCCCGTGGCGATCACCTCGGCGGTGAGTCCGTCGAGCGGAAAGAGTCCGAGCTCCAGGATTTCCTCGCTCTCATCCGAGACGACGGGGAAGGAGATGTGGGTCTCGTCCTCCAGGAGAGCCACAAACAGATTGCTCACGCCGACGCGCCGGGCGACATGGTCCTGGATCTGGCGGAAGAAGTCGGTCAGCCCCCGCCTTCGGGCCAGCAGGGAGCTGAGATCAAGGAAGTCCCGGTCAGTCGAAGGACTCATACCCTTACCGCTCCGTGGGCCTGGGCACGCCGATGCCCCGGCTGCGACCCGGGAAGGAGGGACGCGTCAGGACCCGCTCCGGGAATCTCGCTTCGTGCATTCTTCATCCTACCATTCCCCTTCGCCCTCTGGAAGCCGGCAAGAAAGCCGCCGACCGCCGCCCACCGGGCCGCCCGGTGGGGCAGCTCTGTCGGGTCCTGCAGCCCCTCATCGCGAGAGGAGGATCCAGAGGAGGAGGAGGAACTCTCCCGCCGCGAAGGCGACCGCAATGCCGAGGTGGCCGCCCAGGTAGAGCTGGGTACCCGCCACGATGCCGGCGGCGAAGACGATGGATGCGGCGAGCTTGCGTATTCCCGACTCGAGCCGTCCCATGTGTTCGCGCAACTCGGGCACGCGGACCTCGAGCCGTCCGTTCTGCATGAGGGCGGCGAGATCGTCGGCCCGGCGCGGCAGGCCCAGGACCATGCGGGCGAAGTGTTCGATCTCCTTGAAGACCAGGGAAGCCCCGCCCTCCCCGTTCGTGCGCATGAGCTTCTCCACGTAGGGCGCCAGGCCCTTCCATACGCTGAAGTTCGGATCGAGGCCCGAGGCCATACCCGACAGTATGCCGATGCAGCGCCCGAGCAGGATGAGATCCTCGGGCACCTGGAAGGGCATCTCGTAGAGCAGCTCGCCGAACTCGTCCGTGAAGGATTTGAGCTGCCGGTCGCTCAGGCTGAGCATATCCCTCGTGGACTTGCCCCAGAGCGTATCGAGCACCCGGGCGCAGGCCCGTTCGAGCAGGTCGAGGTCGGCCCCGGACAGGAGAACCTTGAGACTCCGGAAGGCTCCGACGAGTCGCGAGGCATCCTTGGTGCCAACGGCGAACAGCCCCTCCCGGAGCGCGTCGAAGGAATCCTTGGCGATGCTGCCCGTCATCCCGAAATCCACGAAGACCAGCTTCCACGAGGCGCCCGAGGGGAGCACGAAGAGGTTCCCCGGGTGCGGGTCCGCGTGGAAGAAGCCGTCCTCGAAGACCTGCTTCAGATAGACGTCGAGGAGCTTGTTCGCGACCGCGCCACGGTCTATTCCCGCCTGCTCGAGGGCCGCGTAATCGGTGATCTTGATGGCGCCGACATCCTGGAGCGTCAGCACCCGCCTGCTGCTGTGCGACCACAGGACCATGGGCACGACGATCTCGCTCCGTCCGCTGAAGTTCCGGGCGAAGCGCTCCGCGTTCTTGCCCTCGTGCTCGTAGTCGATCTCCTCGTAGAGGGTCCGGCTGAATTCCTCGATGAGCGCGGACACGTCCACGTGACGCCGGATGGACCGCAGGCGGGAGAGCCAGGAGCCGGCGACCCTGATGGCGGCCAGGTCCGCCTCCACGATCTCCTCGATCTGCGGCCGCTGCACTTTCACGACGACCTGGCAGCTCTCCCGGTCTTCGCCCGAGCAGAGCCGGGGGGCAAGCTCCGGCCCGACCCGGATGCGGGCGCGGTGCACCTGCCCGATGGATGCCGACGCGAGGGGCTCGGGATCGAAGTCCTCGAAGCGGTCCGCGAGGGGAGTGCCGAACTCGGCTTCGATGACGGCGCGGATCGACTCGAAGTCCTCGGCCCCGACCTCGTCCTGGAGTCCGGCCAGCTCCGCGGTGATCTCCCGGGGCAGCACATCGAGCCGGGAGGAGAGGAACTGGCCCACCTTGATGAGGACTCCCCCCATCTCGACAGCGAGTGCACGGAAGGCGGCAGCGATCCGCCTGTAGCGGACGGGGCGCGTGCGTCGGGAGAGGAACTCGAAGCCGATTCTCGGGAGGGCCAGGTCCCACCAGAGCTCGCGGAGCATGATGAGGGAGAAGAAGCGCAGCGTGCGACGGTAGCGGGACCTCTGCATGTCAACAACTATAACCACGGGCCCGGCTCAGGGGAACGCGCCGACCCGAGGCGGGGCGGACGGAAATAGCGCTAGGCGATCTCCAGGAACAAGCCCTCGCCCCCGATATCGGAGATCAGGGCGTCGTGCTGGGCCCCGCGAAGCTCCGCAACCTCCCCGCGGCCGAGAAGCTCGTCGCCGCGGTCGCTGGAGAGCCAGGCCGTGCCCGAGACCACCCGAAGCTGCCGGCGGCCCCGGGGTACGCGGAGGAGTTCGCCGGGGAGGATGGCCACGCGGAAGGTGGGGCCTTCGAGGGCGAGGCTCACCGAGCGCGCCACGTCACCGATCCTGAGCCCAAGTTCCATACCTGTCATATAGTTACCCTCCCGGGCGCCCTGCGCCGCCACAAGCCGGGCATGCCGTGCCCCGGCGTCTTGTCTCTTTTCAGGCAAAGAGTACCAGATTTGCGCATATTCGTGAAATTAATAATTACCATGGATCATTAGCAGTGCTACTATTGATTCATGCTTGACTATCGACTGATCGAGGCCTTTGCGGCGGTGATCGAGGAAAAGGGCTTTGAGCGGGCCGCGGAGCGGCTCCACATCACCCAGTCGGCGGTTTCCCAGCGCGTGAAGGCGCTCGAAGACGAGGTGGGCAGAATCCTGGTAGCCAGGGAGAGTCCGCCCCGGGCCACAGCTGCCGGCGAGCGACTCTTCCGGCACTACCGCCAGGTTTCCGGCCTCGAGGAGGAGGCTCTCGGCGAGCTCGGCATGCGCAGCGAGGCCGGTTTCAGCGAGCTGCCGATCGCTGTCAATGCCGACAGCCTTTCGGTATGGCTCATGCCCGCCATCACCGAGTTCCTGAAAAGCAGGGCCGTGACCCTCGAGATCCTGGTGGGCGACCAGGAGCGCACCCTCGAGATGCTCAAGTCGGGAACCGTGGCCGGCTGCATCAGCGCGCAGAGCAGTCCCATCCAGGGCTGCGCCTGCACCTTCATCGGCGCCATGCGCTACCGCCTCGCCGCCTCGCCCGATTTCGCGCTGCGCTGGTTCCCCCGGGGCATGGACCGGGAGAGCGCGGCTGCTGCCCCCGTCATCCATGTGAGCAGGGATGATCAGCTTCAGTACCAGTCCCTGCTGCAGCTGTTCGGCGAGCCCCTCGTCGTCCCGCCGGCCCACTACATCCCGTCCACGGCCACCTATCTCGAGGCGGTCCTCGATGGGCTGGGCTACAGCCTGATAGCCGAGGTCCAGGCCGCGCCGGCCATCCGCGAGGGAGGGCTCGTCGAACTCGACGAGCGGGCGAGGATCGACGTTCCCTACTACTGGCACCGCTGGAACCGCTACTCCACCCTGCTCGAGGACTTCAGCTCGGCGCTGCTCAGCGAGGGCGCCCGGCTCCTGGGCTCCACCGCGGGGAGCCGCCCGCTGCGGGCGCGCTGATCAGTCCCCGCCTTCCGGCTCCGCCGGCAGCAGCACCGTGAACAGGGTGTCGCCAGGCCTCGAGCTGAAGAAGATGCGCCCGCCCGCGGACTCCACGGTGCGGCGCGTCATGTCGAGTCCCAGACCGGTCCCCTCGCCGGGCCGCTTGGAGGTGACGAAGGGTTCGAAAATGTGGTCGGCCAGTTCGGGCGGCACGCCCGAACCCGTGTCGCGTATCTCGACACGCACCATCATGCCCGAGGCCGCCGCAATGCCGGAATCGGGAGCCAGGCCCTCCTGCCTGACCAGCACGTCGAGGCGCCCCTGGTACTCCATGGCCTGGAGCGCGTTGGCAATGAGGTTCATCCAGACGCGCGACAGGGCATCTTCGTCGCCCAGCACGCAGGCCCTGCCCGCGTAGTCCTTGTGCAGATCGACTCCCCGCTTCATCTGGTTGTGGAAGAGGGTGAGGGCGAGCTCGATCCCGCCGACCACGTCCACGACGCTGCGGCTTCCCTCGGGTGCCTCGCCGGTACGCGCGTAGCCGACAAGGGCGCCGACATAGCGGGAGGCCCGCCCCACCGCCTCTTCGACGACGGTGCAGTTCCGCAGACCCGCCACGATCTCCTCGGCCAGTCCGAGGAGCAGCCTGCCCCCGGGCAGGGAGACGATGGCTGCGACACTGTCGGGCTCCCCGGCCAGGGCCCCGAGCTCGAGGGCCTGCTCGGCGACGACATCGGCATCAGCCACGCCCCGGCCTTCCAGCTCGACGGCGAGGCTCCTCCGGGCCACGAGCCGTTTCCTGCCCGCAAGGACGCTCGGACCCGCGTCCTGGACCAGCTGACGGAGGAGGGCCTGCTCGTCCGGGCTCAGCGCGGCGAGGCTGGCCAGGACCTGGACCGGCATTCGCGTGAGAAAGTCCGTGACCGAGCGATTGGCAGCCGCCACCGCGGCCAGGGGGTTGTTGATCTCATGGGCCACGCCCGCCGCGACCAGACCCAGCGCGGCCATCTTTTCCGACATCACCAACCGGTCCGAGCGTTCCCGCACCCGGGCTTCGAGGGTCTCCGTCAGGTCCTTCAGGTCGCGTTCGCGGTGATACACCGCCTCGCGCATGTTGTCGATGCCCCGGACGATCGCGGCAGCCTCGCGGTAGGTGGGCCCCGCGTAGCGAGCCCCGTAGTCACCCAGCGCGATCGAGCTCGCATAGGCCCCCAGCCCGCGGACCGTGGCCCCGAGGAGACGGAAGACGCTGCCGAGCGCGGCGGCCGCAAGGAGGGCCCCGAGCAGGAGACTCGCCACCAGGGCGAGCGAGGCTTCGAGGGGCACGGCGAGCGTCTCGCTTTCGGGTCGATACACGAGGGCGGTCCAGCCGTTGAGCGAAAGTCCGAAAGCTGCCACGGATCGGCCCAGGGCGTCCCGTGAGAGGAAGGCGCTCCCCCGGAGATCGAGCTCGGGCCTGAGGAGGTAGAGGTTGGGGTCGACTTCGCGGCTTTCGGCGACGGCGGGGTCGGGATGGGCGATATAGGTCCCCGTCTCATCGACCAGGGCCACGAAGCCCCGGCCACCGGGGGAAAGGGAGCCAATCTGCCGCCTGAGCTGGCTCAGCGAGAGGATCCCCGCCGTGACGACGCTCCGCGAACGGATCGCCATGGTGACTGCCGGCTCGTTGCCCGCCGAGGAGCGCTCGACATAGGACCAGACGACGCTGGTCGATTGAAGCGAGCGGGAGAACCAGTCAAAGCCGCTGTAGTCCAGGCCGACGAGGAGGGGATCGGGCGGCCAGCAGGCCCGGAGGCGGCCGTCGGGATCGAGGACCAGTATCCGCTCGAAGAAGGAGTACGCGTGACCGAAGGCGTCGAGCAGGGGCAGCGAGGTCCGCTTGTCCACGCTGCGGTCCGCATCGAGCCTTGACGCGAGCACCGTGATGCCGTTCATCGGCTGCGAGAGGTAGTTCTCGACGGCGGCGGCGAGACTCCGTGCGAGCACGGCCCCTTCCTCGGCGGCACGCGCCCTGAGCCTCCGTTCGACAATGCTCACGCTCAGGAAGTCGAGCGCGAGCAGGGAGAGGAGGAGTACGGCGAAGGCCATGGCCGTCCGGAAGCGGAGACTGTCGTTGAAGGTCATTGCCCGATCCCTGCCGGGGCGAAGGCGCCGTCCCGCACCCGATAGATGTAGCCGGTGCGGGTGATGTCTCCGTTGGCGTCGAGTCGGAACTTCCTGCCGAGTCCCACGGCGTTACGGGGGTCGAGGAGGGCGGACTTGACCGATGCTGCGCTGAAATCGGGCGCCCGCCGACAGGCATCGATGACCGCCTGGGCGGCCTCGTAGGAGAAGAGCGCCTCGTAGTCGACCGGACGGCCGAAGCGGCGCTCGTAGCTGTCGCGGAAGGAGCGGTAGGCCGGATCGGGGTCGTCATAGTTGAAACCTTGGGTGAGGGTGAGCCCTTCGATCGCGCTCCCTCCGCTGCTGAGCAGCGCGCGGGAGAAGGCCCATCCGGAGGAGTACAGGGCAAGCCCCGGTTTCACTTTCCGGAGGAACTGGGCCAGAATGCCCGTATCCACCGCCGAAGCGACAATCAGGGCCGAGTCGCAGTCCGCCCTCCCCGCCTCCGCTTCGATCCGGGCGGCCGAGTCGAGGAGGCTCTCCGATCGGAAACGGATCGTGGCGGACAGGGTCCCGCCCGCATCTCCCAGAGTGGCAGCGAAGATCCCGGCGAAGTCCTCGGAGTAATCCCCGTTCGAGCTGTCGATCACGGCGAGAACTTTGCGCCGGCCGTCGGCGAGGGCGACCCGGGCGAGCCTGCGGGACTGGAGGGCGTTGCTCTCGGTGAATCGCACGAGGTTCGTCCTGTCCACGCCGAAGCTGGTGGCGCTGGCCGAGGGACTCACGATGAGAAGATCATGATCCTTGGCCCAGGCAAGAACCCGGGGGAGCGTGGCGCTGGTCACCTGTCCGATGATGACCCGCGCCCCCATGACCCAGAGCGCCCGGTCCGCGTCCACTGCCCGGTCGGGGTCGCCCTGGTCGTCTCGCAGCACGAGCGTGATAGGTCTGCCCTTGATCCCGCCCTGGGCATTGGCTTCCTCCACCGCAAGCGCGACGGCGTCGCGGCAGGCAATGCCGAGGTCGCTGGTGGGTCCCGTAAGCGCGACCGACAGACCGAGGATGAGGGGGGAGCCGCCGCGGCAACCGGCCAGCGCGAGGAGCGAGCCGAGGAAGATCGGGACCAGGGCGCGGGGTGGGGTCACGTGAACTCCATCACTTCACCCTAACGAGCCCGCAGGCGGAAGTCAAAGCCATCCGGACTCCGATGAACGGCACGGCCGCAGGCAGGGCGGTCCGCCCCTCCATTCCGCATGGCGCGCCGGGACTCCGCTTGCCGCCCGTGGGGAGGGGAGCCATACTGCCCTCTATGAACGCGGAATTCCATTACTACGCCCTGTACTTCGTCTGCCTCAGGGCGGGATTCAGCCATTCAGAGGCGAACACGATCGCCCATTCCTCCCAATATGTCGACAACGCCATCCACGCCTACGAGGTCGAGGAGGGGCAGTTTCGATACCGCAGCCAGGTCACGCAGAACTACCTGTTCTGGGACGAGTCGACACTCCGGGAGATCTACCTCCCCTTCCATTTCGTGCCGGGAGATTCCGAACGGGCCTCGCGGGAGCGCCGCGACGGGCATGCCAGCCGCTGGGTCGTGACGCCGGACTCCGCTCTGGTCAAGGAGCTTCTTGTCGCCGCCCTGAAGAGCGCCGAGCTGCACCGGATCGGTATCGCCCTTCACACCTATGCGGACAGCTGGGCGCACCAGCATTTCTCCGGCCGTCTCGAAGAGGGCAACGCCGTCGACCCCTCCTCTCCCCTGCCGCCGGCCGGGCACCTGCAGGCGCTGCGTTCCCCGGACGACGCCATGGGACGCTGGACCGACTCGCGGCTCCTTCCCGCACTGGCCTCGATCGACAACCGCAGCCGTTTCCTCGCCGCAGCTTTCAAGATCTACCGGTACCTTCGAACCTTTCTGCGGAAAGGCTTCGAAGACGAGGAACTCGCCCTCGACCCCCTGGCCAGACTGTGGCGTCCGGAATCGGGCGACATGAAGGCGCGCATCGCGTCCTTCACTGTCGACCTCGACGTTCCGCCCTACGACCGCCGCTCGTGGCTGACCGCCGCGGGGATCAGGGACGAGACCACCGAGGAGGGCCCGTTCTCGGGCTACGACAAGTTCCTCTGGTTCCGGACCGAGCTCGCCCGCCGAAGCACGGGCGGCAGCGGGACGCGGCGTGTGGAGACCCAGGGCCGGTTCGCCGGATCGGAACTCCATCGGTGGAACGAGGCGGCCGGCGAGCATCGGGCGCTCGCGCTCCGCCTCCTCGCCGCCGAGGGACTGATATGAGGACCCGGAAAGGCGCCCCACGGCCCGTCGCGGCGGCCCACGGGGAGGCCCAAAAGGCGATGGCGCTCCCGAACGGCGCAGGGCGCGGCGCAGGGCGCTGCGTCGCCCTCGCTACCGCGCTCGCGATCCTCGCCGGCTCCTGCGCGACGGGGCTCGTTCTGGCCTCCTCCGTCGATCCGCTGGAACTCCTCGCGCCGGGGGAGCTCGCCTACGTCCGCATGAACGCCGGGACTGCGCGCCTTCTGGCCCCTTCTCTCCTGCCCGCGGGAGAGGGCCAGGCCCTCGCCCCGCTCCTGGATCGGACGAGCAGCGTCGCCCTGGGCCTGGGTGTCCCCGCAGAGGGCCGCCCTCCCTTCGACGCGGTATTCCTCGGCAGCTATCCCTTCCGCAGCGCCGCGATCGCGCTCGGCGGGACGAAGGGCTGGAAGCGGGAGGGATCGGGCTTCAGCAACGCGAAGGAAGGCATCAAGGTCGCGATACCGGGGCCCCGGCTCGTCCTGGCCACGACGGGCAGTCTCGACGAGGCCCTTGCCCGGGCACGCATGCCCGGCGGCAATCCCCTGCCACCGCGCTTCAGCGCAGCTGCGGAAAGCGATCTCCTGGTGTGGATACCCGAGCCCTTTTCGGGACTCGCCCGGACTCTGTATGGGCTCAGCATGGATGTGCCCGCCGAGGGCCTGCTCCTGCGCGCCACGCGAAGCCCGGGCGCGGCCGGCCCTGACTACAGTCTCACCGCAACATTCATCATGCGCGACGCCGACGCGGCCCGCGTCTATCGCCCCGTGCTCAGGCTGGCCTGGTACGGCCTCTCGCACTATCTGCTCGGTGACGAGGCCCAGCTTCTCCTCGCGGCGACCTTCTCGCTGGAGGGGGACAGCTACACGAGCTCCGAGGTGGATCTGCCGGCCGGACAGCTGGCCGCCGCCCTGTCGCGCATCGGCGGGTTCGAGTCAGGGCCCGCCGACTGAGGCGCGTCGGGTCGGGACCGACGGACTGGCCGGGTTCAGCGGGCGGTCGGGGTGTAGCGATACTCCGGATAGGGCAGCGCCTCGCCCGCGGCGAAGGCTGCGACGAGGTCGGCGAGATCGGTTGCGAGCGGGATCGTGGGGTCGGTGAATGCCCGGTAGTTCTCGTCCATGTCGGGACCCACTTCCTTGAGTGCGTGGTTCATGCCGGGCAGGACGTAGGCTGCGGCATCGGGCCGGGCGCGGACGAGGATGTCGAACTCCGCCAGCGTGGTCTGCGCATCGTGGTTGCCCTGGATCATCAGCACCGGAGTCGTGATCGCGGCCAGGTCCGCGGCGAGGTCATGCCGGAACCATGAGGCGAGATAGGGCTGGAAGCTCGGCCGGAAGAAGTCCGCAAAATAGGCGCTCGGCGCGGGATAGGACTTCCCCGCCTTGATGGCCGCCATGATGGCCGCGCCCTCGGCCTTGAGCTCAGGCGGGGCCTCATCCACGGCGGACTGGACGAGATCGACCGCGCTCCTTCCCGAGGCGCACAGGAGAACGAGACCGTCGACGCGTTTCTCGTTCCCGAGCCGGAGCGCCCCGGAGGCGACGAGCGCGCCTTCGGTGTGCCCCGCCAGAAGGATGCGCGAGAAGCGGCTATCGCGCCGCATCGCGTCCACCGCCGCGGATGCGTCCAGAACGTAGTCGTCGAAGCGAAGCCCGCTCTCGTCGGGCACGAGGGCGTAGGCCTCTCCCGAGCCGCGCTTGTCGTAGCGAAGGCTCGCGACCCCGCGTTCGCCGAGGGCCCGGGCTAGGTACTTGATCGCATCGTTCGTACCGGGAACCGCGTAGTTGTTCCCGTCGCGGTCGGTGGTCCCCGCGCCGGCAAGCAGGATGACGAGGGGGAAGGGCCCCCTTCCCTCCGGGACGAGGAGCGTGCCGGGCAGGAGACCCCGACCCGTGTCCAGACTGTAGGGGGACTCGCCCGGCCCCGGCGGCAGCGCTGCGGGCTCGAGGTCGAAGCGGCCGTCCACCGTGCCGGCGCTGCTGACGGTGCCCTCGATTCGTTCGACGCCGTCGCTGCCGGTCGTGGCCTCGCCCGAGAAAAGCATGGGTGCATTCCCCTGATCGCCGCCGGGACCCTGTCCCTCAAAGAGCGTGAAGCTGATGCGGGCGCCGTCCACTTTCAGCGTGGAGAGCGGATATCCGAAGAGCCGCTGCTCCGGGAGATCCAGAAGCCCGCCCTGGGCGAGAACGCGGAGCGTGATGCTCTGTTTGCCCTGTCCGAAGTCCAGGGAGCCGGACCAGCGGCCTGCCGCGATGGCCGGCGCGGCCTGAAGTGTAAGCCCGAGGCTGAGCAGGGCGAGCGACAGCCAGAGGCGGCGCGGGGCAGTCGATCGGAGGCTGGTGCGGAACATGGGTCGATTCTATCCGCCACGGCCCTCTTCCAGCAACGCCCGGCGCGCAGCCCGCGGCAGAGATGGAGTCACTGACCTTGGTCGCGCGCGAGCAGAGTGAAGCGTCTCGAGACCTCCCGGCCCGCCTCGTCCACGAGGGTCAGCAGGTGGGGCCCCGGGGCGGCACGAATCTCCATGCGGTTATCCCCTCTGGTCGACCCCAGGTAGTTTCCGTCGAGGTGCCAGAAGACCGTCGCGTTCGGATCGCGCTCGGCGGCCACGATCACGGTCGCCCCCGCGCGGCCCGAGAGCTCCACGGGGATGTAGATCGATGCCCCCGCCTCCGGCGTGATGATCGCGAGGCCGCTGTCGCCGCTCACCGGTCGCGTCCCCGGCTTCCACGGAGGGAGCCCCTGGTATTCCAGGTGGCTGCGGCGGTAGTACCACTCCATCGCGGGCGGGAGGACAAAGCGCTTTTCGATGACGAGCTCCCCGGGCGCCTCGTCCTCCGCTGTTACCCGCCAGCGGCCATCCGGACTCAGGGTCACGCTCTGGCAGTAGGGACAGACGGGAAGGGGCTTGGCGCCGGCAGGCATGAGGATTGTTTCCCGACGCGGGCAGTTCGGGCCCGCGGCCCATCCCGAGTCGGCACAGACCTCGACTTCCTTGAAGGCCGGCGCTGCGCCGCCAGAGGCAGCGCCAGAGGCAACGCCGGAGGCAGCGCCAGAGGCAACGCCGGAGGCAGC
>DATJQN010000360.1:0-12553 GCA_035505775.1 Rectinemataceae bacterium | reverse complement strand
GTCCGGCAACATCGGCAAGGGCTTCATCTCGGGGCTCGGGCTCAGGCGGGGAGCGGTGGGCGGCACCATCAGCCATGACTCGCACAACATGATCGTGGCCGGCGTGGACGATCGCTCCATTTTCAAGGCGGCACGCCATCTCAACAAGATGAAGGGCGGGCTGGTCTTCGCAGTCGGCGACGAGGTCGTCCTCGACCTGCCCCTGCCCGTGGCCGGTCTCATGAGCGACCGCGACGCCCGTTTCGTGGTGGAGCGGCTGCGGGCTTTCGAGGAGCTGTTCGTCAGGGAGGGGCTGGCGAACAGCACCCCCCTGATGACGCTTTCGTTCATGGCCCTGCCGGTCATTCCGAGCCTGAAGATCACGGATCGGGGGCTCGTGGATGTGGAGCGCTTCACTCCGGTCGATCTTTTCACCGATTGAGGCTGCCGCTGGCGCGCGCTGCCGCGCTCCCTGCCGGCCGCGCGGGTTCCCCGCCTGCAGCGGGGGCGCTCCGCCATCCCGCGCCTGCACTGACTGCAGTTCGCCCTTGCGCATTCGTACAATTGCTGCTATAGAGGTGGGAGGACTGCCAAGGTACGTTTTAGGCTGAATTCATCCGGAACGTGACTTGGCTTTTCCGATCGAGCGCCAGAGGAGCTACAGTCGCGATGTCCGATCTGAATCCCGTGGTCCGTTCCAAGCCCGTCGCGGACCAGGCTCTGGACATTCTCCGGGAACGCATTCAATCCGGGTTCTACCGCCCCGACGAACGGATGCCCTCCGAAGCGCAGCTGGCCGAGGAGTTGCGCATCAGCCGCAGCTCCCTGCGCACGGCCCTGGCCAGTCTTGCCGCCGAAGGCTTCATCCGCCGGCGTCATGGAGACGGCACCTACACCTGTCCTCGCAGCTTCCAGCTGACCCTCCGTTCGGGCCGGGGCTGGGACATCGAACGCCAGATCGTGAAACGAGGACAGCAGGCCTCCATCAGGGTCCTGGAAATGGGAAGGCGCATGGCGGAAGGCGGGGAGCGGAAACTCCTCGATCTCGCGGAGGGCGACGAGCTCTATGCGATCCGCCGCCTGGTCTCCGCCGATGGGGCTCCGGTCGGACTCATAGAAAGCCTGATTCTTCTCGACGGGCTCTCCACCGAACTTTCCCTCGCAGATGGCGAGTTGCCGCCGCAGGAGTTGCTGAGCCGCTCTCATTCCCGCCAACCTCACGACGGCGAGATCCGGTTCTATGCGAAACCGGCCGAGAGGAAGGTGGCGCAGCTGCTGGGGATCGAGGCTGGGGCCCCCCTCCTCGCGGTCGAGGGTCGGTATTTCGACGCGACGAGGCGCCCCCTCCTTCTCATGCGCGAGGCATACCGCGGAGAGCAGGGCTTCGAGTTCCAGGCCGGGTTCCTGCAATCCTGAAATTGCCCGCTTTTTTGATTGACGAAACTGCAGAGTAGTCCTAAAGTGGTATGACGACTGTCTTATTACCCATTCATTCGTATGCCCATGACTTGTCCCTGTCTCGGGTGAGGTGGGCTCGTTCGATGTAAGGAGTCGAGGTGGGACTTCAATGCTCGGGTGCTTCTATTCAATTGCTGGGACTCGACCCTGATGCTATGATTTCAGGCGCAGAGCCTGCATCACGCGGGATTCCAGCCGGCGGTAAGCGACCTGCCGTCCCCCGATCACGCCCCCAGTGGAGATAGGCATGAGATTCCTGGTCAATGACCGCGTCGTGGAGACCGATGCCTGGGCAGGTTCTCCCGCGCTCGACTTCATCCGGAAAGACCTCGGGCTGACGGGCAGCAAGGAAGGCTGCCGCGAGGGGGACTGCGGCGCCTGCGCCGTCCTGGTCGGCGACCGGGCTGCAGGCAGGCGCGGCTATCTCGCCCTCCCCTCCTGCCTCCTCGCGCTCGGCGAGCTGGACGGCAAGCATCTGGTCACCATAGAGGGCCTCTCTTCAGCCTCCCCGGACGGCATCACGCCCGTCATGCAGGCGATACTCGCCGAAAACGGCAGTCAGTGCGGTTTCTGCTCCCCCGGATTTGTCATCTCCCTCACGGCCTTTCTTCTCGGGGAGCTGCCCCTCAGCCTCGAGGGGGCCGAGCGCGCCGTCGAAGGCAACCTCTGCCGCTGCACGGGCTACGGTGCCATCAGACGCGCTGCGGAACGGCTGATCGCCCGCTTCGGAGAGCTCCCGCAGGAACTCAGCGCGAGAATCGCGCTGCTTGAGGCCGCTGCCGTCCTGCCCGCCTCGATGGGCGCCTTTCTGCGCGGCGAGCTCCTCGACCCTCTTTCAGCGGTTCACGGCGTAGCGGCTCACGGCGTAGCGAATCCCTCCGGACCGGCGCAGGCGAGCCACGCGCCTGCTGAACTCCGCCTCGGCGGCGGTACCGACTATTTTGTCCGGAATCCCGATCCCGAAGTCATACGCACAGGTTCAGGGGGGAGCTTCCCGCCGCTCAGGCTCCTGGACCTGGATCCGGGTCTTCGCGGCGTCCGGAGCATGGAGCGGAACGGCAGTTCCTGGCTCGAGCTCGGAGCCGCCCTCACCTGGACGGACTTCTTCGCCGATGCCAGCCTCAGAGCGGCCATCCCCGGCATCGAACGCTTCGAGTCCTCAGTGGCGAGCATCCTCATCCGTAACCGCGCCACGCTCGGCGGCAATGTGGTCAACGCCTCCCCCGTGGCCGACCTGACCTCGATGCTGATAGCCCTGGGAGCCGAGTGCCGCATCGAGGGCGGCGGATCGGCCAGGACAGTCCCCCTCGAGTCCATCTTTCTCGCCTACAAGCGCCTGGACCTGAAGCCGGGCGAGTTCATCTCGGCCTTTCTCCTGCCCGCCGGGGGAGGCGGGCTGCGCTTCAATTTCGAGAAGGCCGCAAAGCGCGCCCACCTCGATATTGCCGCCGTGAACAGCGCCTGCGCCTTTCGCGTCCGGGGAGGACGTATCGAGAGCTGCAGACTTTCCGCCGGCGGCGTCGCGGCGCTTCCCCTGTTTCTGAAGAAGAGTTCCGCCTTCATCGAGGGCAAGCCCGTGAGCCCCGACCTCGCCCGGGAGGCGGCCGCGATGGCTGCGTCGGAGGTCAGTCCGATCGGAGACGTTCGCGGGTCGGCGGGCTACAGGCGACGCGTCCTCGAGCGGCTCGTGTTCGCCCACTTCGTCGTCTGCTTCCCCGAAGCCCGGCTCGAGGAGGTGCCGCTCCCATGAACGACATCAGAGAGTCCGAGATCAACGTCTCAGGGTCCACGCGCTATCTCGACGATCTCGCCGAGCCCCAGGGCGGACTCTTCGCCTCCGTGGCCGTCTCTCCGAGCGCCCGCGGGCGACTGCTTCGAGTCGACGCGCAGGCCGCCCTCGCTCTCGATCCTTCCGTGCGGGTCTTCACCGCCGCCGACATCCCCGGCACGAACGAGCTCGGCGAAGCGGTGGCCGACGAACCCCTCCTCGTGGCCGACGAATGGGCCTACATGGGGCAGCCCATCGCCCTGGTACTTGCGGCGAACCGCTCCCTTGCGCGCCGCGCCGCGGCCCTCGTCAGGATCGAGGGTGAAGCGCTCGAGCCGATGCTGGACGCTCGGGAAGTGGCGCGTGCCGCCGCCGGCGCGGGGAGCGGAACCCATGATCCCCTGCCTCCCGCCCGGGGCGAGAAGTCCGCGAAGGCGGACCCGCGCAGGGAGCGCTTCATCATCCCGCCGCGCACGATGCGCATGGGCGACCCGGAGTCGGCCTTCGGCCGCTGCGCCGTCGTGGTGAAGGGACGCGTCGAGTCGGGCGGCCAGGAGCATGTCTACCTGGAAACCCAGGGCGCCATCGCCGAGCCCCGCGAGGGCGGGCGCATGCACCTCCTCTCGGGCACCCAGTCCCCCACCGGCGTGCAGCACGCCGTGGCGAGGGTGCTCGGCCGCGCGATGCACGACATCGAGATCGAGACGCGGCGTCTCGGCGGCGCGTTCGGCGGCAAGGAGGACCAGGCGGCCCAGTGGGCGGCGCTTGCGGCCCTCGGGGCGGCGCTGACCGGCCGGACGGTCAAGCTCTATCTGGGCAGGCGGGAGGACATGCGCTGGACCGGGAAGCGCCATCCCTACTCGAGCGACTTCAAGATCGGCCTCGATGCCGAGGGACATATCCTGGCCTTCGAGGCGGACTACTATCAGAACTCCGGCGCCTGCTGCGATCTCTCCCCGGCCATACTCTCGCGCACCCTGTTCCACGCCGCGAATGCCTACCGCGTGCCGAACCTCCGCGTGACCGGCTACGCCTGCAGGACCAATCTCCCGCCCTTCACCGCGTTCCGCGGCTTCGGAGCGCCCCAGGGCATATTCGTCATGGAGTGCGCGCTGGACGCGGCGGCCGAAAAGGGCGGCTGGGATCCGGTTGAGCTGCGCAGCCGCAACCTCCTCGGCGAGGGCGACTCCTTCCATTACGGACAGAGCGTGTCCCGCTGCCATGCCCGGAAGTCCGTGGATCGGCTTCTCGAGCTCTCCCGCTGGACCGAACTGCGTCGCGATATAGAGTCGTTCAACGCGTCCCACCGCCTGGTCAAGCCCGGCGCGGCGATCCTGCCGCTCTGCTTCGGCGTCTCGTTCACGAAGCTCGTCATGAATCAGGGGGGCGCCCTGGTCCACGTCTATCACGACGGGTCCGTATCGGTGGCCACCGGTGCGGTGGAAATGGGACAGCAGGTGTCGCGCAAGATACAGGTCGTCGCCGCCCGGGCACTGGGCATTCCGGACTCGCTCGTGCGCGTGGAGTCGACGCGGACCTCCACGGTGGCCAACACCTACCCCACCGCGGCGAGCACGGGCTCCGACATCAACGGCATGGCGGCACTGGCGGCCTGCGAGGAGATCCGCGCCCGGCTCATCCGCCTTGCGGCCCGCATGCTCTCGGCCGACGAGGTCGAGCTGCGGATCGAGAACGGAGTGGTCCTGCGCGGCTGCGAAGTCACGGAACTGGCATGGAAGGAGCTCGTGGACAACGCCCACCTGGAGCGCATCGACCTGTCGGCCCACGGCTTCTACGCCACGCCGGACCTGAACTACGACATGCAGGCGGAGCGCGGCAATCCCTTCGCCTACCACGTCTACGGCTGCGCCGCCGTCACCGCCACGCTTGACGTGCTCCGGGGAAGCTATACGATCGACGAGGCCTTCATGGTCCACGACGTGGGAGAGAGCATCGACCTCTCGGTCGACCTGGGGCAGACCGAGGGAGCCTTCGCGCAGGGGCTGGGCTGGTCCGTGCTCGAGGAGCTCCGCTACGACGGCGCGGGCTCGCTGATCTCGGACACCCTGTCCACCTACAAACTTCCCGATATCCATTTCATGCCCAGGATGCACATCGAGTTCCTGACCGATGTACCCAATCCCAAGGCCGTCATGCGCTCCAAGGCCATCGGCGAGCCGCCGTTCATGTACGGCCTGGCGGCCTACTTCGCGCTTCTCGACGCGCTGCGGGCGGCCCGGCGCGCGGCCGGAGCCCAGGCCCCGGGTCTGTACGACCTCCCGATGACGCCGGAGAAGGCGCTTGATTACCTTCAGGGGGTCCGGCCGTGATCGTCAGCAACGGGCTGCTGGCCCTGCCCGGACGCGAGGCTCCGATCAGGGGCTCGCTCCGCATCAGCGGCGAACGCATCGAGGAGATCATCCACGATGAGGGGACGGGCGTTTCGGGGCGCCTCGCGCCCCAGCCGGGCGAGGAGGTCGTCGATGCCTCCGGCCTTCTCGTCCTTCCGGGGGCCATAGATCCCCATGTCCACTTCGACGAGCCCGGTTTCACCCATCGCGAGGACTTCCTTCACGGCAGCATGGAGGCCGCCAAGGGCGGCGTGACGACGGTGATCGACATGCCCTGCACCTCCCTCCCTCCCGTTACGAACCCTGCGGCGCTGGACAACAAGCTGCGCGCGATATCCGCCCGTGCCGTGGTGGACTACGCGCTGTTCGGCGGTGTCTCGGGCCACACGGTCGAGGAGAGCCTCGGCAGGGGAAGCGGCGGCGCGATGGCCGAACTCGCCGGTCGCGGCGTGGTCGGCTTCAAGTGCTACTTCATCTCGGGCATGGAGAGCTTCACGCGCGTCACGCACGACGACTTCGCCCGCATTCTCGCGGAGGGCGAGCGCATCGGCCGGCCCATCCTCCTCCATGCCGAGGACCTGGACTACGTGACCGCGGCGACGGCCCGGCTCGCACGGGAGCGCGGCGGCGCCAAGCCCGCGTGGTCCGATTACATCGACAGCAGACCCGAGGCGGCCGAGCTCGTCGCCTGCGCCTCGGCCCTCGCCCTCGCAAAGGGACGCGAGGCCAGTCTCCATGTCGTCCACGTGGGCACCGCGGACGCCGCCCGCCTGCTGCACTCGGGCGGAGCCAGCTGCGAAACCTGCACCCACTACCTCGCTTTCAGCTCCGACGATTTCGCCCAACGCGGCGCTGCCCTCAAGACCGCCCCGGTCGTCAAGGGGCGGGCCGAGCGTCCACGGCTCTGGGAGCTGCTCGCCGAAGGCGTGATCGCCTTTGTCACGAGCGACCACGCCCCCGCCCCCGAGGCGGAAAAAAACACCGGCGACGTGCTGACGGCCTACGGCGGCATCCCCGGCACGGGCACGGTGTTTCCCTACCTGATCTCCGAAGGGCTCCTGGCCGGCCGCCTCTCGCTGCCCCGCTTCCTCGAGGCCAGCTCCGGCGGCGCGGCTCGGCGCTACGGCCTTTCCGCGCGCAAGGGCTCCATCGAGGTCGGCAAGGACGCGGACCTCGTGCTCGTCGATCCCGCCGCGACGACGAGAATCGAGGGGGCCCGGCTGCTCTCCAAGGGACGCATCACTCCCTTCGAGGGCATGCTGCTCACGGGCAGGATCGCGGCAACCTTCCTCCGCGGCACCAAGGTTTACGACGCGGCGGCTTTCGACTCCGAGTTCGACGCCGCCCGAGCCGGCGGCAGATCCACAGACGATTCGGTCGGTCCGGGCATCCGTGTCGAGCCGGGCTACGGAAAATTCCTTTCATGGGGGTACCGGTGAGCAAGATCATGGATACGACGCCCCTGGGCAGACTGCTCGGGCGTATGGTCGGCGAGTATCGCGCCAAGGGTTCGATCTACGAGATCCCGGAGAAGCTCTTCCGGGAATCCTTCGAGCTCGAGGCGGCCAGCCCCGGCCTCGAAGTGATGGGCACACGGGTCAGCCTCCCCGTCGGCCCCGCTGCCGGTCCCCACAGCCAGATTGCCCCGAACCTCGTCGCCGCCTATCTGGCGGGGGCCCGCGTCTTCGAGCTCAAGACCGTCCAGGAGAACGACAGCCTCGACATCGAGAAGCCCTGCATCGACGCCCATGACGAAGGCCACAACGTCGAATGGTCCACCGAGCTCTCGCTCACGGCCGCCCGGGAGGAGTACCTGCGCGGCTGGATCGCGATCAACCTCCTCGGCGCCCTGTTCTCCGCGAAACCCCGCGAGTTCGTCTTCAACATGTCGGTCGGCTACACCCTGGCCGGCATCAAGACCGCAAAGGTGGACGCCTACATCGAAGGCATGCGGCGGCCCACGCGCTCGCCGTTCTGGAAGCAGTCGCTCGACGAGCTCGCAGCGATCGTGGACGCTCCGGAGTTCGCCGCGGCCTTCGGGACCCCGGCGCTGGCCAGGGCCCGCAGCCTCCTCGCGGACTTCCCCGCCTCGCCCATCCACTCGGTCACCCTTTCCACGATGCACGGCTGTCCCCCGGACGAGATCGAGCGCATCGGCGCCTACCTCATCGAGGAAAAGGGCTTCGACACCTTCGTCAAACTCAATCCCACCCTCCTCGGCTACGACACGGCGCGGGAGATCCTCGACAGCACGGGCTGGAAGGACATCGGCCTCAAGCGCGACACCTTCGAGCACGACCTCCAGTTCAAGGACGCGCTCGCCCTCATCGCCGCGCTCGGCGCCTGTGCCGATGCGGACGGCAAGCGCTTCGGGATCAAGCTCTCCAACACGCTGGCCAACGCCAACGACGGCAGCTTCCTGCCCGGCGGGGAGCGCTACATGTCGGGGCGGGCCCTCTTCCCCATCACCGTACGGCTCGCCGCCGAACTCGCGGCGGCGCTTCCCGGGTTCGGCCACCGTTTCTCCTACTGCGGCGGCGTGTCGGCGCTCAACGCGGGAGACCTCGTCTCCGCCGGCATGGGCCCCCTGACGGTGGCCACCGACATCCTCAAGCCGGGCGGCTACCTGAGGCTCTCCGCGATCGCCAGAGCGGCGGTCCGCGCCATTCCGGGTTCTCCCGATCGTGCGGACGCCGAGGCCCTCGACCGTCTCGCCGGCTCGGCGCTCGCGAAGCCCGAGTATCGTCGGGAGTGGAAGACCGGCGCCGGGTCCATCAAGCGGAAACTGCCCCTCTTCGACTGCTTTGCCGCACCCTGCGTGGAGGCCTGTCCGGTCAGCCAGAAAGTCCCCGAATATATCAGACTGTCGGCCTCGGGCGCATCGAAGGAGGCTCTCGCGGCCATCCTCGCGGACAATCCCCTGCCCTTCATCACGGGAACCCTCTGCGACCATGTCTGCCAGGAGGCCTGCAACCGGAACGACTACGAGGGTTCGGTCGAGATCCGCGGCGTCAAGCTCGCCTGCGCGAAGGCCGCCTCCATTCCGGCGGCGAAGGCGCCGCGCAACCCCGCCTTCCGCGGAAAGGTCGCCGTCATCGGCGCGGGACCCGCGGGCCTCTCCTGCGCCCACCATCTGGCCGTCGCCGGCGTCGAGGTCACGGTCTTCGACAAGGCGGCCGCGCCCGGGGGTGTTCCGGCCAACGTCATTCCCCACTTCCGCATTCCCCGCGAGGACCTCGCCCGGGATATCGAGCGCATCCGTTCGCTCGGTGTCGAGTTCCGCTTCGGAACCGAGGTCAGGGACCTGGCCCTCCTGAAGACCGAGGGCTACACGCAGTTCTTCGTCTGCGCGGGCGCCCCGGTCCCCCGCGACATGCCGCTCGCCGGTTCGGGCGTCGAGGTCGTGGACGCTCTCGATTTCCTCGCGACCTGCACCACCGAGCCCTCGCGCTACGCCGCCGTGCGCAACATCGTCGTGGCAGGCGGTGGCAACACGGCGATGGACGCGGTGCGCGCCTCCACGAGGCTGCCGGGCACGCGATCGGTGCGGCTATCCTATCGCAGGAGCCTCGCCGAGATGCCCGCGGACAAGGAGGAGCTGCACAACGCCCTGGCCGAAGGAGCGGTCACCAACGCAACGGGAGCCGGCGGAGTCCCCGTCCTCGTGGAGCTCAGCCTGCCCGAACGCGCGGAGAAAGGCCGCCTCGAACTGCGGCTGATGGAACTCGGCGAGCGCGATGCCTCGGGACGGCGCTCGCCCAAGCCCTCGGCGAGGACGACGACCGTCGACTGCGACCTCCTGGTCGCGGCGGTCGGGGAGAGCCCCGACACCGCCCTCCTCGCGGCCCTCGGCATCGAATGCGGTAAGGACGGCAGACCGGTCCATGATCCGCAGAGCCAGGCGACCGGGTCCGGCATCTACGTCGGCGGCGACGCGGCGAGAGGTCCGGCCTCGATCATCACCGCCGCGGCCGACGGCCGGCGGGCGGCCTACGCGATGCTCCGGGCGGCCGGCATCGAGCCGCCGGCTTCCGCCTACCTGCCTCCCGCTCCGGACCGGAACAAGCTCGCGGCGCGCGGCGAACTCTCGCTTCCCCTGAGCTCCGCGGACCGGGGCTTCGTGGCCCGCGAGGCGGAGCGCTGTCTCGCCTGCGACTCCGCCTGCCTCCGCTGCGTCGAGGTATGTCCCAACCGCGCCAACATGTTCATTCCCGTGGCGGCCGCCGGCGCGGGCCTGGCCCAGTCGCTCCAGATCCTGCACGTGGACGCGCTCTGCAACGAGTGCGGCAACTGCGGGGTGTTCTGCCCCTACGAAGGGGAGCCCTACCGGCACAAACCCACCCTGTTCGCGGACCAAGCGGCCATGTCGGCTTCGCGCAACGCGGGCTTTGCCTTCGAGAGCGCCGGGCCCGGGGCGAAGGCCGCCGGAACGGCGGTGCTTCACGCCGGCCTGACCGGTCGCGTCTTCCTGCGACGCGAGTACGAGGGCCCCGTCGAAACCCTCGATGCAGCATCCCTCGATCGGGCCGATTCCGCCATGGCCATGCTGGCCCGGACGGTGCGCGACAAACACGGCTACATGCTGGGAGGCGGACTATGATCCTGTTTGAGAATGTGCGCGTCATTTCCTTCGAGCCGCCGGCCGTTTCCGAAGCCATGGATGTGGCCGTGGCGCAGCACGGCGAGAGCGGGGCGGGCACCGTGGTCGAGACGGGCACGGAACTCGGCGCGAAGTACCCCGCGGCGCTGCGCGTGCGCGGCTCCTATCTTTCTCCCGGCCTCGTCTGCGCCCACACCCACCTCTACTCCGCCCTGGCGCGCGGCATGATGGTGAACATCGCGCCGTCCAAGGATTTCGCCCAGCAGCTCAGGCATCTCTGGTGGCGGCTCGACCGCGCCATAGACCTGCCCATCCTCGAGGCGAGCGCCCTGGCCGGCTGCGCGGATGCGGCCTGCTCCGGTGTGACGAGCCTCGTCGATCACCACGCCGGCCCCGAGGCGATCGACGGAAGCCTTTCGGTGATCCGCAAGGCCTACGAGCAGGTCGGAATCCGCGGCCTCCTCTGCTACGAGACCACGGACCGCAACGGCAGGGAGGGCGCGCGCGCCGGCGTGCGCGAGAACGTCCGCTTTGCCAAGGAGATCGACGCGGCCCGCGCGAAGGGGGAGAAGCCCCTCGTCGACGGCGCCATCGGCGGCCACGCCGGATTCACGGTCGGCGAGGAGACCCTCGCCGAGCTCGCCGACGCTGTCAGGTCCACCAAGCGCGGAATCCACATCCATGCAGGCGAGGACAAGTACGACGCCGTCGACTCGCGGCACCGCTTCGGAGCCGATCTCGCCGCGAGGCTCGAGGCTGCCGGCTGCCTGGGTCCGAAATCCATCATCGGTCACGGGGTCTGGCTCACCGAGAGCGAGGTCGAGATCCTCAATGCCACCAACACCTTCCTGGCGCACAACGCGCGCAGCAACATGAACAACGCGGTCGGCTACAACACGCTGCTGACCCGGTACGCCAACGTCGTCCTGGGCACGGACGGCATGAGCGCCGACATGCTCGAGGAGTTCAAGTTCGCCTGCTTCCGACACCGCGAGTCGGGCGGCCCCTGGTGGCCGGACGACTTCCTCCGCGTGCTGGACCGCGGCAACCGGCTCATGGAGCGCTACATGGGCGCAGCCTTCGGCAGGGTCACGGCGGGAGCCGTCGCCGACCTCGTCCTCTGGGACTACGATCCCCCCACCCCGCTCGCCGGGGGCAATCTCGCGGGGCATATGGCCTTCGGCCTCTCCTCGCGCTCGGTTCAGTCCGTCATGGTGAACGGCGAATTCGTCGTCAAGGACAGGAAGCCCCTGTTCGACGCCGGCGCGATCGCCCAATCGGCGAGGCGGGAGTCGCTTCGCCTGTGGAAGAGAATGGAAGAGAGGTAGTCATGCAACTGAATGCGCAGAAGGTCATCGAGAAGGCCAAGGCCTACCGGAACAGCACCGCCGAGAACCTGTCCAGGATCATCAAGGTGCCGGCCTATTCCGGCACGGAGAAGGAGAGGATAGCCCTCCTGGGCGATCTGTGCAGGCAGGCCGGCTTCGCCGAGGTCAAGGTGGACGGTTTGGGCAATCTCCTCGCCCGCGTCGGGAAGGGTCCCCGGAAGCTCGTCTTCGACGCCCACATCGACACTGTGGAGACGGGAGACCGCTCGCAGTGGAAGCTCGATCCTTTCTCCGGCCTGATCAAGGACGGCCTGGTCCACGGGCGCGGCGCCTCGGACCAGCTCGGCGGCGCGGCCAGCATGATCACCGCCGGCCGCATCCTCTCCGAGCTCGGTTACGACGGCGCTTTCTCGGTATGGTTCTCCTTCACCGTCATGGAGGAGGACTGCGACGGCCTGTGCTGGAAGTATCTTATCGAAAAGGAAGGCTTCAAGCCCGACTTCTTCGTCTCCACCGAGCCGACGAGCTGCCGCCTCTACCGCGGTCACCGCGGCAGGATGGAAATCGAGGCCCGGTTCAAGGGCATCTCCTGCCACGGCTCGGCGCCCGAGCGCGGCAAGAGCGCCGCATATATGGCCGCCCGGGCGGCGCTGGCCATAGAAAAGCTCAATGCCGAGCTCAGGCCAGACGACGACGGTTTCCTCGGCAAGGGGACCATCACCGTGTCCAAGATCGACGTCCACGGTCCCAGTCTCTGCGCCGTCCCCGACGAAGGCATGATCTACATGGACCGGCGCCTCACCTGGGGCGAGACCATGGAGCTCGCCGTGGAGCAGGTCAGAACCGCCATCACGGCGGCCGGGGTCGAGAACGTGGAGGTCAGCGTGCCCAACTACGACAAGCCGAGCTGGAAGGGCACGGTCCACGCGCAGGAGCTCTACTTCCCGACCTGGAAGATCCCCGCAGACTCCCCCCTCGTGCGATCCGGCGTCGAGGCCCACAAGGCCCTCTACGGCGCCGACCCGGTCGTGGACAAGTGGACCTTCTCGACGAACGGCGTGGCGGTCTG
>DATJQN010000359.1:0-7149 GCA_035505775.1 Rectinemataceae bacterium | reverse complement strand
CAGATTTACTCTGAGGAAGGCGAAGCCACCTTTGCTTTGGAAGGATGCACCCAAAGAGTTATATTTACACTGCAATTAACAAGATTGGGGAGGTCTCCTCATGAGATACCCTCTTGCGGCCTTCGGGATTCTGATTTTCTTCGGATCTCTGATCTCCTGCAACAATCCGGCGGGGAACCATCCGAAGGACAACTATGTTGGATACATAAGCTTTTCGCTCAACGGCTCTGCCCAAACGAAGTATTCCAAGGGAGTGGCATCTACGCTGGATCCGATCATAGAGGTCTCCACGACCGGGGTGCCCCTCTGCTCCATACCGCAGGACAGCGACCCGCCTCTTCTGGTGCTGTATGCGTCCAAGGACGACGCGGATTTCGCTTCCTCCTCTGGCACGGACTACATCTACATTCACCTGGTTACTGCGGCACAGACTGCCTCCGAGCCCGCCGGAGACTATCTAGATTCCACCAATACGGGCGCTGCCATCGACCTAAACACGGGCACCTCTACCTATTCAGCGGCCGGGGTCAATCACAGTCAGATTGACCTACACATAGCCCAGACCATCACCGATTCCAGTTCCGGCGGCAAAACGATCAAGGGAACCTTCACCGGCACGATAACTGATGGATCGAGCTCGCCCACCATTGACGGGAGTTTCAGTCTCGTCTATCAGACGAGCTCACTTGTGATTCCCTGAGCCCCCCGTACTCCCGCGAGCCCAATTCACCAGACTCCGCCCCATTCTGGTCGCGTGCTTTTTCTGCCTCTCGTCGACACCCTCCCCAACCCATGTTATGATACCCCGTCGTCCGGATACCGGACCGAGCCCGCATCCTGCCGCGGGGCGAGGAGCGTTCCAGATGTATCAGATCGAGCGTTTCACGATCCCCGAGCTGGTGGAAAAGGGCTCACGCCGCTATGCCGGTCGGCCGGCGCTCGCGATGGTCGGGGGCTCACCCATTCGGTACGAGGCGCTCGAACCCCGATCACGCACGATTGCCACCCTCCTGACCCTCTTGGGCGCCAAGCCCGGCGACCGCGTCGCCCTGGTCTCGGAGAATCGGCCCGAGTGGGGCCTGGCCTACTTCGGGATATCCCGGGCCGGCTGCGTCGCCGTGCCTATCCTGACGGACTTCACCGCCGAGCAGATGGGCAACATTGTCGAACATTCAGAAAGCCGAATAATCTTCTGCTCGCGCCGGTACTTCCCCAAGTTGAGCGGCGTCACGGCCGGCCGCGTGCTGCTGGCCGTCGAGGATCTCGGCCTGCTCTCCGCGCCGGAGGGCCTCGCCCCGCCCTCGGCAGAAGCCCTCGATCATGCGGCGGCACGCTTCAGCCCTCCCCGGGTCGAGGCCGACGACCTCGCCGAGATCGTCTACACCTCGGGCACCACGGGCCATTCCAAGGGCGTCATGCTCACGCACCGCAACATCATCCACAATGCCTGGGCTTGCAGCATCTTCGTGGTGCTCAGGCGCACGGACCGGGTGCTCTCCATCCTCCCCCTGGCCCATACCTACGAGTTCACCATCGGCTTCATCATTCCGCTCATGCACGGCTCCGCCCTGTACTACCTGGACCGGCCGCCCTCGGCCACCGCCCTCCTCCCCGCACTCAAAGCCATCCGTCCGACCATCATGCTGACAGTCCCCCTCGTGATGGAGAAGATCTACCGCTCGTCGGTGAAGCCGGCGCTCGAGAAAATGTCGCTCTACCGCCACCCCTTCCTGAGACCCCTCCTCCACCGGCTCGCAGGCCTGAAGCTCATGCATACCTTCGGCGGCCGGCTGCGGTTCTACGGCATCGGCGGTGCGCCCCTCGCCCCGGACGTCGAGGACTTCCTGCACAGTGCCCGCTTCCCCTACTCGATCGGTTACGGACTCACCGAGACTGCGCCCCTTATCGCAGGCAACCGGCCCGGCCACGTGGTTCCGCACACCACGGGTCTCGCGGCCAGCGAGGTCGAGATCCGCATCGGGGATCCCAATCCCGAGACGGGCGAGGGCGAGATCCAGGCCCGGGGGCCCAATCTCACGCGCGGCTACTACAAGGATCCCGATCGGACGGCCGAGCTCTTCACGGAGGACGGCTGGCTTCGCACGGGCGATCTCGGCGTGCTGGACGAGGCGGGCAGGGTCACCGTGCGCGGACGGCTCAAGACCATGATCCTCGGCGCCTCGGGCGAGAACATCTACCCCGAAGAGGTGGAGGCGCTGCTCAACAGCCTGCCCTACGTGGCCGAGTCGCTCGTGTACGGCGACGAGTCGGGGCTGACCGCCCTCGTCCAACTGCGCCCCGAGGTGCTCCAGGAACTCGGCGCCCGTGTCCAGGACAGCATCGAGGACGCCGAGGATGCCGCCGCGCGCCTCGGTCGCTCGGTCAGCGAGGCTTTTGAACACGCTGGCGAGAGCCTCGAGCAGGTCGAACGCGCCGCAGCCCAGGTCCTCGACGCCATCAAGCGGGAGGCCAACGGCCGCCTCGCGGCCTTCTCGCGCATCGGCAGGGTCCAGATCCAGCACGAGCCCTTCGAAAAGACGCCGACGCAGAAGATCAAGCGCTTCCTGTACCCGGGAAAGAAGTAGGCCGCTGCCGCCTTCCTCCCCCGACGGCAGCCCGTACCCGGCTCAGTTCTTCAATAGCCCATTCATGGAGAGGGTGACAAACAGGACAGACTCTGGCACGATGACGTCGGCGAGTGTCCGGGCCGGGCGTTCCCTGAAGGTGTAGTTTGCGTCCAGCTCGAGCTTCCAGAACCGTACCGAAAGTCCCGCAGTCCCGCCCAGGCCGTAGCCGGTTGACCCGTCCCGCGCGACGATGCTCCCTTCCACACCTCCGCGAATCGACATGAAACTGGCGAGCCACCACTCGGCCATCGGCATGACCCGCCCGTAATACAGACTGCGATCCAGATAGATATCGTTGGCCTGCTTCAGGGCCAGGAAGAGCCGGCCTCCATTGAGCACGAGGGTCAGGGTCTGCTCTCCGTAGATCGGTGCGCCGTACTCGACAAAGGTGTAGACAGCGGGATCGGTGTCGAAATAGAACAGCCGCTCGGTGGACCAGGAGGCCTCGGCGTCCCAGATCAGGGTTCCGGGCTCGTTCTTGACGGCCGCAGCCACAAGGCCGCCAAAGGACCAGGTCTTGTTTTCCCTATAAGGCAGGCCGAGCGTCCACTCGTAGTAGGTCCGGTCCTTGCTGAGAGCACTCACACCCAGGCCCAGACTGAGCTGGGGACTTACGGCCAGCCCCGCACTGGCGAACAGTCCGTTGTATTTCGACTCGTCGTTCCCCTCCTGGCGGTAGATCCCGTTGGCTGGTTCATGATAGACGACGGAATCGTTCCATTCTCCGGCGAGGTTCGCATCCAGCGCCAGGCCGAGGGCCGGGCTGACGGGGGCAGCGTAGCCGAGCGCCGAGCCGGACCGTCGTTCTCCCGCGCCGAAGGCGCCCGTCGGATCGACGTTGATGACCTGGTTGTTGTTGCTGTCGTTGGTGCCGTAGGTCGGCCAGCCCTGATTGCTGGTGGCGTACAATCTGTCCTTGGCCATCCCGCCGAGGTAGGCCGGGTTGAAGTAGGGAACCCAGCGCTCGGGCACGACTTTGAATTTCGCCGAGCCCATGGCGAGCTTGTCAAGGAAAGCGGCGGCGACTGCGTTGGTGGGGTCTATCTTCTTTGCCTCGGCGAGTTTCTGCTTGGCCTCTTCCTTCTTGCCCGCGTCCAAGGCCGCAATTCCCTGGGAAAGGGCCACCACGGAGGCCGCACTCTTCTCTGTCTTTGCGGCGAGCTCGCCCTCCGTCGACTTGGCCACCGAGGCATTGAAGTACTTGAGCAGGGACTTGCCGAAGTAGGCGCCGATGTAGGCGTATCGGCCCCCGGACGCGGTGACCTGGTCCGTCCACACTATCTCGCCCGTCTGGACGTCGATCATGGAGAGGCTCACCAGGAGGGGGCCGCCCATGTCGGTGATGGATCCGGCCACGAGGTAGCGCACCGAGAGGAGCTTGCCCATCTCGAGCTGGCTGCCCTCGTCCGTCGCCCCGCTGAGACTGAACTCCATCTCCTGCAGGATCTGGTTGCGCTTCTCGCGGTCCACGATTCTGAGGGAGGAGGACTTCTTCAGTTCGAAGGCGATGATTTCGGCGAAGCCCTTGCCGAGGAATCGGTAGCTCGGATTGTCCGAGTTCACGATAAAGTCGCTGAACGCGACCGTTGGAGTGGCTGCGGCATGCAGCGCCGGAACGCAGGCCGCCGCGAGAGCCGCAAGGATAACCCAGCGCCGTGCACGCATCGCCTGCCTCCAGATTGTTACTATATCTTAATCATCCGGCATCGGGCCTCGGAGCGCAAGTCCGGATGTGACGCGCCCCCTCGGCAACCCGGCCGGCGCCTCCCGCACGCGGGGGAGCGCCCCGCAGTGGAGCGAATAATAATGCGCGCTCGCTAACTACTTATACGAAAATTACTTTCTTGACTCGATACGGCCGTGGGTGCTATACCTCGCAGTGCAGGTTCAAGCTCGAACAGGAGGATATCCATGCCCGTCAATCTCAAGGGACGCAGTTTCCTGACCCTCAAGGATTTCACCACCGAAGAGATTCGCTATATGCTCGACCTCGCCCGCGACCTCAAGAACAAGAAGCGCGCCGGCATCAAGGGCGATCTTTTGCACCGCAAGAACATCGTCCTCATCTTCGACAAGGCCTCGACCCGCACCCGCTGCGCCTTCGAGACAGCCTGCTGGGACGAGGGCGGCAACGCCACCTTCCTCACCAACAGCCAGATGGGCAAGAAGGAGTCCGTCGAGGATACCGCCAAGGTCCTGGGGCGCATGTACGACGGCATCCAGTACCGCGGCTTCTCCCAGAAGCTCGTCGAGGACCTCGCCAAGTTCGCCGGCGTACCCGTGTGGAACGGCCTCACCGACGACGACCACCCCACGCAGATCCTCGCCGACTTCCAGACCATCGAGGAGAACGTCGCCAAGCCCCTCAACAAGTGCAAGCTCGTCTACTGCGGCGACGCGCGCAACAACATGGGCAACGCCCTCATGATCGGCTCGGCCAAGATGGGCATGCACTTCGTCGCCCTCGCCCCCAAGGAGCTCTGGCCCAACGAGAAGCTCACCGCCGAAATGAAGGCCGTCGCGGCCCAGACCGGCGGGAAGATCGAATTCTTCTCCATCGAGCAGGCCGACCAGGCCCTCAAGGGCGCCGACGCCCTCTACACCGACGTCTGGGTTTCCATGGGCGAGGAAGCCAAGTTCGAGGAGCGCATCAAGCAGCTCGAGCAGTACCGCGTCACCATGGACTTCATCAGGAAGACCGGCAATCCGGACTGCATCTTCCTCCACTGCCTGCCCGCCTTCCACGACACCGAGACCGACGTGGGCAAGGACATCCAGAAAAAGCACGGCCTCAAGGAGATGGAAGTCGCCGACGAGGTCTTCCGCTCGCGCCACTCCAAGGTCTTCGACGAGGCCGAGAATCGCCTGCACACCATTAAGGCCGTCATGGTCGCCACCATCGGCGATCTGTAGATCGCCGATGGTTCGCAGTTCTGGCCTTCGGGGCCAGAACTGCCGGATGAGCGCAAGCCCGCCGGAGATCGCCGATGGTTCGCAGTTCTGGCCTTCGGGGCCAGAACTGCAGGATGAGCGCAGGTCCACCAAGGGGGGAAGTCTCCCCCTCGGCCGAGCCTCCTCGGCGCCTAACGCGCCTGCGGGGTCTCGGCCTACCCCCTCTCCGGGGGCACGCCCCCGGAGCCCCCGCATCGCCGCCACAGCCCTTGAAACAATCCCCGTTTTCGTGTAATAATAATGGCCTACCAGACAGACCACAGGCCTCCTGGCACGGCGAATCTCACCGTTTGCGAGGTTCCCATGCGCCCTGCCATTCACCCGTCTACGTCCCGCTCCCGGAGTCACCTCCCTGCTCTCGCCTACGCCTTGGACGGCAGCTTTCACGAACTCCCCGTCATTGACCTCTCCCATCCTGCCTTTGCGATCGATTCGAGCCAGGCCGAGATTGATGAGCGCGTCCGCAGGGCTTTGGCTGCGATGCGCGACTGGTCGGCATCGCCGCCCCTCAAGCGGGCCCTCTTCTCGCTCCGAGCGAAACGTTCGGTACTGGCGTCGGCGATCGCTTCCTCCAGGGGCGGCTATCTCTCGGGGATCGCCACCTACCTCGCCAAGCTGGGACCCTCGAACCTCGGCCGCGGATTCGGCTTTCTGGATCGGGAGATCGCGGATTCGCTGCCCTGCTATTGCGCCAGACTTCGGCTCAGGGACGCTGTATCGCTTGCGGTCGAGGCCTGCAGACCAGGCCTTCGAAGGGCGCCGGGCCGGCCCCTCTATCTCGTGGACATAGCCGGCGGAGCGGAGGCGCTCTGCCTGAACGCACTCATGGAGCTCCGGCGCTCCTCACCGGGTCTGCTCGAAGGCAGATCGATCAGGATCCTTGATCTCGACATGGACGCGGACGCCCCGGCCTTCGCTGCGCGATGCCTTGATGCGCTCAGGACCGAGGGCATGGCGCTGTCCGGCCTCGACATATCGCTTCGGCACATTCGCTACGACTGGAGCGAGGATCGGGCCCTGTTCGACTTGGGCGTTCAGGCGGCCGCTGACAACGCCCTCTGCCTTGTCGCATCCGAAGGCGGCCTCTTCGACTATGCTCGGGATGAAGAGGTCATATCCAACCTTCGGGCTTTCCGTGAAGGCTACGATTCCGGTTCAGGCGGCGAACCGACACCATGGGTCGGGACGGCAAGCCGCTCCGACGGCCCGGTCGCCTTTCTCAATCATTCCAGCGCGGCGGCCCTCAGGGTCCGTTCGGCGGCAGAGCTCGAGCGGCTTGCCACCGACGCGGGGTATGCCCTCACCCGCTCCGTGGAGAATCCACTCTCGCGTGCCTTCCTTCTGGAAGGTCCCGCGTTGGCCTCATGACGGAGAGCGGCTGTAGGCTCGGACGATGTCGTGGGTGTTGAGAGTGCCGATCGGTTCTCCCGCTTCCCCGAGCACGAGGAGCTGGGAGAGGTTCAGGTGGCTCACTTTCCGGCTCGTGTCCGCGAGCGGCGCATCGAGCGGCTCCGTGGCCTCGCTGACAAGTATGACCGTGAGCGGCGCCCGGGATGAGTTCGCGAAGACC
>DATJQN010000358.1:0-6571 GCA_035505775.1 Rectinemataceae bacterium | reverse complement strand
CGCCGCCCTTCCGGGGAGCATCGTGGTGGGGGCCCTCAAAGGTCCAACCGGCATTGGCATGGTCCGCCTCTTCGAGTCCCCTCCTCAGCTCTCCGGCGGTCTGGCTATCACGATGACGGCGGTGCCGAGCGCCGATGTCATGGCCGCAAAAGTCATGAGCGGAGAATACGACGCTGCGGTGCTGCCCGTGAACATGGCCGCGAAGCTCTACTCGGCCGGTATCCCGATCCGGCTCGCGGCGATCGTGGGGAACGGGATGGTCTCCTTTCTCACCTCCGACCCGACCGTGACCGCCCTTGCCGATCTGAGAGGCAAGGAAATCAACGTCGCCGGTCAGGGCGCCACGCCCGACTATCTGTTCAGACGACTGCTTCAGACGGCTGGACTCGACCCCGACAAGGACCTGCGGCTCTCATACGCCCTCCCCTATCCCGAGGCTGCTGCGGCCCTGGCCGCAGGCAGCATCCGGTATGCAGTGCTGCCTGAGCCCTTCGCGACCCTTGCTCTGATGAAGAATCCCTCGCTCAAGTCGCCACTCGATGTGGCTGCCCTCTGGACGAAAGCCACGGGTCAGAGCTCCTATCCGATGTCGGCATTTGTCGTGAGCGCGCGTCTCGCGGGCGAGGCCCCCGGGGCCGTCCGAGCCCTGCTTGACGCCTATGCAGATTCAATCACCTGGGTGACGGCGAATCCTGCAGCCGCCGGAGCCCTCGTCGAGAAACATGATCTCGGCCTGCCGGCTGCCGTGGCAGCCAGGGCCATTCCACGCTCCAACTATGTCTTCGTCACGTCGGAGCTGGCGCGCCCGGCCATAGAAGCCCTGCTGTCGGTGTTCCTCCAGACCGCACCCGCTTCCATCGGGGGCGCCCTTCCAGATGCCAGCTTCTACGCCACCTTCAAATAGCGGGGGCTCGGCCCGACCCCGTGGCCATGCGGCAGTCGCCTCTCGCCAGGGACGGCCCGCCTGGGGCGAATCCCCGGGGCATCGTCTCATCATCGGAGCCGCCGCCACGGTCCTGCTTCTGCTCGCCTGGCAGGGGGGAGCAGAACTCATCGGAAAGGACATCGTCCTCCCCTCGCCCGCGCATGTGCTGGGGATCGCCGGCAGCCTGTATCCGACCCGCCTCTTCCTTCAGGCGCTCTGGGCGACCTTCCTCCGGGGACTCACCGCCTTCGGTATCACGACGACACTGGGGCTCTTCGCCGGCCTGGCCTCGGGGCTCTGGCCGCTCTTCGGAGCCGCCCTCGCCCCCCTCATGACGACCATCAGGGCGACCCCCGTGCTCGCCCTCATTCTGCTCGCCCTTATCTGGTTCCCCTCAGGCTTTGTGCCCATTTTTGCCGCCTTCCTGATGGCCTTTCCGGTCATGGTCAGCTCGGCCGCGCAGGGAGCGCGGGCTGCTGATCCGCGCCTGGTGGAAATGGCCCGGCTCTTCCGGGTGCCGCGGCGGGAGCAGTTCTTCAAGCTGAAACTCCCCGCCGCGGCTCCGCATCTGATTTCGGGTGCGAGAAGTGCGCTGGGGCTCTCGTGGAAGGTCGTCGTGGCCGGAGAAGTTCTCAGCCAGCCGCTGCGCGCGTTGGGGACCGGAATGCAGAACGCCCGCGTCCTTCTGGAGACGGGGCAGGTGTTCGCCTGGGCGCTCGCCTCGGTGCTGCTCTGCGGACTCACGGAATGGGTTTTCGGAATGATCGCAACGAGGGCGGCTCGGCATGGGTTATGAGCTGAGATCGGTCAGCTGCTCCTACGGGGACCGTCTCGTCCTCGATGGAATTTCCCTCGGATTTCCGGAGCGTTCGATCACCGTCGTGCTCGGGCCCTCGGGCTGCGGCAAGTCCACTCTCCTCAATGTGGTGGCCGGCCTCAAGCGTATCGATTCCGGATCGGTCATGGGCTTCGAGACCACCCGCTTCTCCTACGCGTTTCAAGAACCGAGACTCCTGCCCTGGCTCAGCGCTCGGGAAAATGCCTCCTTTGCCCTCCTCGGAGCCCTACCCCGCTCCGAGGCTCTCGTCCGGGTGAAGCGCTTTATCTCGGCGGCCGGCCTCGCAGAGGTGTCGGACATGCTGCCCGCAGCGCTTTCCGGGGGGATGCGTCAACGTCTCTCCCTCGTGCGGGCATTCGCCTATCCTTCCGATATTCTCCTCCTCGATGAAGCCTTCCAGGCGGTGGATCTCCGAACCAAGCTGGAGCTCATCGATGTCTTCCTTCAGCTCTGGGAAGAGGAGCGAAGGACCGTACTGTGCGTAACCCACGACATCGAGGAGGCAGTCTATCTGGCCGACCACATTGTAGTGCTCTCGGACCGTCCCGCCCGCGTGATCGACAGCTTCGACGTGGAGCTCCCGCGAGAGCAGCGCAGCCTCGGCGCCGCGGTCCTGATGGAGGCCGAGGCGCGGCTTTACCGGGCGGTTCTGGGCGCCGGCGAAAGTCGGGAGGGCGGACCTCAGTGAAAGGGAAGCTCCGGATGGGAGGCTGCGGAATTGCGAGATTCGATCGCTGCCGCCACGGCCTCAACGAGCTGGGCTTCGGTGAAGGGTTTGGCCAGAAAGCGCCCGGTCGATTCCGAATCCGCGCCATGCTCGGGGTGTCCCGAAACAAAGAGCACGGCCATACCCGGTGAACTCGCTGACAGGCGCCGTGCGAGGGTGTAGCCATCCAGTATGGGCATGACCACATCCGCGACGAGGAGATCGATGGGCCTGCCATGGCTCTCCGCGAGCAGGAGCGCCTCCCCCGCATTTGAGGCCGTCAGTACACGGTGCCCCTGGCGGGACAGGAAGCGCCCGGCCAAGGCGCGGAGCGTTTCATCGTCGTCCACGAACAGCACCGTCAGCTGCGGGGCGCGGGGACGGATGCTTCCCTCGAGCTCAGCTTCCTTCCCCTCGGGCGCCGCATCCAGGGACGGCAGCCAGACCGAGAATACCGCTCCCATGCCCGTCTCCGACTCGCAGCCCACCGCCCCGCCCGCCTGTTTGGCGATTCCATAGACGGTCGAGAGGCCGAGTCCCGTGCCCTGGTCCTTCGGCTTGGTGGTGAAGAAGGGCTCGAAGATTCTGTCACGGTACTCTGCGGGTATGCCCTCGCCCGAGTCGGCTACTTCCAGCACGACGTAGTGTCCTGAGGGCAGCGTATCGAGGCCGACGGCGCGCGGCGATTCGACCTGCAGATCCCGCGTCGCGATGCGAAGTATCCCTCCCTGCGGCATGGCGTCCCGAGCATTCACCGCCAGGTTGATGAGGACTTGCTCCAGTTGGACGGGGTCGGCCTCGACAACGGGGCGGCTCGCTCCAAGGGCCAGAGTCAGGGAGATGTTGTCGCTGAGCAGGCGGTGGAGCATGCGCTCCGTGTCCTGGATCAAGGCGTTGAGATCGACCCGCCGGGGCAGCACCGGCTGGCGGCGCGAGAAGGCCAGGAGCTGCCTCGTGAGGTTGCTGGCCCGGGCCGCGGCGAAGCGGATGCCCTCGACATCCTCCTTCGCCTCCTTGACATCAGGGAGCTCCTCGGCCAGCAGATTCGCGTAGCCGAGGATGGCCGTCAGGACATTGTTGAAGTCGTGAGCGATCCCGCCGGCCAGCCTGCCGACCGCTTCCATTTTCTGGGCCTGAACTAGTCGTTCCTCCAGGCGTCTCCGCTCCGTCGTGTCCGTGAGTTCGCCCTGAATTGCATGCATGGACCCATCGCCTTCCCGCAGGGCAACGGCGTTTGCCAGCACAAGCAGTTCGGTGCCGTCCGCTCGGATGAGCCTGAGCTCCGCGAGCTCGAGCCGGCCCGAGCTCGCGAGTCCCTCCCTGAACGATTCCCAGGCTGCGGGGTCGGGGAAGAGACTCTGAAGACCGGGGAGATCGCCCTCCGCCGGAGCCGCCACAAGGCGCCTGAAGGCGGGATTGGCCGCGGTGATGCGTCCGGAGGGCTCGGCCAGGAAGTTGCCGGAAATGCCCTCCATGAAGAGCCGGCGGTAGCGTTCCTCGCTCTCTCTGAGGCGGCTCTCCATGGCCGCGCGATAGAGCGCTATCTCTATTGCGGTCCTCAACTCGCGCTCTTCGAAAGGCTTGAGGAGGTAGCCGAAAGGCTGGGTGATCTTGGCCCGTGCGACGGTTTCGTCGTCAGCGTAGGCAGTGAGCAGCACGACCGGCGTATGGTAACGCTCGTAGACCCGCTGCGCGGTATCGACACCGTCGATGGCGCCGCGGATCTTGATGTCCATGATGATCAGGTCGGGCTTCAGCTGATCGTAGCGATCCAGAAGGTCCTCGCCCGAGGCGAAGACTCCCGCGATTCCGTAGCCAGAGCGCTCGAGAAAGTTCCGAATGTCGAGGGCGACGATGTATTCATCTTCGACTATGGCGATTCCCGACATCGAATCCAGCCTCCGTCTGACCGGCGTCGCGAAGCCTCGCGGGCGAGTCAGGTTTTTTTGATCCTATCTCAGTTCGGAATATGTGTCGCCCGATCGCGGTTCTCCGCGGGGCCTGAATGCCTCGTCGATGTCCAGTATCATGATGAAGCGCCCGGCGTACTGCCCGATGCCGGAAATCAGCGAATCCTCCACCCGTGATCCGAGCTGGGGCGGAGGCTCGATGGTCGATCGATCCAGATCGATGACCTCATGCACGTGATCGGCAAGCAGGCCGATCGTCACCGGTTCGGTGCCGTAGTGGATCTGGAGTACGACCGTGCTTGCCCCGCCATCGGTCGACCTCGGCGCATCCCCGAAACGCACGGCAAGATCGGCAACCGGAATCACGGCGCCCCGGTAATTGATGACGCCCCGAAGATGCGGTGGAGCCTTGGGCACGCGAGTCACGACAGCCGATTCGAGCACTACCTCGACCCGTTCGACCTCCACGGCGAAGAGCTCGCCCCCCAGTTCGAACGCGAGGTAACGGCCATGCTCCGCGGCGCTCATCGTCGCCACCTCACTCGGCCACCTTCCTGACGATGCCGAGCAGTTTGTCGGCATTGAAGGGCTTTACGATCCACCCGGTGGCACCCGCCTCCTTGCCCTCGTTCATTTTGGAACCCTGCGACTCGGTGGTCAAGACAATGATCGGAGTGAACTTGAACTTGGGCATTTCGCGGGCCTTCCGGATAAAGGAGATCCCGTCCATGTTGGGCATGTTGACGTCGGTGATGATGAGATCCAGCGATCCCTCGGCCCCGAGCTTGGTGATCGCCTCCAGCCCGTCGGAGGCCTCGATGGTTTCGTAGCCTTCCTGGTTCAGGATGAAGGAGATACTCTGTCGGATTGCGCTCGAATCATCCACCACCAGAATTTTCTTTGCCATGCTTCACTCCTTGCCGCATCGATCGGCGTTGCGCCAATATCGTTCTCCGCGTCCCCGCGATCTTCAGCCCGCGCTGCGCTGGACCTCCCGTGCAATATGCTCAAGACCGATAACCGTGTCCACGCCACCGAGCTTGATAGCCTCGTTGGGCATGCCGAAGACGACGCAGCTCGCCTCGTCCTGGGCGATCGTATAGGCGCCGGCGTCGTGCAGTTCCTTCATGCCTCGCGCGCCGTCATCTCCCATTCCGGTCATGATCACGCCTATCGCGTTCTTGCTCGCATATCTCGCTGCCGATCGGAACAATACGTCCACGCTCGGCCGATGGCGGCAGACCAGGGGACCTTCCTTGACCTCCACATAATACCGCGCTCCCGCCCGCTTGAGGAGGGTATGTCGATTCCCCGGAGCGATCAGCGCGCGGCCGCGGATGACCGAATCGTTGTCTGCCGCCTCCTTGACTGTGATCCGGCACAGGCCGTCGAGCCGCTGGGCAAAGGCCGCCGTGAAGTGCTCGGGCATGTGCTGCACGATCACGATGCCGGGGGCGTCCTCCGGGAAAGCCTCGAGAAATTCCCGGAGGGCTTCGGTTCCTCCGGTGGAGGCACCAACCACGACGACTTTCTCGGTGGTCTCCACAAAGACACGGCCGTCCGGCTTGGGCAGCATGACGTCGGCAGTGAGCTTGGGACTGACCTCGCTGGGCAGAGGGCGGGCCTTGAGCCGGGTCAGGCTCCGTCTGCTCAGATAGGCCGCCCTCACCGAGTCGCAGATCCGCATCCTCGATTCCTCGATGAATTGTTTGGTACCCAACTTGGGCTTCTGGATGATCTCGACGGCACCGTACTCCAGGGCTTTCATGGCATTGTCGGAACCGGACTCCGTCTTGCTGGAACAGACGACCATCGGGATGGGATCGCGCTCCATGACGGTCTTGAGGAAGGAGAGCCCGTCCATCCGGGGCATCTCGACGTCCGTGATGATAACATCAGGCCGCTCGGACTCCAGCCGCTTCAGGGCAAAAACCGGATCCGCCGCCACCGACAGCACCTCGATGCCCGGATCCGATTCCAGCACTTCCCTGAGTGTCTGACGCACCACTGCGGAATCGTCGACGATCATGACCTTGATTGGGTTTGGCATCGTCCGGGCTCCCGTTACACGCGAAGATAGATGGTCGGAGCCACGGCGCGTAGCGGAAGCTCCATGCCGGTGAGCGTTTCCGAGTGGCCCAGGATCAACCAGCCTCCCTTCCTGACATGGCCACTCAAGCGTCCGAGTATCC
>DATJQN010000357.1:0-5293 GCA_035505775.1 Rectinemataceae bacterium | reverse complement strand
GCGGTAGACGATGGAATCGGGCGAGTGGCCCGGGACGGAATAGCAGTCCACCGTGAATCCGCAGATGTCGAGACTGTCTCCATCGCGGACCGGATGGCAGGTGATGCCTCCGACGAGGGAGTTGGCAGCGTACACCTCCGCATCGTAGATGCGGAGCAGGGTTTTCAGCCCGCGGATATGGTGGACGTGGTTGTGCGTGATAAGGGCCGCCCTGAGGGCATATCCGTTGTGCTCTATGTGCTCGAGCATCAGGGCGTTCATCTCGGCAGGATCCACGACGAGCGCCTCATGTGTCTCGTCATTTCCCAGCAGGTAGATGTTGGAGAATCCGTACAGGGAATAGTGCTGATAGAGCTTCACGGTCTTGACACTCCGATCGCCTCGCCCGGCGCCGGCTGCCGCGCCGCGGGCTGCTCCGGGTTGCGCCCGCCGGGCACGCCCGGCCGATTTCGCGCCTGATCCCTAGGAATACAGATGCTCCAGGTCACTGATGACCTCGGCGGTGTTGGAGCTCTTGAAGGAGACATTGACCTGCTTCGTGGGTATCAGGTACACGCGCTTCAGATCGCAATTGATGAAATCGGAGTTCTCGAGCTCGCAGCGAATAAAGCGCGAGTCGTAGAGGTTCGAGGAGTTGAACGTGCTCTCGCGTATCTGCGATCCGTCGAAGTTGCAGTGCAGGAGCTCCGAGTTCTCGAAGGAGGAGTTGAGGATAGTCGTTCCTCCGAACGAGCAGAACTGGGCATCCGAACTTGAAAAGTCGCAGGAATCGAGGATCGAGCCGTCGAAGAAGCAGATCCGGAACGAGGCATTCGTGAAGAGACTGTTGCGCAGCTTCGCGCCTATGAATGAACAGCCTATGAGCCGGCGCTGCGAAAGATCGATGCCCTCGATCTGGATACCCGCGAGGTTGAGGTCCTTGATCATCTCTCCCGACTGCAGCGAGGCCACGGCCTCCGCCGTGGCGGCGACAGGATCGGGGTGGTGCGCGAGGCAGAACACCGAAGCCGCGAAGGCCAGCGAGGAACAGCCGGCCCGGCTGCATCGCGAGAAGCCGTACATGGGTCTACGCTACACGATTGTGGCGCGCCGGGCAAGGCGGGAGGGGGAGGGGCCGGACCCCGGCGGTTGCCTCGCGGGGCCAGGTCGACGTAGAATACCCACATGTGCACGTATTGCGGAACGCCCATGGAACGGGAACGGAAGCCCGGCTTCAACGAGGTCTGCGAGGCCTGCGGCAAGGATCTGCATGCATGCCTGAACTGCCGCTTCTACAGCCCCGGCATGCGCTGGGACTGCAGCGAGAGTGCGGTACAGGAAAAGGTCGCCGACAAGGAATCCCGCAATCATTGCGACTGGTTCGAGACCAGGGCCGAGCTGCTCGTGGCCGGGCCGGGTCGAGCATCTGCCCGAACCGCTGCCGATCGGGCGCGCGATGAACTCGGCAAGCTCTTCGGTTCATGAAGTCCATGGAGCAGGTCGAGGGGCCGATCGTGGTCCTGGATTCCGGAGTCGGAGGCCTTCCCTATCTGCAGACAGCGCGGGAACTGCTCCCCGACGAGGAGTTTGTCTATTTTGCCGACAGGGCGGGCTTCCCCTACGGCACCAAGAGCAGCGGGCAGGTCCTCGATGTCGTCCTGGATCGGGTGGACCGTCTCATCGCGCTCTGCTCACCCAAGGCTGTCGTCATCGCCTGCAATACTGCATCGCAGGCCGCCCTTGCCGGCGTCCGTTCCGCCCATCCCGATCTTGCCGTTATAGGCACCGTCCCGGCGGTCAAGCCCGCCATCGAGCATACGAAAACCGGGACTATCGGTGTCATGGCCACCGCCCGAACCGTGGAGGATCCCTACCTCGACGGGCTCATCGAGCATTTCGCCGGCCGAACCCGGGTTCTCAGGGAGCCCGCGCAGGATCTGGTGGCCTTCGTGGAATGGCGGCTGCTCGACGCAAGCGAAGAGGAACGGCGCGCTGCCGTCCGACCCCACGTGCTCAGGCTTGTGGAGGCCGGTGCCGACCAGATCGTCATCGCCTGTACGCATTTCCTCCACGTGGCCGCCGAGATATCGTCGGTGGCGGGCCCCGGAGTCGCCGTGGTCGACTCGCGCGAGGGGGTAGCCCGTCGACTGGCCGCCGTCCTCCGCGAGCGGGGCCTGCTCAGGTTTCCGCCCGCCGCGAATCAGCTCTCCGGCGGAGGTCACGCGTTCATCCTCAGCGGGTGTGAGCCCATCGAAAGCCGGTACTTCGGATTTGCCTCGCGCTTTACGCTCGATGAGCCGACCCTCCTCGCTGTCGGCACAGCCTGATGCAGGGACTCGTACTTTCGGGGACCAACAATCTCTTCACCGTGCTGGGAGAAGATAAGGTCCGGCGACTGTGTTCGCTGAAGGGTAAACGGCTCAAAGATCAAAAAGGGGCCTACAACGCCCTGGCCGCGGGTGACCAGGTCGAATACAGCATCGATCCTGCGCACCCGGAGCGAGGGCTGGTAAACGCCCTCGTCCCCCGCCGGAGCGTGTTCGGCCGATACAACGAGAAGGGCAGGGCCGAGCAGGCTCTCGCCTCCAACATCGATGCCGTCGCCTGCATTACCTCGCCCGGCCTGCCGCCCTTCCGGCCGCGTTTCATTGATCGGGTCGCCGTTCTGGCCGAAGCAGCGCGGGTGCCCCTGCTCATCGTGGTCAACAAATGCGAGCTGGGCGTGACGCCGGAGATCGAGGAGCGGCTCGCCGACTACGTGCGTCTCGGCTACCGGAGGATTCTCGTTTCGGCCCTCCGCGGCGACGGTCTGGACGAGCTGCGGAGCGCGTTGCGCGGCCGAACCACCGTCTTCGCGGGGCAGTCGGGGGTGGGCAAGTCGAGTCTGCTCAACGCGCTCAGCCCCGGCCTCAACCGAAGAGTCGGCGAGATATCCCAGAAGTACGCCCGGGGCAAACATACGACGACGATGGCGGAGCTCCTTATCCTGGAAGCCGAGGACATGCGGATCATCGATACCCCCGGTGTGCGGAGGCTGGCGCTTCGCGGGATCGATCCCGGTATCCTGGACGCCTATTTCCCGGAGCTGGCCCAGCTCGCGCCGCAGTGCGAATACGGCCTCTCCTGCACGCACCAGGACGAGTCCGGCTGTCGCATCGCTCGGGCAGTCGACGATGGTGCGATACTGGCGGATCGCTTCGAGAGCTACCTGAGGATACGCACCGAACTCGCGACGACGGCCGAATACGCGCCCCGGGAAGGGCGCAGGGTCCTGACCAAGGCGCGGGGCGACGGCGCGAGGCGGGCCCGTCGCAGCTCGGGCCTCACCGGCAAGACAGCAGGGCAGGGAGAGCAGGATGACGAATGATCATGGCTTGAAACTTCTGGACTTCCCTCGCATCCGCGACGACGTTGCGGGCTACTGCCTGTCGCAGGAGGGGCGCTCGGCCCTCCTCGAGGAGCTTCCCCTGGACGACCGCTCAGCCGTGGCCGAGCTCAAGTCCGCGACTCAATCGGTTCTCAGCCTGTTCCAGCAGGGCATCGAGCCGCCTCAGCTCAGTTTTCCGGATATCTCCCTCCCTGCCAGGCGGATCGCCAAGGAGGGCGCGAGCCTCGAGCTCGAGGAACTCTACGCCGTGGGAGTCTGGGCCGAGTCCTGCGCGGCCTTCATCGGCTTCATGCGCCCCGCCGGCTCGGCGACCGTGGAGAATCTGGTCGGCCGCACGCCGGACCTGGCCCAGGTGTCGCGCATCGCCTTCCGCGTGGTGAACAGGGACGGGACCCTCCGCGACCTTCCGGAGATTCGCGAAGCGAGGGAACGCATCGCCCGCGTCAACCGGGACATCGCTGCCCTGACCGAATCCTACCGCAGGGATCCGGAGGTCCGCGGCATGCTCCAGTCCGAGGAGCCGACCATCAGGGACGGCAGGACGGTGCTCGCGCTCCGCGCCAACTTCAAGTCACGGATCCGCGGCATCATTCACGAGGTATCCTCGACGGGGCAAACTGTGTTTCTCGAGCCGGAGGACCTCGTCCAGAAGAACAACGAGCTCATCCAGGAAGAAGCCAGATATCGGCAGGAGCTGGCCAGGATTCTTCGCGAGGCGACCGAGAAGCTTCGGCTCGAGTCGGAATCCCTGGAAACGTCGCGGCTTGCAGTGGCGAGTCTCGACGGCATCTATGCGCGAGCGCGCCACGCCCGGGTGGGCGGCCTGATCGTCGCGCGGGATCTCGGCGAAGGTTTTGTCCTGCGGAAGGCCCGCCACCCCCTCCTGGGGAGACAGGCCGTGCCCATCGACGTCGAGCTTCCCGAGGGCACGCGCACGCTCATCGTCACCGGACCGAACACCGGCGGGAAGACGGTCACGCTCAAGACCATCGGACTCCTGGCGCTCATGAACCAGTTCGGCCTGGGCATCCCGGCGGCCCCGGAGTCCGGCTTCGCGGTCTTCGACGCGGTCTTCGCGGATATCGGCGACGAGCAATCGATCGACCAGTCGCTTTCCACCTTCTCCGGCCACATGCGCGTCATCGGCTCGATCACCGTCGAGGCAACCGGCCGCAGTCTCGTGCTGCTGGATGAGCTCGGCTCCGGGACGGATCCGGAGGAAGGCTGTGCCGTGGCCATGAGCCTCCTCGACTGTTTCATCGCGCGGGGAAGCCTCACCGTGCTGACCACGCACCATGGAATCCTGAAGAACTACGGCTACACGAGGCCCGGCTGCCTCAACGCCTCGATGGACTTCGACGCTCTGAGCCTTTCGCCGACCTACCGTATTCTCATGGGCGTCCCGGGCGAGAGTCGCGCCCTCGACGTCGCTCAGTCCAATGGACTTTCCATGGATATCATCGCGGGCGCGCGTCGATACCTGGACGAGGAACGCGCCGACGTAAGCGAACTCATCCGCGGACTGACGGAAAAGCACCGCGCCCTCGAGGACATGGAAAGCGACCGCCGCAAGAGGCTCCGTGAGGCGATGGAAGAACAGCGGAAAGCCGATCTGACGGCCCTGAGGCTCAAGCAGCGGGAGCTCGAACTGCGCGAAGGCGGGGTGGGCGAGCTCAGGCGGCTGTTGGGAGAGAGCAGGAAGAGGCTCGAGAACCTCGTGAAGGAGCTTCGCGAGCAGGAGTTGACGAGCGATCGAACCAGGGAAGTGAAGGATTTTCTTTCGGAGCTGGCGCTCGAAGTGGATGCGGAGGAGGTCAAGCTCGAGGCCCTGCGCGAGGAAACGCGGGCTGCGAAGCTCCTGGTGGAGGGAAACGCAGCGCGGGCTGAACGGCGAGGCTCAGGGTCGGATGTCGAAAGGCATCGGTC
>DATJQN010000356.1:0-3502 GCA_035505775.1 Rectinemataceae bacterium | reverse complement strand
ACCACGAGTGGGAGGACCGCTTCAACCCCATGAAGGCCAAGCGGATCGGGCCGTCCATCGTCCCCGCGGAGGTGATCATCCCGCTCTCCTCGCTGGCGGCCTTTTTCAACCGCCTCGACGCGATGATCAAGCCTCCGGTCGTCGTCGAGGCCACGGCTGTCAAAGGGGAGGAAATCATCCTTCTCTGTCTCATTCCCCATGACAAGCGCCGGTTCAGCTTCAACCTCGCCTTCACGCTCTCGCTCTCCATTCTGCGCCTCGCCAAGCGCCTCGGGGGCCGCGCCTATGCCTCTGGCCTTTTCCTGGGACAGGAGGCGCGCGCCGTCCACGGCATGCGCATGAAGCTCTGGCAGGGCCACAAGCGCGACAAGGACCCCCGCGATCTCTTCAACCCGCGCAAGCTGACCGGCATCTGGCTCATGAAGATCGTCATCACGCTCGCGCTCTGGTTCGAGCCGATCGTCCGCGTCGCCGGCAACATGGTGAAACCGCGGCTGCGCGAAGTGTGGAAGGCCAAGGCGGGCATCCCCGGCGACATCGTCTGGTACGCCTACGCCTGCGCCGGCTGCGGCTACTGCCGACAGGTCTGCACGCTCTACGACGGCAAGGGCTGGGAATCCGCGAGCCCGCGGGGCAAGTGGGCCTTTATCCGCCGCGTCGTCGAGGGCAAGGAGAAGTTCGATCAGGAAGTGACCGACTCCTTCCTCATGTGCACGACCTGCGAGCGCTGCGACTTCGAGTGCCAGCTGGACCTCCCCATAGAGCCCTCCTGGGCAGTGATGCGCGGCGAGCTCGTCAACACCGGCAAGAACATGACCTTCCCCGCCTTCGAGCTCATGGCCGCCAGCGCGAGGAAGGAGAACAACATCTGGGCGAGCTTCGCCGTGGACCGCGACAAGTGGATCCCCGACGACATGCGGGCCACGATCAAGGACAAGGCCGAGATCGCCTATTTCGCAGGCTGCACCGCCGCCTTCGTGGAAAACGACATAGCCGTGGGATCCGCCCGCCTCCTCCAGGCTGCGGGGGTCGAGTTCACCACCCTCGGCAAGGACGAGGCCTGCTGCGGCATACCGATGCTCGTCGCCGGACGCTGGGATGTCTTCGAGGAGATACTGCGCCACAACATCGCCAAGATGAAGGAGAAGGGCGTCAAGACTGTCGTCGCGTCCTGCCCGGCCTGCTGGCTCTCCTGGCACACGTACTATCCACAGTGGGCAAAGAAGCTTGGAATTGAGTTCGATATCGAGGCCAAGCACTACTCCGAGATCGTGGCGGAGAAGCTGGACTCGGGAGCGCTGAAGTTCACCCACCCCGTGAACATGAAGCTCACCTTCCACGATTCCTGCCACATCGGCCGCGCCGGAGGCGTCTACGAGCCGCCGCGCAAGCTGCTCCAGGCGCTGCCGGGCGTCGAACTGGTCGAGATGGCGCACAACCGCGAGAACGGGCTCTGCTGCGGCTCGGTGCTCACCCGGATCAGCGAGCCCGATCCCACCTCCAATGTCCTCGGCAAGAGGAAGATCGACGAGGCGATGGCCACGGGCGCGGATGCCGTCGTGGCGCTCTGTCCCTGCTGCCAGTTCCAGATGCGAGTGGCCGCAGACGTCAATCACCAGGAGCTCCCGGTCAAGGATCTCGCGGCCGTGGCAGCGAAGGGGCTCGGGATCGAGCTTCCCGACCCGACCGAGTACGCGCTCGAGATGTGGGGCGTCTTCGACAAGGTGATCACCCTCATGAAGACCGAGAACCTGGCCAAGCTGATGACCATGCTCATCCCGGACATGATCAAGGCTCTACCCCTGCCCCTGCGCGGAATGATGCAGATGGCCAAGGTGCCCGGGCTGGACAGGATGATGGCCGCGATGATGCCCGGCATGATGCCGCTCCTCATGCCCATCCTCATGCCCAAGGTCATGCCCTCCATGCTCGCCAAGGTCGAGGCGATGATCGCCATGCCGGAACACATGCGCAAGCAGATGCCCGACCTCATGCCCAAGACCATGGATCACATGATGCCCCATGTCCTGCCCGAGATCGCCAGGCTCGTGACGCCGGCGATGATCGGCTATATCAAAACCAAGAAGCTGCCGGCGACGGCGATCTTCTGAGGCGAGGGTTATGCGATGCTGACGGGATACCTGCCCTTCCTCATTTTCGTCGTGGGGGGCTTCCTATTCGCGATCATCGTCATCGTGACCAACTGGCTGTTCAGGCCGCGTCACGGCGGACGCGAGAAGGAGCGCACCTACGAGTGCGGTCTCGACACCGAGGGCCCGACCTGGATCCAGTTCCGGGTGGCCTATTACCTGTACGCCCTCGTCTTTGTCGTCTTTGACGTGGAGACCGCCTTTCTCTACCCCTGGGCCCTCACCTTCAAGTCCGTGGGTATGTCTTCCTTCGTCGAGATGGCGATCTTCATCGGCATCCTGGCGATGGGCATCTGGTATGCATGGCGCAGGGGGGCCTTCGAATGGAAGTAGAGGACAGGGACGTCGAGGAACTGAAGAACAACGCGATCTACGTTGTTTTTTCCACCGTGGAAAAGGCCCTCGACTTCTGCAGATCCAATTCGCTCTGGCCGGTGACCTTCGGCCTCGCCTGCTGCGCCATCGAGATGATGGCCGCCGGCGGCGCGCGCTACGATCTTTCGCGCTTCGGCTTCGAGGTCTTCCGTCCCTCGCCCCGGCAGGCCGATCTGATGATCGTGGCCGGTACGGTGACCCACAAGATGGCGCCGCTTGTGCGACGGCTGTATGACCAGATGCCCGAGCCCAAGTACGTGATGGCGATGGGCAGCTGCGCGATATGCGGCGGTCCCTTCGCCGATTCCTACTCCGTGGTGGAGGGCGTGGACAAGGTGGTCCCGGTCGACGTCTTCGTCCCGGGCTGTCCGCCGCGCCCCGAGGCCCTTATCGACGCCTTCCTGAAACTGCGTGCGAAGCTGCGCAGCCCTGCCATAGCCAAGGCCAAGCTCCATGCGTGAAGCCGAGGCGATCATTAGGGGAACAGGCCGCGCCGTGGCCCCAGGCGCAGCCGGGGCCGCGCGCGAGATCTCTGTCGACGCGGACGAGCTTCTCGAGCTCCTTGCCGCGCTCAAGGCCCTCGGCGATTTCATGCTCTTCGACATCGCGGCGGTTGACCGCCCGGAGGGATTCAGGGTCACCTACCGTCTCCTCGACAGGGGAGGGGAGGGGCCGACCGGTTTCTTCACGGTCGCCGTGAAGGTGCCCAAGGACGAACCGCGACTGCCCTCTGCGATGGGCATCTGGAAGGCCGCCGACGTCATGGAGCGCGAAGTCTGGGACCTCATGGGTATCCGCTTCGAGGGCAGGGATGGCCTCAAGCGCATCCTCTGCAAGGATGACTTCGAGGGGCATCCCCTGCGGAAGGACTTCGCGCTGAAGGTGACGCCACGCTTCCCCCCCACAGAGACCCGTACGGCCGAAGGAGCCCAGGCATGAGCGACAGTGCCGCCGACACCAGGGTCTGGGATGAGGAC
>DATJQN010000355.1:0-7028 GCA_035505775.1 Rectinemataceae bacterium | reverse complement strand
TCGACTTTCAGGATATCCTGCCGCTGCCCGAAAGCAAGGACGATTCGGAGCGGCTGATCAGCGCAGTGCGTAGCAGAGGCGGAAATTCCCTTCGACGGTGGCTTCGATCACGCCACGGTCGGCGCCGCGAATCGCGGCCATCTCGCCGATGACCGCCTCGATGGTCTCGAAGGCGCAGTAGCTGCTTCCTCCCGGCGGCTGCCAGGGGGCATCGGTCTCCGCGAGGATTCTGTCCGCAGGGGCCGCGGCGCAGGCGGCCCGCGCCCGCTTGTTGCCCTTGAGAATCGGCGTTCCGAAGGAGAACCAGGCGGGGAGCCCCTTCGCGAGCAGGGACTCGGTGTCCCGCACCGTGCCTGAATAGGAATGGAAGACCACGGCCGGCAGTCGCTTGAGCCGGGAAGCATAGGCAAACGCCATGTCCATGGCCTTGCGCAGGTGGAGGAGGATGGGAAGATCGTGACGCTCCGCCAGGGCGAGCTGGAATTCGAAGACCGCGCGCTGTGCCCGCTCGTTTTCGTCGTTTCGTACGCGTTCCGGACGGTCGCCGAAGAAATCGAAGCCGGCCTCGCCCACGGCGGCAATCCCCCGGTCGGCGGCGAGCCGGGCGAGAAAATCGGCGTTCTTCCACACCGCCCACTGCGGATGGATGCCGAAGCTCGACACGAACCGGGCCTTCCCCCCAGTCTCGATGACCTGGCGGAGGGCTTCGCTGCGCAGGAACTCGGGCTCGTCGTGGCTTGCGGCGCAGCCCATCCATTCGAAGGCCGCGAGTCGCCCCGGAAAGCCGGGGTCGCGATCGAGGAGATCGACCAGATGGATGTGCGCGTCGCTCAGCACGATGCGACCTCCGTCTCAGCGGGCGTCTGCAAGGCTCTTGCGGAGATTCTCGATGCGTCGTCCCGGGTACACTCCCAGTGGGCAGACGCGCGAGCAGGCGAAGTGGCGCCGGCAGGCGGCCACGCCTTCCGGCCGCGCCGCGAAGGCAAGCGCGGCATCACGGTTCTGCGGGCGCTCCTCGCGCTCGCGGTCGGCCGCGGCCAGGGCGGCGGGTCCGGCGAAGTCCTCCCGGACGGGGCAGGCCGAGACGCAGAGACCACACTCGATGCAATTCTCCATGCGCGCGTAGGGCCGGCCATCCTCGCGCGGCAGCTCGTGGGGCAGCTCGCTTTCGCGGACATAGCCGAAGCTGTCGGGGATCTCACGGAACAGCGGCTGCGGGTCGACTGCGATGTCGCCCAGCTCGTCCATCTTGCGCAGGGGCTCGACCGTGACGGGGCCGGGACCGAGCTCGGCGAGCACGCTGAGGCACATGAGCCGCTCGACACCATCTATCAGCGCGCCGCAGGTGCCGCAGGAGCCGTGGTGACAGGAGTGGCGATAGCGCAGGTCGGGCTCGACCCCGCCGCGAATCCACTCCAGCGCGTCCAGCACGGTCCGGAAGCGCGAGCCGTCCACCGCATATTCCGAGAAAACGGCCTCGCCAACGGTCTTGCCTCGGAAGACGCGGAGTATGGTCTGGCTCATGTGCGGACCCCCCGGTAGTAGTCCCGCCACGACGGCAGAACGAACTCGGCGCTGCGACAGGGCGCCTCGACGCCGAGGGCGCCGCAGACCAGATCCGCGGCCTTCTCGGCCATGGCCCGCAGCACGGTGGCCTTGCCGCCGATGATCGTGCAGATGCCGCCGACCCCGTCGCGCTCCTCGTGATCGATGGCGAGGAAGTCCCTGCTGATGCTCCGGCCCTCGCCGCCGAGCTCGCGATTCCCGCCGGTCTTCGCCTCGATTCGCCCCGCAAGGGGGCGGGCGGCGCACCAGAGTGCATGAAGCGGGGCCGAAGCGAAGGCCGGCATCATGGCGGCGGCCTTGTCCAGGAGAAAGCGCAGATCGCCGGGCAGTGGCAGAAGGGACTCCGGATTCTCCGTGATGTGCTGGGTCGAGCCGATGATGGAGAGACCGCGCTGCGGCACGATGATGTCGCCGTCCCCGGCCGGGTGCAGATGGCTGACGACGTGATCGCAAAGCCTTCCTTTGACCGCAACCATCGTTCCCGGTGCCGGGCTGATGGGGACATCGAGGCCGGCGAGCCGTCCGACGAGGCCCGCCCAGGCTCCCGTTGCGCTTACGAAGTATTCCGCCTCGATCCGGTCTTCAACGATGGTCCCGCCGTTCCGGCTACGTACGACGGCCACCGTGATTCTCCCGGAGCTGCGCTCGAGATCCACGACCTCGGTCCAGGGCAGGATGCGCGCTCCCAGATGCCGTGCCGCCGCGAAAAAGGCGAGGGGAAGGCGGAAGGCGTCAAAACTTCCGTCCGGCACGTGAACCGCCCCCAGGATCGAGGGTGACAGTGTCCCTTCCCGGGCGAGGGCTTCGCCCGGCGTGAGCCTCCGCGCGGGAATGCCCGATTCCCGGCAGGCATCGATGAACCGGGTCTCGAGGGCGTGATCCTCCTCATCGAGTTCGACGAAAAGGCCACCATTGTACTCCATCGCCTCGGGGACCATGCGGCCGAGGAGGGCGCTTTCCTCCATGCACTCGCGCGCGATCTGTCGGTCGGCCAGGGCGTAGCGGGCTCCGCAGTGAAGCTGGCCATGGTGCCGTCCCGTGGTGCCGCTCGTGAGCTCGCCCTTTTCCACGAGGGTCACCGCGAAACCGCGGAGGCCGAGATCGTATGCCAGCGCCGCGCCCGTCCCGCCTCCGCCGATTATGCACACGCGCTTTCCGTTGGCGGGCGCGGGATCGATCTCCGAGAATTGTCGCAGGGTCTGGGCCATTGCCGCAGTATAGGCGCGCGGGGCGAGAGCTGACAACATCCGCAGGCCGCACGGCCGGGAAGGCGTCCCCTTTCCCTTCCCGAGGTTTTTCTGCTAGGCTGGATCGCTGGCGCCGAGAGCGGCGAACCTGGAACGGAGGGCGTTTTGATGAAAGCGATCGAGCTTGCGAAAGCCTACGATCCCAAGAATTTCGAGGACCGAATCTACGAAGCGTGGAAATCCAAGGGTCTGTTTCACCCCGCTTCCGTCCCCGGAAAGAAGCCCTTCGTCGTTGTCATCCCGCCCCCGAACGTCACGGGGGTCCTGCACATGGGGCACGGGCTCAACAACTCCCTGCAGGACATTCTCGTCCGCTACCACCGGATGTGCGGCGAGCCGACCCTCTGGGTGCCGGGCACGGACCACGCGGGCATAGCCACCCAGCACGTGGTCGAGAAGAAGCTTCGCGCCGCCGGCATCGATCGGCGCGATCTCGGCCGCGAGAAGTTCGTGGAAGAGACCTGGAAGGTCAAGGCCGAGCATCACAGCGTCATAACCCGCCAGCTCGAGAAGATCGGGGCCTCCTGCGACTGGAGCCGCGAGCGCTTCACGCTGGACGAAGGACTGTCCGCGGCGGTACGCGAGGTGTTCGTCACGCTGTACGAGCGCGGACTCGTGTACAAGGGCACCTACCTCGTGAATTGGTGCCCCTCCTGCGGCACGGCCCTTTCCGACGACGAAGTGGAGCACCAGGACGAGAACGGCGCCATGTATCATATCCGCTACCCCCTGGTTGGCGGCCCGGCGCCCGGCGCCCCCGAGGGCAGCGTGGAGATCGCGACCACCCGTCCCGAAACCCTCCTCGGCGACACCGCGGTGGCCGTGCATCCCGAAGACGGGCGCTATGCGGCCCTCGTGGGCAAGGAGCTTTCGCTCCCCCTGACCGGACGCACCATACCGATCATCGCCGACTCCTACGTCGATCGCGAGTTCGGCACCGGCCTGGTGAAGATCACTCCCGCCCACGACCCCAATGACTTCGAGGTGGGCAAGCGGCACGGACTCCCGCAGATCAATATTCTGGCTCCCGACGGAACGTTGGGCGACGCCGCACCGGAAAAGTACCGGGGCCTGAAGGTCAAGGACGCCCGCAGGGCGGTGGTGGAGGATCTCAAGGCGGCGGGTCTGTTCGTCGCCGAGCGTCCCATGACGCATTCGGTGGGGCACTGCTACCGCTGCCACCATGTGGTCGAGCCCTACCTTTCCGAGCAGTGGTTCGTTCGCATGAAGCCCCTGGCCGAGAAGGCGCTGAAAGTCTGGCGCGACGGCGAGGTCCGCTTCCATCCACAGCGCTGGGAGAACACCTACGAGCACTGGCTGACGAACATCAGGGACTGGTGCATCAGCCGACAGCTCTGGTGGGGGCACCGGATTCCCGCCTGGCACTGCGCGCACTGCGGCAAGATGGTCGTGGCCCGGGAGGATCCGACCGAGTGCCCTTACTGCAAGTCCACCGAACTGACCCAGGACGAGGATGTCCTCGACACCTGGTTCTCGAGCTGGCTCTGGCCCTTCTCCACGCTGGGCTGGCCGAAGGACACGGCCGACCTGCGCAAGTACTACCCCACGAGTGCCCTCGTTACGGGCTACGACATCATCTTCTTCTGGGTCGCCCGGATGATCATGGCCGGGATGGAGTTCATGGAGCGACCGCCCTTCCGCGACGTCTGCATCACCACGCTCGTCCGGGACAAGCAGGGACGCAAGATGTCCAAGTCCCTCGGCAACGGTATCGACCCCCTGGAGATCGTCGAATCCCACGGCGCCGACGCGCTGAAATTCACGCTCGCCTTCCTCTTCACCTCGACGCAGGACATTCTCATCGACAAAGAGGACTTCAAGCTGGGGTCCAAGTTCGCCAACAAGGTGTGGAACGCGAGCCGTTACATCCTCATGAATCTCGAGGGGCGGAATTCCATCGCCGGCCCCACGTTGAACGACATCGATCGATGGGTTCTCCACCGCCTCAACCTCGCCGCCGGCGGCGTGAAGGATGCCCTGGCGTCATTCAGGTTCAATGATGCGGCCGCCGTGGTCTACGAGTACTTCTGGAACGACTTCTGCGACTGGTACATCGAGGCCACCAAGCTCTCGCTCAAGGGAGGAGACGATGCCGAGAAGGACCGGGCCGCGGCCGTCCTCCTCGCCGTACTCGCGGAGTCGCTCCGGCTTCTCCACCCCTTCCTGCCCTTCGTCACGGAGGAGATTTTTCAGAAGCTTCCGCGCGAGTCTCTGTGGCTGCTTTCGGACGGAACCGGTGCGAGCGGCGCGAGTCGGTCTGGAACCGGAGAGCCCTGGCTGATCACCGAGGCCTATCCGCAGCCCCGGGCGGACCGGGAACAGGCCGGACTGGCTGTGCGGTTCGACTCCCTCCAGGAACTGGTCCGGCTGGCCCGCACGCTCCGCTCGGAGTTCCAGATCCCCCCCGAGGCCACGATGCGGCTCGCGATCCGTTTCGAGCCGGGGTGCGAAGCGGAGGCCTTCATCAGGAGCAGGGCCGATCTCGTCGGCCTGTTGGTGAATGGACCGGCCCCCGAAGCGGTCGATTCGAGGCCATCCGGCACCGTCGCCCTGGTCGGGCGGGGCTTCGAAGCCTTTGCATTCGTGCGGGACGCTGTGGACTCGGCGAAGCTCCTGGACAAGCTGCGCAGGGAAATCGAGCGTGACAGCCAGTTCGCCCAACGTACCGAGGCCAAACTCGCCAATCAGGGTTTCCTGGACTCGGCGCCGGCGGAGGTCATCGCCAGGGAGAGGGCAAAGCTCGAGGAGGCGCAGCGACGCGCCCAGAAGTATCGCCGCTACGTCGAGGAGCTGACGTGAGCGATTCCCGCGGGCGGAGGGGGAATCGGGCCGAGCGCAGCCCCGGCGGCGGCATGGCCCGGGACCCCCGTCGCCGCGACGACGGCGCCGAGCCCGGCCGCTCGGCGGGCATGGACGTCGACGACATGCTGCGACTCAAGGAGATGCATCTCGCCCCGTACATCCAGCTTGCCACCGCACTGATCGGCACCCGCCGACGCTCGGGCGGCAACATGTTCAGGCACCAGATCGACACCTTCGGCATCCTCATGGACTACGGATACATCGACTCCCCCCTGCTGAAGGCCTCGGTCATCCACGACCTCCTGGAGGACATCCCCGGCTTCGACCGTGACCTCATCCTCGAGATCGACGAGGAGGCCGCCGACGTGTACAAGCTGGTGCTGGAGGTCACGCGCCGTCCGATCGAGAGCAAGGCCGAATTCCTGACGAGAATCCACGACTTCGGTTCCGATCGCGCCCGCGTGCTCAAGTCGGCGGATCGCATCTCGAACATGATCAGCCTCGGCTATGTGACGGACGTGCACTTTGTCCGGCGCTACACCGACGAGACGGAATCCCTCGTCTTTCCCATCGCCGAGCTGGCCGATCAGCGCATGCTCGAGGAGCTCAAGGAGCTGGTGGAGACGAGACGGGAGTACCTTGCACGACGTTTCGAAATCTAGAAGAGTCCGGCGGCGAGAGTGGCCGGACGTTCGATACTGCGGACCGGGAAAGCGGCCCCAGAAGGAGTGACTATGCCCAAAGAGTGGACAAAGGCCACGCTGGCCAAGACCATCGACCACACCCTGCTCAAGGCCATCGCGACCGAGCAGGCAGTGCGTGAACTCTGCGCCGAAGCCCGCAAGAACGGCTTCGCCAGCGTGTGCGTGAACCCCATCTGGGTTCCCTTGTGCGCTCGCGAGCTCTCCGGGAGCGCCGTGATGGTGTGCACCGTCATCGGATTCCCCCTCGGAGCCAACGCCACCGAGACCAAGGCGGCGGAGGCGAAGCTGGCGGTCTCCCAGGGCGCCAGGGAAGTCGACATGGTCATCAATCTCGGCGCCGCCAAGGCCGGAGAGTGGAAGCTCGTCGAGGAAGACATCCGCGAGGTGGTGAAGGCCTCCGGCAACGTGACGGTCAAGGTCATCATCGAGACCTGCTATCTGAACGATGCGGAGAAGGTCAAAGCCTGCGAGGCGGCAGCCCGGGCCGGCGCGCGGTTCGTCAAGACGAGCACCGGATTCGGCACCGGCGGCGCGACCGTCGAGGATGTCCGGCTCATGAAGAAAACCGTGGGCGATCGGCTGCTCGTCAAGGCCTCCGGCGGCATCAGAAGTTACCATGACGCAATCCTCATGCTGGACGCCGGCGCCGACCGGATTGGCGCAAGTTCCGGTGTCACCATCGTCAGCG
>DATJQN010000354.1:0-5995 GCA_035505775.1 Rectinemataceae bacterium | reverse complement strand
GCAGACGGCAGCTTCATGGTCGTGAAGAGCGTGCGGGTGCAGGGGAGCGGGGATCAATGAGCCGCGTCTGCTTCCACGTCGATCTGGATGCCTTCTTCGCATCCGTGGAACGCCTCGATGATCCGAGCCTCGTCGGCAAGCCGGTGGTGGTTGGGGCGGCACCGGGACACAGGGGTGTGGTGTCCACCTGCTCCTACGAGGCGCGGGCATGCGGCATTCACTCGGCGATGCCCATCTCCGAAGCGTACCGGCTCTGCCCGCATGCGGTCTTTCTCCCGGTGCGCATGAAGCGGTATGCCGAGCTCTCGTCGCGCATCATGGACATTTTCGCCGCCTTCACGCCGGACTTCCGGCCCGTGTCCATCGACGAAGCCTTCCTCGACATGACGGGCACGGAGCGCCTGTGGGGGCCGGCCCGGGAGGCGGCGCTCCGCATCAAATCGCGGGTCTTCGAGGAGACGGGACTGACCATATCCGTCGGGGTCGCTCCCAATCCCTATGTGGCCAAGATCGCCTCGGGGCTCAAGAAGCCCGACGGCCTCGTCCTGGTGGAGCCCGGCGGCGAGGAATCCTTCATGCTTTCCCTCCCGCTCGGGAAACTCTGGGGTGCCGGGGAAAAGACCCAGGAGCGGTTCAAGGAGCTGGGCATTTCCTGCATCGCCCAACTTGCGAATCTGGGCGAGGCCCAACTCGCTTCGCTGTTCGGGAATGCGGGAGCCCGATTCCTCTACGCCGCGTCGCGCGGGAGGGATCCGGGACTGTTCGGGCCAGAAGCCGCGAGCCACTCGCTGAGCGCGGAGACGACTCTGGAACATGACAGCGCCGATCCGGAGCAGCTGGAGGACATCCTGCTCAGCCTCGCCGAGGAGATCTCCTACCGCCTCTGGATCGAGGGCTCGAGCTCGAGAACCCTGGTCCTGAAACTGCGCTACCATGACTTCTCGACGATGACCCGGCGCTGCACCAGAGCGCGGCCCTATGCCTCCGCCGGAGATACGTACAGCGATGCGCTCGGGCTCCTGAAACGGCACTGGGACGGGCGCAGCCACGTGCGGCTGCTGGGTCTCGGCTTTGCGGATCTGAGCCGGGAGGCGGAGGCGCAGGGGGAGCTGTTCGAGGACGAGTCCCTCCGGCGACGACGGGCCGAGACCGCTGTCCATGAGATCGAGAAGAGCGGGAGAGGCCATGTTACGCGCGCCCGCCTCTTGGGCAAGGAGCGAAGAGCCCCCTGGCAGGACGGGGAGAGCGACCCGGCCGACAAGCGCCAGCCATAGACGGCTCGTGCAGGCCGCGGCCCGGGCACGGCTGTGGCGATTCCGGCCGCTACTTCAGCTGCAGGTCCGTCTTGAGTTCGTCCATGTGATCGTCCAGCGCCGGCGTCAGCGCGGCCGCAGCCCGCCGGTATGCATCCGCGACCGCGGCCTCCTTTGTGCCGCCCTGTCCCTTGACGGGGTGGAGAGGGATGGCCAGAACGGCAGTGCCGTCAGAGCGGACAAGCCTGAAGGTAATGTCGGCGCTCGCCGTGAAAATGTTGTACTTGACGCCGTTGAGTTCCATCTGACGGGCTGGCTGAACCTCGACCAGAACGAAGGCCGCGTAGGGGGTGTCCGCGCCGATCCCGAGTGTCGCGAGGGCCCGGCTGTCGCCGCCGAAGGCGCGCTTGAAGCTCTCCGCTGCAAGCTTGCCGTTGAAGGGGGCGAGCTGCAGCCCCGAGGGGGCGAGGGCGGTCACGGTCGAGTCGAGGATCTGCGGGTTATCGCTCAACCCGAGCTCGGAGCTCGCCAGCGCGAAAACCCGGGCGACGTTGGCGGGAGGAAGGTAGGAAAAATCGCGGAAGGCGCCCGTGAACGCGTAGGTCTTTCCCCGTACGGTGAAGAGCGGGTAGGCGCGGATTACAGCCGCCGAACCTGGTTCCTGCAGGGAGGCGAGATTGGTGTTCGCCTTGCCAAAGGCATCTGTGCTGACAATTGAGACAAGGGAGCCCGTGTTTTTGACGAACTGAAAGTAGATCGGGGCGTCGGCGACCGGGGACTTGCCCGTACCGAAGTTCTCGAACAGGTAGACGGAGGGTACACGGCCTTCGGGCTTGCCAACAGTTCGGGTGCTGGCGGTGGTCTGGCTCCCCGAGCTGTCCACCCAGTCGCTCCCCGGCTCGAGGCTGAGCATGCCGCCGATCTTGGCCAGTTCGGAGCTGGCCTTGTCGGCCCGCAGCTTGGGCTGATCGCCGGGAGTGTTGTCGTAGATCGCAAGCACGGCGACATAGGACCGTATCGCCTCGGCCAGGTGGTTGGAATCGACGGCATCGGCTGCCTTCTGCAGGAGATTATCCATCTCCGCGAGGCCTCCGGCCTGGGAGGAGGCGGATGGGCCGCCCACGGCCACCGAGGCACCGATTCCTGCGCCGAGTCGCTGTTGAGCCGGCGGCGGGGTTTGGACTGTCTGACCGTTTCCGGCGCACGAGGCGAAAAAGAGGGAACCAAGCAGTGCGAGGAAGAGCGGACGCGGTGCATGGCCGACCATGGATGACCTCCTGACAACGCCTGGCTCGCTCAAGGAGCCGCGGGCGACTCAATATAGCTCGGAATGTATCTGCACATCATGAATTCGCACAGAGAAACCGTCTTCCACGAAATTGAGGGCCTTGTTCATGATCTCCTCGCCGAGCTGCCTCGAATTGGAGACGTAGGCGGCGCCGAGGTGGGCGAAACGCAGCGAGTCCTGAAGATCGACTTCGGCGCAGGACACGCGGAACTTCGTTCGCAGTCTGTCCTTGACCGCCGAGACGACCCGCCGTTTGTCCTTGATCGATCCCACCTCGGGAAGCTCGAAGATGATCTGCAACATGGAGACTACCATGGGAGTCGCTCCTTGGGCGGGACATAGTGGCTTGCCCGGGACAGCAGTCCCTGGATCTCGGCTGCCGAGGTCGGGGGAAGGGGAGGGTCGAGCAGTTCGGCGCTGACCGCGGCGGCGGTGAGTAATTGCGGGCGCAGGGCCGATCCCGGCACCCCATCATGCGATCGGGCTTGACCGCGGAGCAGGTCCCGGATGGCAAGGGCCTCCTCTCCCGCATGACGGACATCGGCGGATGCACCATCGTCCGTCTCCTCTCCACGGAGCCGGCGGAGACTCCAGCCGAGCGGCTCGCTCACCGTCCGCAAGAAGAAAGAACCGTACTGGACACGGAGCAGCACGAGGCTCAGCAGTACAGCCAGGGAGAGAGCAAAGATCGAAGCGGCGGCGGCGGCCTGGATGCGCTCGGCTGGCAGCGCCGCGCCGAGCCCGGCAAGGAGAATGGCGAGGACGGGGATGCTGCAGAGTATGCCTGCACAGGCAAGAGCCGAAGCGCGCCTCACATGGGATCGGGCCGAGGGACTCCCGGCGAGCGCACCTGCATCGGCGAAGTGGAGGAGGCGCAGCAGGCGAAGTGACACAAGGCTCTGGAGCCCGAACATGAGGGCCGGCTGCGTACCGTTCGAGGCTGTCAGATCGTGATGGGTCAGCCATGCGAAGAACAGAGGACCCGAAAAGCCCGCGAGCACCGGCAGGGAGGCCGCGAACTCGATCCACTCTCCCTGCGGCCCCAGAGCATCGAGGAATCGACGCTCGAAGGCCGCAGCGATGACACGATGAAGCATGAGGGCAGAGAACACGAGGTCGAGGATAAAGCCGGTGATATCGAGTCCCGGAATAGTCTTCGCGACGAGTGCGGAGGACAGCTCCTCTCCCAGACTGATCAGAGCGGCCAGGACAACGAGGCTGCCCATGACCATCCCGGCGCGCCGCAGATACTGCGTCATTTTCAGGGGCGTGGGCGGCTCAAGCTTGCTTCCGCCCCGCGCAGGACGATAGTATCATGGGCACACTTGATGGTAAAGGCGAGCTTCCGTTGCGCGACGGCCTGCTTCTGCGCGGCCCTCTGTCTCCTGGCTGCGACTCGAGTCGCGGCGCAGTCGAACGCCGATGGACGGGCCCCGGCTTCCCCGAACGGGGAGGGCTCCGACAGCTCCTCGGCCAGCCCGGCATCCGTAGCCGGAAGTGGTGCAGCCGCGGCCTACCTGCAACCCGAGGCTCCCTCGAGTCTCTTCCAGGCTTCCCTCGGAGGGGAGGGTGCCGACGCGGAGCTCCTGGTCAAGGGTACATGGGAAGCCAGCATGCTCGGAACCCTGGACCTGCAGTCCCAGGATGGCTCGGCTCTCGGGCTCGCAACGACGCAGCCGCTGCTGTTCACGCAGAATCCCGAGCTCTACCTGAAGTTCCTCCTCTTCAAACGGTTCTTCGTCGAGGCGCGGGTGAGCAACGATGTCACGCAGGCACTCTATGCGGTCGGGTACCAGGGGGCCGAGGGCGAGCTGCTCCAGGAATTGCGCCTGGGCAACAACAAGATCTCGTTCCCGGAGCTGCCCTTTCTGTCCTTCGGCGACGGCTCTTATCGTTCCTTCGGCGCCATGGCGCGGATCGACAGCGGGGACTTCGAGGGGCGCGCCATGGTCCGCTACGACCAGGCGGACCGAGTGACCAAACATTTCGTGGGCAGCTCCGAAGTCACCGACGCGGTCATTGCGGCCAACGCGTTCATCACGGGGAAGTACTTTGCGACGAGCGGGGTTCCCGGCTCCAACTTCGCCGTCTATGTCCAGAGCGTGGGCGGAACGCTGAGCGATGGCGGCGGTGCACTGTACAGAAAGCTGGACGGCAGCGAGTACTCGTACTCCGCGCTGACAGGCCTCCTCACCCTGAACAGCGTCGCCACGACTCGCGTTGCGGTGACCTGGACGGGCATTGCGCCGACAACACTGGTTACCATCGGCGGGGTCGCATGCGATCTGCTCTACTATCCCGATTATCGCGCCCCTTCGACCGGCGACCTCGATCCCCTGCGCGAGATCCTTGCGCGCTACGCGACCACTGCGGACCCGAACAGTGCCACGGTCTTCGTCCGCAACACGGCATCGGGGCTCAAGGATACTGGCTACGAGACCCGGATCGACTCCGCGGGCTTTGTCGAGGTGACCACGGGCGGCCAGGCTGACCCTCAGAATTCAGCATACAGGCAGCCCTTCAATTCCATGGCGTGGATCTACACGACGGACTTCAGCAGTACAGCCACCAAGACCTATGCGCCAATCTTCGACCACGAGATAGTGGTGCGCAGCTATGGCAGTCCGGGTTATATCACCGTGGACAAGGATCTCGTGCCGGGGTCTGTGGAGGTCTACCGCAACGGGGCCCCGGAGTATGCCTTCTCCGTCGATCAGGAAAATGGCCGCCTCATCCTGGCCTCGCCCCCTGGCCTCGCCGAGGAAATCACGGTCAGCTACCTCGTGGAGACGGCCGAGCGCCGCGCCGGAAGCCTTGTGGCGGGCCTCGGCGGCATCTGGACGCCGTCGAAGGAGCAGAGCATGTGGACGGCCCTCGGCCTGCGCTGGTCGGTGCCCGGCTCGAGCTTCGCGACCGGCGGCCTGTCCAACCCGGGAACGGTCACCTTCACCGCGGGAGAAAAGAAGGCTGCCGGTGACTTCCAGCACAGCGCCGCCCTTGCCGCCACCTATACGCAGGAAGAGGCATCGGGACGCTACCGCATGGAAGGTATGGAGGCGGACTCCGGCTACATCACGGGCTTCAGGCCGGCTGTGGGCTGGACCGGGACCCTTGAACAGATTGTCGATACTGCCATGTCCACGTCCTTCCCGACCATCACGAATCAGCTTCACGCCGATGGCTCGACTCAGTTGGCGCTGAATATCGTTGCCACTTCGATTGTCCCTCAAACACTTGACATCTCGAAGGTCGAGACTTTGCCGCCCTATCAGAACTTCAAGACGCTGACGTTTTACGTCAACAAGGCCGACTCGGGGCTCGATACTACATCGCTCACTCTGTCGATCGACGATGGCTCGTCGTCGGATACCTTCATAAGTGCCACGGTACCCTTCGTCGACCTCTCGATGGGTTGGAATAAAATCCTTGTGCACTACGGCACGAGCGACCTGCG
>DATJQN010000353.1:0-6334 GCA_035505775.1 Rectinemataceae bacterium | reverse complement strand
CTTCAACCGGCCCGAGAAGAGCGACACCACCTTCACCTGGGCGGACTTCCAGGAAAAAGTGAACGGCGAGCTCATCGGCAACCTGGGCAACCTGGCCAACCGGACCCTCACCTTCGTCTCGCGCTATTACGATGGCGCAATCCCGGAGGGCGGTGCCGATGCGGACTTCTGGTCCAAGGCGGGCGAGATCGAGCGTCGCGTGACGGAGCATCTCGAACGTGCCGAGCTGCGCGACGCGTTCCGCGCGGTCTTCGAGCTCTCCGACCTCGCCAACAAGCGTTTCCAGGATGGCGAGCCTTGGAAGACGCGCACGAGCGACCCTGCGGCCGCGGGTTCCCTCATCCGCGACCTCTGCTATGTGCTGCGCGATCTCGCCATCATGATCCACCCCTATATGCCCCGGGCTGCGGAGCGGCTGGCCGGGTTCTTCGGGCTGCGCTTTGAAGGCAGGGCACTCGACTGGTCGCGGCTCGGAAGTCTCGAGGGTCTGACGAGGGTCGCTGCGCCCGAAGTCCTCTTCACCAAGCTCGAGGACGATCGCGTCGCGGAATTGCGCCAGCGCTACGCCGGCTCCCAGGCCGAGCGGAAACTCCGTGATGCGGACGAAGCCGCGGCCCACGGCGGCGGGAACAAGGCCTCCGGCGGCGCCGCGGCGGAGTCAGCGAAGACCGCGGTGCCGCAACCGGAGAGCCCTCCGCCCCGTCCCTATGCGGAACTTCCGGACGAGGAGCGCTTCGCCAGACTCATCGATCTTCGCGCAGCGAAGATCGTCAAGATCGAGCGGCATCCCAAGGCGGATAAGCTCTACATCGAGACGCTCGACGATGGATCGGGGCAGGAGCGCATCATCGTTTCCGGCCTGGTTCCCTTCTACCGGGAGGAGGAGCTGCTCGGCAAGACGATAGTACTCGTCAACAACCTGAAGCCCGCCAAGCTGCGGGGTGTCGAGAGTCGCGGCATGCTGCTGGCCGCATCCAGAATGTCCCCGGAGGAAGGGGGCGGCAAGGAGGCGGTCGAAGTCCTCGACGCCGGGGGTCTCAGCCCGGGGACGCGGATTCTCCTCGAGGGGCAGGACTCCGCAACCGTGCCCGCGGACCAGCTGGACGTGGACACCTTCTTCTCCGTTCCCCTGCGCGCTGAGGGAGGAGCGGTCCTCATCGGCTCGGCCCGACTCATGGCGGGCGAGCGGAGCTTCCGCCTCGAGCGCGTTCCCGACGGCGCCGTGGGCTGATGCGCCCCTGCCGCCTCGTGCGCCTCATGCGCATTTCCGCCCGTGGTGATCGCAGATGAAGCTCTGTCTTGAAAAGGGAAGCCCCGAGCGCTGCGATTCCGCTGAAAGCTTTCTGCAGTCGGGCTTCTGGGGCCGGTTCAAGAGCGAGTTCGGATGGACTGCCCGGCACTTCCTGATCACGGTGGATGGGGTGGAGCATCCCCTCCTCGTGCTCGAGCGCCGCCTTGCCCGGGGTTTCAGCTTTGCCTACGTACCTCACGGGCCCGAGTGCGGCCTGGCGGGGGCCGAAGCCACGGTCCTCCTCTCGGAGCTCTCGGAGCTGCTGCGCCCTGAGCTCAGACCAGGCTGCCTCTTCATCCGCTTCGACCCCCCGTGGTACAGCCTCGGTCCCAATCCGCCCGCGGGCGGGCCGGACAGTGAGGCCGCGCCGGCCCCCAGGCCTGCGGTCGGCCCGCCCTTGGTCCGGGCCGCCTCCGACGTGCAGCCGCCGGATACCGTGCTGCTGGACCTGTGCAGGGATGAGGAGTCCCTGCTCGCCTCGATGAAGCCGAAGTGGCGCTACAACATCGGCCTTTCGGCCAAGCGCGGCGTCACGGTCGAGGAAGCGGGGCCCGAGTACCTGGCCACCTTCTATGCGCTCTACAAGGAGACAGCGCTTCGCGACCGAATCGCCCTCCACCCCGAACAGTACTATCGCCGGCTTTTTGATCTCGCCCGGGATCATGAGGGTATGGCGGGCGGCGCACGACCCGAGCTCGGGCTCTGGCTCGCGCGCCATGAGGGAGACACGCTCGCCTCCATCGTCACCCTGTTTCGTGGCGACAGGGCTGTCTACCTCTACGGGGCCTCATCCGACCTCAAGCGGAACCTGATGCCTGCCTACGCGCTCCAATGGGCTGCCATCAGGGCCGCCAAGTCTGCGGGCTGCCGGGAGTACGATTTCTTCGGCATCCCTCCGACCGCGGACCCTGCGCATCCCATGGCCGGTCTCTACCGCTTCAAGACGGGGTTCGGAGGCAGGGTCGTGCATCGCGCGGGATCGTGGGACTATCCGCTCAGGCCGACGATCTACAGGGCCTTCAGGCGCGCCGAGGCGCTGCGCAGCTGGTGGTTCAAGGACTTCCGGAAACGGCGTTCCGGAAGGGAGCGTGCCGTACCGGGCTCGTGAGACGCCCCGGGGTCCGATGCGACACCGGTCCGCCGCCGGCCCCCTATCCCGGATCGCGCTCGCCGAAAATCAGCCCCTCGAAGATCGAAATCGTCGCGTCGGGGCTCTTCCATGATCCGGGCGGGAGCCCGGCCTTGCGGCAGGTTTGCTCGAGGAAGGTTGCCCGATCCCAGCCCTGCTCGGTGGCTACCTGCGGCAGCAGGACGCCCGACTGCCAGCCCTTGACCAGGTAGATGCCATGAAGCCCCACCTGTATCTCCGTGGGGTCGGTGATTGCGCGCAAGGGCGAGAGGAGGGTTATTTCAATGTCGATCCGCTCCAGCTCGTCGGCCTTGAGCGGGGGAAAGCGCGGATCTTCGAAGGCCGCGGCGGCGGCCATCGAGCAAATGGTGTCGAACAGGGGCTCTGGGGAGCTCATCCTTCCGATGCAGCCGCGCAGCGACGGCCCCTCGTGGAGCGTCACGAAGGCGCCGCCGGGCTGCCCGAGGGGCTCGGTCTTCTGCGGCAGGGAGGCGGCCCTCCGCTCCAGCCGCGCTCGTATCACCTCCCGCGCGCAGCGCAGCAGCAGCTCGCGATCCGCGCGCTCCAGGTTCAACATCATGATTCCGGCTCCTGCCCGAAGGCTATCGCCGCGTAATGCACGACGCGTTCATCGGGGCTCTCGCGGAAGGCGGCGGAATCGTGGCGGCCGAGGAGTCTGCCCGAGCAGCCCTCGGCCAGGCTCGATGCCATGAAGGCCGCGAGGCAGCCTGCCCCGCAGGCGCTCGGATGACCACTCTCGGCCATCGCAGCCAGCGCCTTCCAGTCCCGGGACGCTACCTGCTCGAGAAAACGCTCCGCCTCCTCGGCCACGTTTCCGGTCCCGGTGGCGCTGCCGCTCAGATCGCTCGAGACGACCACCAGGCACTCAGCATCACGCTCGCCGATCACAAGATCGAGGGCCGTTGCCAGGGCCTTTATGGACGCCGCGGTGCTGGCCCCGAGTATGACCGGCAGGAGGGCGGCATCGGGGAAGAGGGCACGCATGAAGGGAAGCTGGACCTCGATGCCATGCTCCTCGAAGTGCGGGATATCGTTCATCCGGAAGATGGTGCCGCAGTCCATCATCTCCTCCACGAGGCCCGTCGCCACGGGCACTCTTCCGAAGGGTCCGTCGAAGAAGTCCGATTCGGGCAGAAAGATGAGGGCGTCGGAGGGGCGATGCACCGGTGAAAGTACGACCACGTAGCGGGGCTGTCGGTCCCTCGCCGCATTCCAGGCCAGGGCGGCGAGGTCGCCCGAGTAGCGCAGGCCGGCGTGGGGAGAGAGAATGGCTTTGGCGGCGGCGAAATCCGGCCGGTTGACGGCAATGAGTTCGGCGACGCGCTGCTGGAGCTCGTCGGGATCCTCCGGATAGAATATTCCCGATACGATCGCTTCACGGATTTTGGCCTTTTGGTTATGCTCCAGCATGTCTCAAGTATAGTCGCTCGAGTCCTTCGATCAAGGCGCGGAAAGGCGGGAATGCGGGTGCGAGTGCTCGTGGTGGACGATGAAGCCCGGATGGCGGCGTCCCTGAGGGAATTTCTCGGCTCCGAAGGCATCGGGGCGGAGAGTGCCGGAAACGGTCTCGAAGCGCAGCGCCTGCTTGGCGAAGAGGCATTCGACGCCGTGGTCACCGATCTTCGAATGCCCAGGCTCGATGGGCTCGGGCTGCTTCGCTGGATCAGGGAGCAGGGGCCCGGCCTCCCCGTGATTGTCATCTCTGCCCACGGCGAGGTGAAGGACGCCGTCGAGGCGATGCGCCTGGGAGCCTACGATTACCTCGTGAAACCCTTCGATCCGGAAGAGCTGAGTATCCGGCTGCGTAAGGCCGTCGGCGAACGTCGCTCGGTCCTGATCCTTGCCGCCGGAGAGAAGCGCCATGCCGAATCCGCTGGTCTTATCGGGGAGAGTCCGGCGCTCCGGGAAGTGCAACGGCTTATCGGTAAGGCGGCGCCGACCAATTCCACCATCCTGATCACCGGGGAAAGCGGCACCGGAAAGGAAGTGGCCGCCCGCATGATCCATCGGGATTCCGGCCGTGAAGGAGCCTTTGTCCCGGTCAACTTGGGAGCGCTGCCGGAAAACCTGATCGAGAGCGAGCTCTTCGGGCATGAGAAAGGCGCCTTCACCGGGGCCGACTCACGGCGGGCCGGGCTCTTCGAGACGGCCCACGGGGGGACCATCTTCCTCGACGAGATCGGCGAGCTTCCGCTGCAGCTGCAGGTCAAGCTCCTCCGGGTGATCCAGGACCGGAAGGTGCAGCGACTCGGAGGCGTACAGGGCATTCCCATCGACGCCCGGCTCATCGCTGCCACCAACCGGGACCTCGAGGCCGAGGTCAGGGACAGCAGGTTCCGGGAAGACCTTTACTACCGGATCAACGTGATACGCATCCGGATGCCCCCCCTGCGAGAGCGGGGGAGCGACCGTGTCCTCCTTGCCGGCTACTTCCTCAAGAAGCTCTCCGGTGAACTGGGACGGAAGGTCGAGGGGATCTCCCCGGACGCCCTGCGCCTCATCGAGTCCCATGAGTTTCCCGGCAACGTGCGGGAACTGGAAAACGCGATCGAGCGGGCGCTCATTCTGGCCGAAGGACCGGTACTTCAGGTCAAGGACTTTCAGTTCTTTCTGCCTCGGACGGCCGCCGCGTCACCCGTCCCGACGGGCGGAAGCTCCTTCGAGCCCGCTGCGGTGCTCACCCTGGCGGAACTGGAATCGCGCGCCATCGCCTCGGCGCTCGAACGCAACGCCTATCATCGGGAGAAGAGCGCGTCGGAGCTCGGCATAACGCGGAGAACCCTCCTCAACAAGATCAAAGGCTACGGTCTCGAGATTCCGGCAGGCCCCCGGGAGTGATCGTGTCCAGGAAGAGCTGGGCGGCGGCTTCCGAATAGAAGATGAGCCACACGTCGCATGGCTTCCGGTGGGCCTCGAGATGCGCCGTTATGGTTCGGTGGGCGACCCGGGCGGCCTCGGCCCGCGGATAGCCGTAGGCCCCGGTCGAGATGGCAGGGAAAGCCAGGGACTCGAAGTCCGAACTCCCGGCAATCTCGAGACAGGAGCGATAGCAGGAGGCCAGAACATCGGCCTCGCCCCGCCGGCCCCCGGCCCAGACCGGCCCGACCGTATGGATGACTGCCCGAGCTTTGAGCCGCCCCGCGCCCGTGGCGACCGCCCGGCCCGGAGGCAGTCCCGCCTTGAAGGGACCTGCCCGCAGCGCCCGGCATTCTTCAAGGATCGCCGGTCCGCCTGCACGGTGGATCGCCCCGTCGACTCCTCCGCCGCCAAGAAGACTGGAATTGGCTGCATTTACGATGGCGGCTCCAGAGAACTCGGTGATGTCGCCGACGGCGACATGAAGGCGCCCACCGGAGAGAGCCCTGAGTTCACGCAGCATCACCCCTCCTCGGGCCCTCGCGTGGGAATACGGCGGGAAGAAGACTACAGTGCTCAGGTGGTACCTCGAGCAGAAGCTGCTCGCCGACTTCGCAGCGACAGTCGACTGGAAACTCCAGTTCCAGGATCCCCGTTCCCTGCGGAGAGCCCTTCGATCGATACTCGAAGGTAACGCGGCGGAAGCGGCCGGCAAAGACCGCATTCAGGACCCGGACGCGCACCTGGTTCTCGCGGGCAGGCTCAGAACCTGAACTCAGGGTGAGGATGCCCGCCGCCGCGCTGCCGAAATGCAGCAGCAGATCCCCTTCGGGGGCGCGGCTCGAGCCGGTGCGCAGCGTGCAGCGGAAGCTGCCCAATGCCGTCCGTGCGAGCGGGCCGAAAGCGTCGCTGTCCAGGGCCTCGACCGGGATGAGGGGGCCGCTGCCGAGGAAACGGGCCGCGAAGGCCGTGCGCGGCCGGCTGAAGAGCTCCTCCGCGCTGCCTTCCTCCTGGATCCGGCCTTCGGCCATGAGGAA
>DATJQN010000352.1:0-10143 GCA_035505775.1 Rectinemataceae bacterium | reverse complement strand
CGGAGCCTACGCCATCATGGGCAGGATCATCATGGAGCAGCGCGCGCAGGACAGCCGCCTTTCGCTGTACCTGCGTCCGCCGCTGTCCGGATTCAAGGCCATGGACTTCCTCAAGGCCCCGGATATTCTCGATGCCGTGCGCGAGGACGCGGAGTCCTTCAGGCTCGAACTCCTGCGGCGCAAGGTGGACAGGAAGGCGAGACTCTCGATCTAGTCCCGGTTGTGGCCGGGATCGAGGCTCATCTGGCGACCACCGTATAGCCGGTGGCCGTGAGGGTGAAGTGCGCGGCGAGACCGGCCGTCAGCCAGACCGTGCGATCCGAGCCCACCAGTATCGCCCCCAGGCCATCCCGTTCGGCCAGCGCGAGGCCCTCCGCCGGACCGAGGGCGAACACCGCGAGACTCGGCCCGTCCGCGTTGCGCGACTTCGGACTCACGACGGTCGCCGAGACGATGCCGTTGTCGATCGGGTAGCCGCTTCTCGTGTCCAGCAGGTGGTGATAGCGCCTGCCGTCGGCCATGAAGAAGCGCTCGTAGACCCCCGAGGTGTCCACCTCGGAGTCGCTGGCCTCGAGTACGCCGAGCAGGCTTCCCCGAGGGGCCGCCGGATCCTGGATGCCCACCTTCCAGGGCCTGCCTCCGGAAGCCGAGCCGAGCACCACGACACAGCCGCCGAGGTCGAGGACCGCTGCACGGACGCCGAAGGACTCCAGCACCTTGCCGGCTTCCACCGCCGCGTAGCCCTTGGCCAGGGCACCGAAGTCGAGAGCCATGCCTCGGCGCCTCAGGAACACCGTGCCGGCCCCCTCGTCGAGCAGCACGTCGCGCCAATTGACGAGGGCAAGCGCCCGGCGGATCGCCTCGGGTGAGGGAGGCCTTACCGCCCCCGCTCCGATCGCCCAGAGCCGGACGAGGGGGCCGATGCTGGGGTCGAACCGTCCTTCGCTCTCTTTCGCGAGTTCGAGCCCCTGGCGCAGCAGGGCGCGGATATCGGCCGAAGCCGCGACCGGATGCTGACCCGAGGCGGCGTTTATCCGGTCAAGACCGGAGCCGGACACCCACATGCTCAGCTCCCGGTCGAGCGTGGTCAGGCGATCGAAGCAGGCCTTGAACGCGGCATCGCTGGCATGGTCATAGAGTGTCACGGTGCAGGGAACGGTGAAGACCTGCAGGGTCCGCACCTCGCCGCGCCGCGCGGAACAGCCCAGCGAGAGCAGGGACAGGAGCAGGGCCGGAGCCAGCAGGAGCGCAGCGCGCCGGCAATCGGAACGGGAACCGGGGCAGGGGCTCATCAGTCGACGGTTATCGACTTGCTCACGTTCTTGGGGGCATCCGGATGGACCCCGTGATCGGCCACGTGGAGGGCATCGAGCCATTCCTTCTTTTTCACCGACATGCGATAGGCGAGCAGCTGGAGCAACACGGTCGCGGCGAAGACGAAGAGCTGCGGATCCCCCGAAAAGGGGACCTCGACATAGTGCGACCAATACGACTCGTTGCCCATCGGCTTGCCGCGTACTGCGAGCGAAAGCTCGGGATTCGGTTCGGCGATCAGGATGATGTCGGCACCCCGGATCTTGTGCGTGTGGATCTGGCTGATCGTGATGCGGGTATCGCGATCGTCCGGCGGGCAGATGAAGACGAGGGGATAATCGCGGAAGAGGCCCTCAAGGATCTCCGGATGATTCTTCATCAGCTCGAGCGGTTCGGGGCTGGGCCCGCCGGCATCGGTCCGGCATGCATCCCGATAGAGTGACAGAGCGCGCACGATGTCATCGGCGGAGAAGACCGTGTTCTTGCCCAGAATGGTGTTGGGGCCGTGCTTGAACTCCGCGGTGTCGTAGCCTTCGGCATGGTTGAGCACGACTTCCCGTATCTTGAGCGCACCCTCCCGGGCAAGACCGATGAGTCCCGTTCCGAGAATGTGGAGGGAGGGACGGAGGAAGAGCCGTTGGGCCACGGTCTCGAGCGAGTCGCCCGCGCTGCGGATGGCCTCGCCGATCAGGGCCTGCGCGGAGCGCAGCCGGCGGATGATCTCCCCGGCCGGCAGGGAAAAAGCCGCCGCGATCACATAGAGGATCGCGAGCTGGTTGAGAAAGGACTTTGTCGCGGCGACGGCGATCTCCGGCCCGCAGAGTATGGGCAGGTAGAAGTCGCAGAGTTCCTGGGGGATGCGGCTGTTCTCGTTGTTGACGAGGCAGCAGCGGCGCAGGCCCGGCACGCGCTCGGCCAGGTCCTGGAATATGTCCACCAGATCCTTGGTCTCGCCCGATTGCGATATTCCGAGCAGCAGGTCCCTGGAGGTGAGGGAGGAGAAGTACATCGATCGGAACATGCCGGGGTTGCAGGGATACACCGGCAGCCCCGCCAACGAGTCGAAGAAATAGGCTGCGGTAAGGGCCGCATGGTAGGAGGTGCCCGAAGCCACGACGTAGACCCGTCCGCCCGACTTCTGGCTCTCGCGGATCGCGACATTCAGCTCGCCGAGATAGCGGGTGACGGCACGGCGCTTGCGCCAGACGAAGACGGAATCGAGGAGGGCCAGGTCGGCGACCCGTTCGGGGAGGAGGCGGCCGAGCTCGGCGAGAAGCTCGCGCTCTTCCGAAATGTATGTGGTCGAGGGCGTGGGATTTCCCCGGCGTGCGCGGGCCGCATTGGCGCGGGCCGAGAGCTCGGCCCAGACGGGGCCGCCGAGGAGTTCCGCCGCTCCCGATCGGAGCTCCTCGTCCCCGAAGCGGTCGGCAAGCTCAGCGCAGCGGTCCGCAGCTTCCTTGCAGAGCTCGCGCTTTTCCTCGAAGGCGGTGGCCAGGTCCTCCTCGTTGAGGTCCTTGAAGTAGTAGCGCAGGATGCGCTCGATGTTCTCCGGTCCTCCGAGTATCTCCTGCTCCATGTAGTGCTTGAACCGGGGGTCGAGCGCGGTGTCGCGGACATTGAGCTTGGAACGTTTGAGCCGCGGGCGGCTGAAGCTCGTTTCGCCCTTCAACGAAAAGACGAGGTAGTCCTTTTCCGTGAACCAGATGCCCTCGCCCTCCGCGAGGGGGATCAGCGCGCGCGTCTTGGAGAGCACCGAAGTGAGGTCGGAGGAGATGACTATGAACTCGCCCCGGGCGTCCACTCCGAGACCGGCGTACAGCGAGGACCCCGACTTGACGGCGAAGACCCCCGGCAGCGCCGGATCGGCCACGGCGGCGGCGTAGGAGCCCTGGGCGAGGGCTTCGGCCTTGCGTATGGCGTCCACCATCAGAAGCACGGCATCAGGCGGCGGGGAGGGAAGGCCTGAGGCGCCGAAGGCCCGACGCATGGCGGCACTCGCCTCGATGGGCTGGTCTCTGTTGGCGGCGTAGGCCTCTTCAATGAGGTGGACGATAATCTCGCCGTCGTTGTCCGAGACGACAGCGTGGCCCCGGGAGGAAAGCCAGGACTTGAGGCTGTCGGTGTTGGAGATGTTGCCGTTGTGGGCTCCGACCAGCTCGGCCTTGCAGCGCACATGATGGGGCTGACTGTTGACGTCGGTGACCGCTCCGTAGGTCGCCCAGCGCACCTGCCCGATAAAGCGCTGTCCCGAGCAGGCTTCCATGCCGAGTGCCGAGCAGACCTTGGAGGGTGCACCCACCTTTTTCATGAGGGAGATGCTGCGCTTCTCGTCTATGAAGGATGCACCGGTGGAATCGTAGCCGCGGTACTCCAGGCGGCGGAGCAGCGCCGAGGCTTCCTTGCCCATGTCCGGATTTTCATTTCTGTAGGTGATGGAGACTATGCCACACATCCTGAGCCATCCTCGCTTGGGTTCTTGAGCCATGACTATAGCACGGGACGTGCCGTGCCGGGAGGGGCGGCACCGCCTGCGGACAACCCGCTTCAATTCGGGCATTCACCGGACTATACTGGCTGTCATGCACTATCGACATTTTCCGAAGATCGCGGACCGCGAAGTCTCGGCGCTCGGCTTCGGCTGCATGAGGCTCCCCACGCTGGGAAAGGACCCGGCCGCGATCGATGAGCCGGCCTTCGATGCCATGCTCGTGGCTGCCGCCGAGTCGGGCGTGAACTACCTGGATACGGCCTACGTCTACCACAACGGCCGGAGCGAGAGCGCACTCGGCGCGGCACTGGACCGCACGGGGCTCAGGGACCGCTTCACGCTGGCCACCAAGAGTCCCGTCTGGCTGGCCAAGGACCGCGGGGACTGGGATCGTTTCCTCGACGAGCAGCTGGGCCGGCTTAGAGCCGAGCGCATCGACTTCTACCTGCTCCATGCGCTCGGCAGGGAACGCTGGGATCGGGTGCGGCGGCTCGGCGCTCTCGAAGCCCTCCAGCAGGCGAAGGCCGACGGAAGGATCGGCCATATCGGCTTTTCCTTCCACGACTCCCTCGATGCCTTCAAGGAGATCATCGACGGCTTTCCCGGCTGGGAGTTTTGCCAAGTCCAGTTCAACTATGTCGACACGGACTACCAGGCGGGCGGCGAGGGAATCGCCTACGCCGCGGCCCGCTCGATCGGTGTGATCGTCATGGAGCCGCTCCGGGGAGGGGCCCTGGCCAATCCCCCTCCTGCGGTCAGAGCCCTGCTCTCCCGCCACCCGACGCCGCGGACGGGTTCGGAGTGGGCGCTCCGCTTCGTCCTCGATCGGCAGGAAGTGGTCACCGCCCTCTCGGGCATGGGAACGGCTAGCCAGATCCGCGACAACGCGGCTGTCGCCGACGCCGCCCGACCGAACGCCCTGCTCACGGAGGAGCTGAGTCTTCTGGCGGAGGCGCGGGCGGCCTATCGGTCAAGACTGCGCGTCCCCTGCACGACCTGCGGCTACTGCATGCCCTGCCCGAACGGCGTGGACATACCCGGCGTCTTCGGTCAGGCCAACGGCGCCTCGATGTTCGAGACACTCGAGGGCACGGGAGCCTGGTATGCCTCCGCCTTCGTCAAAGGGGGAACGAGCGGCGACAACTGCGTGCGCTGCGGCGAGTGCCTGCCGAAGTGCCCGCAACACATCGAGATTCCGGACCGGCTCGAGGAGTCGCACCGGTATCTCATGAGGAGCTGAGAGCCATGCAGGGACCGGACTCGGCGGATGCGGATTTCGGGCGGAGGCTCTCCGGTCTCGCCGGCCATCTCTTCGCGGTCGCCTATCGTCTCACGAACGAGGTGGATCGGTCGCGGGACCTGGCGCAGGCGAGCCTCCTTCTGGCCTGGGAAAAGCGAAGCCAGCTTCGCGATCCGGACCTCCTGCTGCCCTGGGCGAGGAGGATCTGCGTCAATCTGTTTCTGCAGGAAGAGCGACGCGAGAGGCAGCTCCCCGCCCGGCTTTCCATCGAGGAAAGCGAAGAACTGGAAGGCGAGGGGAGGGACCTGGAACTGGCCGATACCGGCCCCCGGCCACCTGAACTGGCGGAGGTCGACGAAAGCGTACGCGAGATCCGCGATATCTGCTTCGCCGCCATGGTGCAGCGGCTGGGCCTCAATCAGCGCGTCGTATTCGCCCTCGTCGAGACCTTCGGCCTCCCGGTATCCGAGGCGGCCGGGGCGATCGGGCTGTCCCTGTCGGCGACCAAGGCCCTTCTCGGGAGGGCGCGCCGCCACGTCATCGCCTACTTCGAGTCGACCTGCAGCCTCATGGAGCCGGGCAATCCCTGCGAATGCCTTATCTGGAAGACCATCATCAACGACAGGGAACAGCTGAGCGCCGAGGCGAGGCGCCGCGGCATTGAGGCCGACTTCAGCGACAAACGACTGCCGGCGCGGGAGGGGACGAAAAATCGGGAACGCATCCTGGCCATGTTCCGGCACCTCCCCCCGCGGCGGCCCGACCCCGCCTGGTTCGGTGAAGTGCTGCGGAGGCTGAGCGAATAATCCCCCGGCAGCGCATCCCGGCGGGACCGCCGCGCATCCTTGTAGGCAAAGACGGTTTCCCCTGGAGGGGAGGCCGCCGCCTTTGATGGCGAAAGGATGCACCGTGTCTGCCCCAGTCAAACTGCCGTATCGGACCCGCCTGATTCTCCTGCTCTTCGCCGGCATCGCGCTCTCCGCATGCTCGTCGGCCCGCCAGGAGCGACGGGTTCTCGATGCCTTCTATAGTGCGACCGATGCCGGAAGAGTCGAAGATGCCCTCTCCCTGACGGCCCCAACGCTGAGGCTCGACGCTTGGGCCCAAGCCATAAACGGCAATCATCTCGGCACGCACCATTTGGCCGGCTGGAGCGAAGTCCGGCAGGCCCTCGCCGACCCCACCCTGTCCCGCGGCTTGCGGAGGAATTTCTACGGCGCCCAAGGTCCGTTGTACCGGCTCAGGAACGTCATCGTCGACGGGACCGCTCTGAGCTTCGAGCTCGTTCCCGACAGAAGATCCCCGGGCGGGCGACCCTACAACAGCTACCGCGGTTCCTTCACCTTTGTCGGAGACAGGATCGAATCCATCACCATGATCGAAGTGATCGGCTGGCTGTAGGACCGGGGCGTAAAGGCAGGCTGGTGGGGCTGCCGCGTTCCCCCGGAGGACAAATCCTCCGGGGAAGGGCTATACTCGCCCCATGACAAGCATCGCACCCTTCGAGCTGGCGTATGAGACGAGAGGTTTCGACTGCGGCTACGGAGGGCCGCTCAAGCCCCTTCCCCTGATGAACATCCTGCAGGAGGCGGCCGGGGCCCACGCAGATCGGCTGGGCTGGGGCATAGAAGATCTCATGGCCGACGGCAAGACCTGGATGCTTTCGCGCATGGAGCTGCGCATCGATCGCCTTCCCCGGACCGGTGAGCAGCTCGTCATCGAGACCTGGCCGGCGGGCCTGGACCGGCTCTTCGCGCTTCGCGATTTTGCCCTCCGAAGCGCCGCGGGCCAGCTGCTCGTGCGTGCAGTCTATGCGTACCTGATCGTCGATCGCGTCTCGCATCGGCCGCTCCGTCCGGAACGGATACTGGGATCGGCGATCACCGAAGGCGCAAAGCCGCATCCGGTGGCCGAGCCGAGCTTCGCGGTGCCCCAGGTCCCGACCAGCCCGGCGGCCGTGGAGCTGCGCGCCTCCCCGCGGCATCTGGACAACAACGGTCATGTCAACAATGCGCATATCGTGGATTGGCTCGTGGACGCGGTGCCCCGGGCGCTCCGCGCCGAACGGGAACTTCGATCGCTCAGAGTCGAGTTTCTGGCCGAGACTCTCGACGGCGACGAGATCCGATCCTTCTCCGGCAGTTCGGGCGGAGGGGAGTCCCGGCCGTCGATCGTCACCGAGCTCCGGCGCGGAGAGGAGCCGATCGCCCGCGCCCTGAGCTCCTGGGAGTGAGGCAGGCCGGGCGCGGCCTGCGGGGGAGAGCCCCGCATTTGACGCCGGCAGCCCCATCGGATAGCCTTAGCTCATAATCCGCAATCGAGGAGGCCCCCGTGTCCGTGGACAAGCGCAGACCAGTGCCCAGCGATATCGACATTGCGCAGGAGGCCAAGCTCCGGCCAATCGTCGACATCGCGGAGGATTACGGCATCTGCAACGACTGCATCGACCATTTCGGCAAGTACAAGGCCAAGGTGAAGCTGGAGTTCCTGAAGGACAACGCCTCCCTGCCGCTGCGCGCCAAGTATATCGACGTCACGGCGATCACCCCGACGCCTCTCGGCGAGGGGAAGACGACCACCACCGTGGGGCTGACCCAGGGCTTCGGCGCAATCGGGAGACGGGCGATCGCCGCCATCCGCCAGCCTTCGATGGGGCCGACCTTCGGCATCAAGGGAGGCGCGGCCGGCGGCGGCTATTCCCAGATCGTACCCATGGCCGATTTCAACCTTCATCTGACCGGCGACATCCACGCGGTCTCCTCGGCCCACAACCTCTGCTCCACCGCGCTGGATGCGCGCATCTATCACGAGACCCGCTGGTCCGAGGCCTATTTCGAGAAGATGGGGCTGCGCAAGCTCAATTTCGATCCCTACGAGGTGTGGTGGAACCGGGTGGTGGACATGAACGACCGAACCCTCCGCCGAATCCTCGTCGGGGTCGGCGGCATCGACAACGGTCCCCTGCGCGAGACCGGCTTCGACATCGCCGTCGCCAGCGAAGTCATGGCCATTCTCGCCCTCGCGAAGGATCTCGGGGATCTGCGCTCCCGGATCGGGCGCATAGTCCTCGGCCTGGACAAGTCCGGCAAGCCGATCACCACCGAGGACCTCGGGGTTGCGGGGGCCATGACCATCCTGCTCAAGGATGCGATCAAGCCCAACATTCTGCAGACCCTCGAGGAGCAGCTGGCCTTCGTGCACACCGGGCCCTTCGCGAACATCGCCCACGGCAACTCCTCCGTCCTCGCGGACCTGATCGCCGCGCGCATCTCGGATTTCGTCGTGACCGAATCCGGTTTCGGCTCGGACATGGGCTTCGAGAAATTCGTCGACATCAAGTGCAGGACCTCGGGCATGATGCCCGACGCGGCTGTCGTGGTGGCCACCGTGCGTGCGCTCAAGATGCATGGGGGCGGCCCCAAGGTGTCCCCGGGCAAGGCGCTTCCCCCGGCCTACGTCGAGGAGAACCGGGACCTGGTCAGGAAGGGACTCGACAACCTGAAAGCGCATCTCGGCATACTGCGGAAGTTCGGCGTTCCCGCGGTCGTGGCCATCAACGCCTTTCCCACCGACAGCGAGGCGGAGGAAGAGATCATCCGGGAGGCGGCGGTTGCCGCGGGTGCGGTGGACGCGGTGGTCACTCGCAACTGGGCCGACGGCGGAGAGGGCGCGGCCGAACTGGCCCGCGCCGTGGAGAAGGCCGCGAGCTCCGGCTCCCGCTGCGCACCTTTCTACCCGCTTGAACTGGGCGTCAAGGACAAGATCGAGCGCATCGCCCACGAGATCTACGGGGCGGAGCATGTGAGCTATTCGGCCGAGGCCGAAGAGAAGATCGAGATCTTCTCGAAGCTCGGTTACGAACACCTCCCCATCTGCATGGCGAAGACCCAGTACTCGATTTCACACGACCCCGTGCTCAAGGGGGCGCCCAAGGGCTTCATCTTCCCGATCACGGACATTCGCCTCGCCGCCGGCGCCGGTTTCCTCTACCCTCTGTCGGGAACGATCACCACCATGCCCGGTCTCCCCTCGAAACCCGGCTATATCGGCATGGACATCGATGTGGAAACGGGCCGGATCAGGGGACTCTCGTGAGGGTGTGACATCCCGTGCCAAGTATCGGGACACGGATCGTTCCCGGGCTTCGGCGAAAGGCCAGGAAGAGTCAGATGCAGTTTCAGCTTCACCCCGAGATCTTGAACAAGGCCCCCGACATCGTCGTGGGGATCGTCGTGGCGCGCGGAATCGACAATGCGCAGCCTCGCCCCCGGATCGCCTCGCTGCTCGGAAGCGCCGCCGCGGAGGCAGCGAGGTCGCTGGCGGCAAAGGCCAAAGAAGATCCGCGGGTCGTGCCCTATCGCGAAGCCTTCACCCGACTCGGCATCAACCCGAACCGCTATCCCTGCTCCATCGAAGCACTCATGGCGCGACTGCAGAAAGGCGCGGACATGCCGCTGATCAATCCTGCGGTGGACGCGGGTAACGCCATCTCGCTCCGCCACTTCGTTCCGATCGGCGCCCACGATCTCGGAGCCATCTCGGGCGAGATCGCGCTGCGGCCGGCACGGGAAGGGGACACCTTCATTCCGTTCGGCGGCGGCGAACGCGAGGATCCGGAACCCGGGGAGCCGGTCTACGCGAGCGGCGGAACCGTCCGCACGCGCCGCTGGATGTGGAGGCAGAGCGAGGTGGGCAAGATCGTCCCTGCGACCCGCGATATCTTCTTTCCTCTCGACGGATTCCGGGGCATGAACGAGGAGCATGTGCTGCGCGCCCGGGACGAGCTGGCCGAGCTGGTCCGCGAGGAGTTGGGCGCCGAGATCGTGCTCGGTTTCGTGGACGCAGCCAATCCGTCCTTCGAAGGCTGAGCGCGCGGGGACCCCATCCACGGGGCCGGGCGCGAGGAGGCGACCTTTCGGCCTCGGGGCGACCCGCCCCGGGCCAACGGCCCTGTCTCCGCGGCGACGGCTCCGTGCCCGCTGCGGCCGGCCGATTCAGGTATCGGCGCAGTGCGTGCAGAGGGCGAGAATGTCGGAGAGCCGCGTTCTGAAGGCGACGACGACCGCCGGGTAGAATGCCCCTCCGGCTCCCGCTTCTATCT
>DATJQN010000351.1:0-2150 GCA_035505775.1 Rectinemataceae bacterium | reverse complement strand
GGGGCTGATCTCGCCGAGGAGGCCGGTCTCCTCGAGGAGCCGAAGCCCGATCGAGGGGCGAGGCGAAAGCAGCATCTTGGACAGCTCGTCGCGGACACGCTCAGGCGAGACCATTCGGAAGCGGCCGATGGAGGGCCGGATCGCGGCAAGCGTGGCGGCCTCCACGCGGAAGCCCAGCTGCGCGGCGAAGCGGAGGGCCCTCAGGGGACGCAGACCATCCTCCCCGAATCGCTCGAGCGGATCGCCCACGGCGCGGATCAGCCTCCTGCCGAGGTCCTCGCGGCCTTCATGGGGATCGACCAGGCGCCGGGTCAGGAGGTCGTAGGCTATCGCATTTATGGTGAAGTCCCTCCGCGACAGATCCGCCTCGATCGAAGAGGCGAACTCCACCTTATCGGGGTGGCGCCCATCGGCGTAGCCGGCCTCGGTCCTGAACGTGGTCACTTCGAGCTCGAGGCCCTTGTAGTGCACCGTGACGGTCCCGTGCCTGATCCCGGTCGGCACGACGCGGCGGAAGACGCGCATCACCTCCTCGGGCCGGGCGTCGGTGGCCAGGTCGAAGTCGCTCGTCGGCCGGCCGAGGAGCTGGTCGCGAACCGCGCCGCCGACGAGGTAGCAGGACTTCCCCGCCGACTCGAGAGCGCGGGCGAAGTCGATGAGCTCCTGGGGGGGGCGGATGGCGCGCATCGTTCTGACCTTATACTGGGAGCGGCTCCTGGGGCAATCCTCATGTAGTGTCACGAAGCTTCCGCCGGTTCAATCGGGCGGCCCCTGGGGGAGCGTAGGGAGGGTATCCCGCACCCAGGAGGCTCCCCCTGACTCCCCCCTTCTGCCCCTACTCAGCCTGCGCCAACCACGCCCACCCGCCCACGGGCCGTTGGTGGAAGCGCGCGGGCTTCCACCACACCCGGTGCTTCGGCCCCGTCCCCCGCTTCCAGTGCCTGACCTGCCGCCGCAGCTTCTCCACCCAGACCTTCTCGACCGACTACTACGCCAAGCGCCGGCTCGACTACCGGCGCCTGGAGGAGCTGCTCTCCGCCTCGATGAGCGTCCGCGGCCTCGCCCGGGCCTTCCGCTGCTCCCCCGACTCCATCCTCAACCGCTGCGACCGCCTCGCCCGCCAGGAGATCGCCGCCCACGCCCGCCTGCGCCCCCGCGCCCGCAGGTCCGAGGAGGTCTGCATCGACGGCTTCATCAGCTTCGACCGCTCCCAGTTCTTCCCCGCCGCCATCACCATCGCCATCACCTCGGCCTCCCGCTTCGTCCTGTCCTTCACCCACGCCACCCTGCGCCGCTCCGGCTCCATGACCGAGCGCCAGAAGCGGCGCCGCGACGAACTCTACCGCGGCCTTCGCTTCGAGCCCCGCGCCCTCGAGCGATCCTTCCGCGAGCTGCTCGACCAGCTCGCGCGCGACCGGCCCCCGCGTCCCGGCTGCCCCCTGGTCGTCGTCACCGACGAGCAGCTCGAGTACGCCCGGGCCTTCCGGGCCCACCCGCTCTTCCGCGCTCAGGACGAGGCTCGCCGCGTTTTCCACCTGCGGGTCAGCTCGAAGCTGCCGCGGACCTTCGCCAACCCCCTGTTCGCCTCGAACTACCTCGACCGGGAGCTGCGCAAGGACCAGGCCGCTCATCGCCGCGAATCGACCTGCTTCGGCCGGAACGCGGCGAACGGCCTGTCGCGCCTGGCCTGCTATGTCGGCTGGCGCAACTACCGCAAGCGCTACCTGATCAAGGCGCCGGCGGAGGATCGGAGAACCCATGCCCTGGAGGCGGGGATCCAGGCTCGGGCGATCGCGAGCGTCCGGCGCAGGCTGTTCACCCGGCGCGCGTTCCTGAGCCTGAGCGCGCTGGACGAGGTCGAGACGCGGCTCTGGACCAAGGGCGTCCGCACGCCAGGGAAGGCCCGCCCCGACTACCTGCCGAAGTTCGCCTTCGCCTGAGCAGGCCGGCCTGGAGGCGGAAGCTTCGTGACACTACCGGCGCGCTGCCGGGACGGGATCGAGGGCCTCCTCGAGGAAGCTGCGCACGGTTTCCGCGTAGCGCGCCCTGTCCGCCCGGATCGAGGCCGCGTGCCTGGCCCCCGGGACCAGGAGAAGCTCAGTCTTGGCAGCAGGCAGCTTCCTCCTCCTCGTCTCCGCCATCACCACCGA
>DATJQN010000350.1:0-3738 GCA_035505775.1 Rectinemataceae bacterium | reverse complement strand
GGGGACCGAATGTTCGGAGCGCCTGCTGCGCGGACTCCTGGTGCCGGTCGCCTCCGATGCTCAAGAAGGGGAGGACCGCGCCGCGGCAGGCCACCCAGATGAAGAGGATCCGCACGGAGGTGCGATCGGCGTGCTCGACGTACTCGACCTGGTATGCCGGTAGGCCGTTCAGCTCGGTCGAGCCGGAGCGGTCCGGGCTCCTCCCGGTATCGGACTCGATCGCCCGGGCCGACTCGCGGCCAACCTGTACTGGATCCGAGGACTGGATGGGTGACGTGACCAAGAGAAGCGCATCCTGGTCGGGAGCGATGGCCCCGGCGGCGCGCGGGGTGTTGACGGTCTTCCAGCCCTCGGGGAATTCCATGTGGAAGCGCAGGTCCGGGTGGAGGAACATCCTTCCCTTGAAGATACCGTCGGCGGGATCCGGGCCGACGACGAGCCCGTCGAGCATGCGCATGTACGTCCCCGCATCGGGGACGATGGGAGGCCGCGGCGGGACGCTCAGGCCGCGCGCCTCCGCCTCGAGCTCACTGATCCGATCGGGCGTCATGGGGTGCGAGTCGAGGAAGCCCGCCTCCTCCTTCCTGCCCGTCTCCAGCTCGTGGTCGAGCGCGAGGCGCGCGAGGAGGCGCGGCAGCCCCAGCGGGGAGTATCCCGCCGATGCGGCGAGGCGCGCGCCGATGTCGTCGGCCTCGAACTCCTGGCTCCTGCTGAAGCGGGCGATCCCGAGCGCGCCAAGGATCTCGAAGGGGGAGCAAAGCAACTCCCCGGCCCGGCGGTCCACGACGCCGCCGACGATCCTGCCCGGCAGGGCCAGGAGAGCGGGAAGGCGCGCCTTGGCCTCGTTCTTGGCGCTGTGGCGCTTCTCGACGTGGCTGATCTCATGGGCGAGTACTCCGGCAAGCTCCTCCTCCCTACCCGTGAGCGCGAGGAGCCCCCTCGTGACGTAAATGGCGCCCCCCATGACGGCGAAGGCGTTCGGGTCGGGCTGATCGATGATCCGGAAGGTGTACTGGAAGCGTCGGCCGGGATAGCCCGACGCGAGGCGCTCGCCGACCGCGCCGATGTAGGTTTCCAGTGCCGGGGCCTTGACGAGGCCCAGGGAGCGCTCCGCCTCGACGGCCATGTCGTGGCCCAGGCGCATGTCCCTCTCCACCGATGGGAGCCCCATCTCGCCGGGCAGATAGGCGCAGCCGGCGGTGTAGAGACAGCAGGCGGCCAGGACCGCGCGAGCCACAGCCGCCCATTCTCCTCCAGGATGATCAACGATCGTTCTCATGATGGAAGCTCGATCTGCTGGAGTCCCGCCTCGCTTTCTGCAACGCCATTGACACGGATGGCGAGAGAGCAGCATGAAGGACCTCGACTAAACGGGCCGAACCACGGGCCTCATCGAACGACGGACACGGATGGCTGAGCAGGACCGTGCTTGGGAAGCGGCGGGGGACAGCCATGTCCGTCCAGTAGAGCCTGGAATTCCGCCTCCTCCAGCGTCTCGACCTCCAGCAGCCTTTTCGCGATCTTCTCTACCACTCCTTTCTTGCTCTCGAGGACTTTCTTCACATGGTCGTACCGACCCTTGATGACGCGGGTAATCTCTTCGTCGATGTACTGTTGTGTCGATTCGGAATACTCCCGCTGTCCAGGCATCGTCTCCCCGGGCAGGAACATCGAACTCCGTTGCGAAGGCAGGACCACGTTCTGGAACTTATCGCTCATGCCGTAGTCGCTCACCATCTTCCGGGCGATATCGGTCGATCGGGTGATGTCATTGGAGGCGCCGGTCGAGATCTCTCCGAAGAAAACCTCCTCGCTGGCCCGGCCTCCAAGAAGGACATCGATCTTGCCGAGCAGCTCTTCTTTGGTGAGGAGGAATCGCTCCTCGGTCGGGAGCTGGATGGTATATCCCAGCGCGCCTATGCCGCGCGGGATGATCGAGATCTTGTGGACGGGGTCGGCGCCCCTCGTCTGGGAGGCGACCAGGGCGTGTCCAGTCTCGTGGTAAGCGACGATCGTCCGTTCCTTCTCGTTGAGCAAGCGGTTCTTCTTCTCCAGGCCGGCGATGACACGTTCGATGGCGGCGTCGAAATCTGCGGGCAGAACGCGTTGCCGGCCGGCGCGCACCGCCAGGAGCGCCGCTTCATTGACGATGTTGGCCAGGTCGGCGCCGGTGAAGCCCGGAGTCCCCCGGGCGACCTTCTGGAGGTCCACGGAAGCATCGAGTTTCACTTTCTGCGAATGGATCTTCAGGATGTCCACACGGCCCTTCAGGTCGGGCTTGTCAACGAGCACCTGGCGGTCGAAGCGTCCGGGCCGGAGGAGCGCGGGATCGAGGATCTCGGGCCGGTTGGTCGCTGCGAGGATGATGACGCCCGTTCGAGAGTCGAAGCCGTCCATCTCGACCAGCAACTGGTTCAGGGTTTGCTCCCGCTCGTCGTTCCCGCCGAGCGTGAAGCCGCGGCTTTTCCCGATGGCGTCGAGTTCGTCGATGAAGACCAGGCAGGGCGCCTTTTCGCGGGCTTGCTTGAACAGGTCGCGTACCCGGGCCGCACCGACGCCGACGAACATCTCCACGAATTCGGCCCCGCTGATCTTGAAGAAGGGGACCTTCGCTTCGCCGGCCACGGCCCTCGCCAGGAGCGTCTTGCCCGTCCCCGGCGGACCGACGAGGAGGACGCCCTTGGGGATGGTGCCGCCGATGGCTTCGTATTTCTTCGGATCCTTGAGGAAGTCCACGACCTCCACGAGTTCTGTCTTGGCCTCGTCCACGCCGGCGACGTCCTGGAACGTGACGCCAGTGTCGCCTTCGGCGACGAGCTTCGCCCGGTTCGCGCCGAACGACATCACGCCCTGTCCCAAGCTGCCGACCCGCTTGCTCAGGAAGGTCCAGAAGAACACCATCGCCACGATCGGCAAGACCCAGGATACGAGTGACCCCAGCCAGGAACTGTCGGCGACCGCGAAGTATTCGGCGCCTTTCTTGTCCATGAGCGGAAGGAGTTCTCTATCGGCCATGCGAACTGCCCGGAAGATCTTCGGCTCCGCGGCCGGCTTCTGACCGTCGCCGTGGGTCTTCCCGATAGAGTCCAGCTGGGCCTTGGTCATGGAAAACCCGATGAGGTACTTGTCACTCATCTCGACGCGGGTGATCTCGCCTGATCCGACTTTGGCCTTGAAATCGCTGTAGTCGATCCATTCGACATTCGGACGCAGGAGCATGTTGACGGTGAAGAGCCCCATCAGCATCAGCAGGAAGTACCAGAGGGAGAACTTGATCTGCTTCTTGTCCAGAGGCTTGAAGAAGGGCTCGTGCTTCTTGAGCCCAGGTTCCTCCTGGTCTTTGGCGTCCCGTGCCTGCATCATGTTTTCGTCGCCATCATTCATGTCCATGGCCGCCTCCTTCTTTACGCGGTTTCCGAGGGACTTGGTTTCAGCGTTGCATCCTTTTTTCATGGCATGGCACTCGATCGGGTTCTCTGCGATGTGGAATCGGATGACTCTTCACTCCCGATACAATGCGGAGAGGTCTTGCAGCAACTCAGGGCCGAGGGGCAGCACATCCTGCGCGTCCCACGGCGACAGCAGGCTGTGATTCGATCGAAACAGGCGAATCTTGAGGTACCTGGGGTGAGCGACGATGATCGAGTCCACCCCGTCCGATAGTTCCAGGTGGTGATGAGAATTTGATAATTTACCCAGCGGGCGCCTGGAGTTCGAAGTCATGTCCGGCGGTTCGTA
>DATJQN010000349.1:0-2385 GCA_035505775.1 Rectinemataceae bacterium | reverse complement strand
CGGATAGGGCCGTGGAGCTGCGCTACGGCCCGGCCGAGGATCTGCGCGACTACTGCAGGAAGGCCAGGCTGATCCAGTATGAGAGCTGGCGGGCCATGTACGAGGCCTACGCGAGATTCTTCCCGGAGGGCACGGGCGTGATTGCCTGGATGCTCAACAATGCCTGGCCCAATCAGGTCTTCCACCTGTATGACTGGTATCTCAGGCCCGGCGGAGGCTTCTACGGGGCGCAGAAGGCCTGCGAAAGCATCCATATTCAGTACGGATACGGCGAAAACTCGATCTGGGCCTTCAACCAGACGCGCTCTCCCACCGGCCATCTCAGGGCCTTCGCCAGAGTCTTCGATCTGAAGCTTCGGGAACTCGATTCGGGCAGCTGGGAGCTCGAGCTGGCGGCGCGTTCGGGGCGGGAGATCGCGCGACTCGAGAAATTCGATCCGGCCGGTGGTCTCAGTTTCGTCGATCTGACTCTGGCATCCGCGGAGGGGCTGGTTGTTTCGCGCAACTTCTACTGGCTGCCTGCGACGGATGACGAGTTCTCGAGCGTGCATACGTTCTATCACACCGCCCTCCGCCGCCATGCGGACCTCTCGGCCCTTGCGGCGCTCCCCCCTTCGGGCGTCAGGGCGGAGGCCCGCTTCCGGGAGGAGGGAGATCGGGTGCTGGTCGAGGCCGAGCTCGCAAACGGCTCCGAGACGGTCTGTCTACTCGCCGAAGCCCTCGTCCGCGACGGACCCGGCGGCGAACTCGTTCTCCCCGTCCTCTGGGAGGAGAACATGGTCTCGCTGCTGCCCGGTGAACGGAGAAGCCTGCGCGGAAAATTCCATCGCGGGGGCAGGGATCTCAGCCGTCTGGTAGTGGAACTTAGCCCCTTCAATTGAAGGCCGCTGGCCGCGGTCTATGAATAGAGGTGGCAGCGCAGCCAGTGGTCCGGAGCGATGACGGTCACCGGGGGCATGCTCTCCCGGCAGACCGGCATCACGCGCGGGCAGCGCGACGCGAAGGGACAGCCCGGGGCCGGGTCGATCAGGGAGGGCAGCTCGCCGCGGGCCGGGACCGAGCGCTCCGTGCGGAGTCCGGAACGCGGATCTGGAACGGCCGAAAGCAGCAGCTGTGTGTAGGGGTGGGCCGCCCCCGCCAGGATCTCCTCGCTCTCGCCACCCTCGACCATGTGGCCCGCATACATGACCATGATCCTGTGCCCGATATAGCGCGCCGAGGCGAGGTCGTGGGTTATGTAGACGAAGGCGATGCGCAGTTCCGATGCGAGGCGCTCGATGAGGTTGAGCACGCCCATGCGTATCGAGACATCCAGCATGGAGATGGGTTCGTCGGCGAGGACGAGCTCGGGGTTGACCGCGAGGGCCCTGGCTATGGCGACGCGCTGTCGCTGCCCGCCCGAAAGCTGATGGGGGTAGCGTCGTGCGATGGCCGCGGCGGGGCGGAGTTCCACGAGTTCAAGGAGAGCCAGGACTCTTTCCAGCACCTCGGCCTTCCGTCGGACGCGGGAGACTTCGCCGCCTCCGCCGTGGATGAGGATCGGCCGGCTCAGGTGGTGCCCTATCGTATGCACCGGATTGAGGGAGGCGAAGGGGTCCTGGAAGATGTACTGCACGCGCCGACGGTAGTCGAGCGATGCGCCGCGGGGCTCCGATACCAGCACATTCTGTCCCTTGAGGCAAATCTCGCCGGAGCTGGGCTCGATGAGTCGGGCGACCATCCGGATCGTGGTCGTCTTGCCCGAGCCGGACTCACCGACGAGGGCGAGGATCTGGCCGGCTTCGACCTCAAAGGAGGCGTTCTCCACGGCATGGACCCTCTTCCCGCCAAGCAGGGTCCCTGTCGGAAAGCGCTTGGTCAGGCCGCGTACGCTGAGGAGGGGAGCCGACTCGTTCGTTGCTTCGCCCATGACGATCCTTCAGTAAAGATGGCAGGCGACCATGCGGTCGCTTTCTGTCTGTCGCGCCAGCGGATGCCGGGAGCTGCAGATGTCCATCGCCCGGGGGCACCGGGGATGGAAGGGGCATCCGGAAGGCGGGGCTGCCATGTCGGGCGGCGAGCCAGGAATGCCGACCAGCCGGCGCCTCTCTCCGGTGATCGATGGGAAGCTGTCCATGAGTCCGCGCGTGTAGGGATGGAGGGGAGCTTCGAAGAGGCCCGCCGCCGGGGCCTCCTCGACGATCTCGCCCGCGTACATGATGGCTATCCTGTCCGAGAACTCCACGAGGAGTGAGAGATCGTGCGTGATGAAGAGGATGGAAAAGCCGAGGCGTTGCCGCAGCTCGGCTATCTGCTGCAGGATATCCTTCTGGACCACGACATCGAGGGCGGTCGTCGGCTCGTCCATTATCAGCAGTCCGGGCTCGAGGGCGAGGGCTATCGCGA
>DATJQN010000348.1:0-16636 GCA_035505775.1 Rectinemataceae bacterium | reverse complement strand
CCACGCCGAGATGTAGCGCACTCACGATCCCGAATGCGACGATCGCAACGAATATGCCGATGGCCAGGACATAGCGTGTTACCGAGAACTTGATGGCCGGGTTGACCTTGTTGAAGACCTGAGTCTCCAGTTCGCGGACCTTGCTCATGGCTTGCCCACCGACGTGTCCGTCGTGGCTTGCGCACCCGGGCTGCTCCCCGGCTGTGCGCTCCCGCCCTGGCTCGAACGCGTGCCCGACCACGTTCCCGTGGCTCCGGGCTGCCCCGGAGCGGCCGAGCCTTGTCTCGCGCCGGGCTGTCCGGGCCGCGCACCGGCCGGCGTCGCCTGGGGCGTCGCCCCGGGCGCCGCCCCAGGCGACTGCCCCGGAGCGCCTTGCGCCGCGCCCTGCGCAACGACGACCTGGACGGGCGTGCCCTGCAACAGCCCCGGAGGAGGACTGACCACGACCGTCGCGCCCGCGGCCAGCCCGTCGACCACGGCCGTTATGCCGGCCTCGCCGATGATCGACACATTCTGGATCACGGCCTTTCCGTTCTCGACCAGGAACACGTAGTTCTGGTTCTCGAGGGTGGCGAGGGCTGCGATGGGCACCAGTGCGCCACGCGCCACTCCGACGGGATAGCTGATGTTGCCGATGGTTCCGAAGGGCAGATTGAAGGGTCCGAGCGCGGAGGCCACCATGGGAATGACCCCGTTGATCGGCGCCGACGGCGCCTGGGTGACGCGGATCGGGTAGCTTTTGCCGCCATATTCGAAGGTGAGTTTGGTACCGACGGGAAGCGCTGGAGCGTCGGAAGGGGCCACGCTGAAGGCGATCTGCCGGGAAGCGCTCACCAGCGTGAACACCGGCGTGTTGAGCCCGACATACATCCCGGGCTGGACATTCATCGCGGCGATCTGCCCGGCGAAGGGGGCGCGGATCGAGGCGTACTGCAGGTTTAGCTTCGCCTGCTGGAGGGCGTTCTCGGCCTGGGTGACGGCCAGCCTGAGCTGGGCGATGGTCTGGTCTCCCGACTTCTGGTTCTGGTCGAGCGCGGTCTTGGCGCCCTCGAGGTTGGCCTGGGCGGCGGTCAGCTGGCTCGCCGCCGAGTCCAGCTGCGAGGCGGATATGCCGCCCAACGCGTACAGGGCTTTCTGGGAATCGTAGTTCTTCTGGGCCGAGTCCAGGGCCGACTGCGCGGACTGGACCTGCAGGGCAAGCTTGGGATTGGCCTGGTTGGCGTTATCCTCGCCGATGGACAGGTTGATGTTTGCGTTGTCGAGCGCGGCCTGGGCGTTGGCCACGCTGAGCTTGAGCTGGGCATCGTCGAGCTGGACGATCAGTGTCCCGCTCTGGACCCAGTCGCCGGCCAGGTGGGCCACGTTTTTGACCACACCGGCAACCTGCGCGGCCACCTGGCTCTGCGTGAGCGGTGAGACGACCCCGGCCGTGTCACGGTCGGCGGAGAGCAGCCCGACCTGCACCGTCGTGGCCTGCACGGGCACGGTGGCCTGCCTGCGGCCGCCCTGCCCGCCCTGGTATTGGCCGTTCCCGCCCCGGTATTGCCCGCCTCCACCCTGAGCCCCCGCGGCACCCTGCGCCGGGGCCGTTGCCGGCCCCGCACCCGACTGCTTCGAGCAGGCGCCGACGGCCGCGACCAGCATGCCCGAAGCCAGGACGATCAATGCCAATCGCGCGGGCGAATTCATTCGTGCGTTCATCTTCATACTCCTAGAGGCCCATGGAAGTCTCGAGCGAGAGCACCGCGAGCAGATAGGCATTGCGTGCGGTCTGGTAGGCGGTCTCGGCATTGGCCGCATTGACGGAGGCCGTCAGGACATCCTGGGTGGTCGCCGTACCGAACTGATTCTGGGTCTTGACGATGGTGAAGAGCGCATCGAGCGCTTCCATATTCTTCCTGGCATTGTCGATCCGATCCTTGAGGATCAGCGTATTTTCGTAACCGTCCCTGATATCCGCGGCAATCCCGGCGGCGAGCTGGGCCTTCTGGGCATCGTATACCGCGATCTGGCGTGAAGCCGCGGCAGCCTGGTCGCCCGCGGCTCCCGCATCCACGACCGGCAGGGCTATCTTGGCGCCCGCGCTGACGGATGACGCATCGAGCGCGGAAGCGCCGCTCGGGACGGCCACCGCATAGTTGAAGCCTCCCGTGAGGCTGACGTTCGGCTGCGCCGAGGCTTTGGCGAGCAACAGGTCGATCCCGCTCGACCTGCGGCTCAGATCAAGTTGCGCGATGTCCTGGCGTGTGCGGAGACCGATAGCGATGGCTTCGTCGAGGCTGGCGGCCGGAAGGGCCGGGTCTTCGGTCTCTGCCACGGAGAACTGGCTGTCGGGAGGCAGTCCGATGATGTTGGCCAGGCGCTGCCTCGCGAGACGCAGGTCATGGTCGCTCTGCGCGACATCGAGCTCCGCGCCACGGGCGTTGACCTGGGCGGTCATGAGATCGATGGTGCTCGCCTGCTTAAGGTTGTAGATCGCCTGCAGCTGTGCGAGGAGGCTGTTCTGGTTCTTGAGGATCTGCTGTTTGACTCCGAGGGCGCGCTGGTCGGTGAGCATGGTCACATAGGCCTGCTTCACCTTCGCTATGGCGGCGGAGCGGCCCTGCTGGGCGCTCAGCTCCCTGCCCTGCAGCACGATGAGGCTCTTGTCCAGTGCGGCCTTCACCTGACCTCCCGGATAGCCGTCCCACACGGTCTGCGTGAGCGAGAGCTGGGCGCCAGTCACGGCCGCATTCGGGGATGCGTCCGCAGGCGGAATGGTCTGAGTCAGGGCAAGCCCGACCTTGGTCGTGGGGCCGGTGAGCGCGAGGCCGCCGGTGACAGACTGGGCGAGATCGCCGCTGGTCGTTCCGAGATAGCTGGCGAGGCTGGACTTGTAGCTCGAGAAGCTGGGGCTGGTGAACGCCGAACCGAGGCCGTCGATCGCGCTGTAACCGCCGGTGGCGGACAGGGAGAAGGCCCCCTTGGTCTCGTCGAGGGCATGCTGTGCGCGCGCAACGTCGAGCGTCGCGTTGACTACCTTCATGTCCGGCCCCTGCGCGATGGCGGCGTCGATTGCCTGCTGCAGTGTGATGATCTGCGGCGCCGCCGTCGCAGTCGTCTGCGCAGTCGCGGCCGTCTGCGCGGTCGCGGCCGTCTGCGCGGTCGCCGCCGTCTGCGTGGTCGCCGCCGGACCCGTGACTCCGTCCGTCGCTGCGTCGGGACCGGGTACCGCGGCGGCCTGGCCGGCGGGAATATCGGAAGCCGACTGCGTGCTTCCGGGGACCGATTGCTGGGCAAAAAGCGCTGCTCCGACTGCAAGAAAGAGCGCACATGCCGATAGATTCTTTTTCATCGTCCCTTACTATACTCAATCGAAGGTATCGAGTCTCTTAAAAGTTTCTTTCGCCCCTCAAACCGGATGCTAACCGAACTCGAACTCCATCTGCGGCCGGTCGGCAAACCATGAGGACGCATCGCATTCGCTGCCCAGGCTTTCCGCCAGGGCCTGGACCACCGAGCAGCCGATCGGCATGAGCTGGTGGACGGAATAGTGGTCATAGTCGAGGGGCGATCCGCTCCGGGCTTCCACCGGTTCCGCACCCGATTGTGTCATGACATAGGATATGCGTCCCCGGCGGGCCTCCCATCCGAGCAGTCGGGCCGCCCGCACCGCGGGGGTCTCCGTGGCATAGTCGCGCGCGGGACGGCGGAGGGAGCGGCGGTAGGTCAGGCGCTCGTCGAGCCTTCCGTCACGCAGATCCCGGACGGTAGTGCGGCAAAAGTCTTCCAGCTCCCCAAGGGTGGCTCCGGAAAATGCGAGCCCCAGGATGTCGAGCTGGAATCGCCGCGCGAGCGGGGTGAAGTCGGTCCGCGCTGCCTCCATGCCCTTGACCTCGAGCCGCGGCTCCCGCCCCGTGCCCGTCAGGACCAGGCCCGCGTAGCCCTTCGCCCTCCCCCGCCCTTCGCCGCTCTGGTCGGACTTGAGGCGGGGAATCAGGAAGCGGCCGTAGATCTTCTCGCAGCGGATGTGGAGCCGCGACTCGAGTCCGAACTCGGCCTTGATCTCGCGTTTGAGCTCCGCGTTGAGCAGTCGCGCGGCCGACTCGCCCGCCGCAAACAGGTTCGCATAACCTCCCCCATCGCCATCGCCGGGAAGCACGAAGACCGAGTCGGTGTCTCCGTACAGCACGCGTTGTCCCCGTGCCTCGAACCAGGTTTTGGCCCGGGTAAGGTACTTCTTCCCGAACGAGGTGATCGCCCCCGCCAGCTCGGTGCGTGCGTAGCGGCAGCCGGCCGATCCCAGGACGCCGTAGAAGGAATTCATGAGGATCTTGTAGACGTAGGCCGCGGTCGGGTCGTCGGCGGCCAACGCGGCTTCCCGCTCCCTCGTGTAGCGGGTTATCAATTCCGGAAGAATCCCGGGCTCCCGGTCGAAGCGTGCTCCGTTGGGCGCGACGATATCCGAGCTCAGCGGCGGCCTGGCGGCGGCCAGCTCGTAGGCGAAGGGGTCGATGTTGAAAGTCCTCATGATGGAGGGATAGAGACTGCGAAAGTCGAACACGAGCACGTCGGAAAAAAGGCCGGTCGCGGGATCGAGGACCGTTCCCCCCGCTGCCCCGGAGACTGAGCGTTCGGTCCGGGCCGGAGGGAGAATGCGCCGGCGTCTCAATTCCGAGCCATAGACACGCTCGAAAGCCGGAATGCTTGTCCAGGCGAGATCGAGCGCCACGCCCGTGAGGGCAGCCCGTTTCGCGGTCAGCTCGCCCAGGCCGGTCACATCAAGAATTCGGAGCACGAGCTGGGAATCGCGGAGGCAATAGTCACAGAAGGCTGCCGGATCGGTCAGTCTCAGACGCTCCAGCTCGGCAAGCTTGGCCTCGCCGTGCGCGGACACGGACTTGCCCTCTCCCAGGAGACTCCGGGCCACCGACTCGAGACTGAGGTCCTCGAATCGCTGCCCGGAGGCCCGAACCAGCCGCAGACTGTCGAGCGCAGCCCGTCCCGGAACCTCGAAGACCGATCGTCTCCCCGGAACCTCGCGGAATGCCGCCGGGCTTTCGCTTCGGCCGATGTCAAAGGCCAGCTGGCATTCGGCGTATCGCCCGGCCAGCACCCGAAGGTCGAAGTCGATGACGTTCCAGCCGGTGAGTATATCGGGGTCGAGCTCGACGATCCGCGCGGCCAGGGCGGAGAGCAGATCGGCTTCGCTGCCGAAGGAGCGTATGTGCGGGCTGCCGAGCTCCGGCCCGAGAAACAGGACCTCTCCGGGGAAGGCCTCGCCCGCCAGGGACACGGCGACGACGCGTCCATCACGGTCGGTCTCAATGTCGAGGGCGAGCCAACGGAGACGGACCGCGAAGGCGGCGTCGGGCGGCTCCAGCTCGGGGTCGAAGAAGATGAGATCGACGCGCCTGCCTTCCCGGGGCTCGCCGCGCAGCGTGACCGGTCCCTGGATGCCGCGGGACGCGAGCAGTTCGTTCACGTGGGAGCGCTCCATCGCCCGGCAGGCGATGTCGGCTTCACGCAGGATCCGTCCGGCCGCCGCGGGGGACTCGGCGGCGAGCTCGATGCGCTCGACAGCCCGGCCGGCAAAGTCCTTCCAGGGGCTGCGGACCGTCACGCCGATCCCGCGCGATGCGAGCATCGCGGCGGAACGCTCTCCCTCGGGTGCGTCCACGAAGACCGCGGGCGATTCGGAGCGCAGCACCGCGGCGAAGCTGCGCCCATCGGCCAGGCGCCCGGTCAGGAAACCCCGTGCCGCCTTCCCCTGCGCGCCGTTCCGCGCGGCATCGTCCCAGGAAGAGACGATGAAAGCCGGGAACTCGGGCATACGCGAGTATAGCATGGCCCTACCCGGGGCATCGCCCCCTGCCCTATACTCCCAGCATGCGACGAGTCCAAGCCTGTTCTGCCCCGCGTCGGACTGCGAGGTCCTGCGCATGACGTATGAAACGCTCGGTCTTCCCCGGACGCCCGTGGTCCTCGTGGACTCGAGCGCCCTCATCTACCTGATCGAGGGTTCCGAACGGAGGCGCGAGACAGTCGCGGCCGTGCTCGAAGCTGTAGCCGATTCGGGCGGCCGAGCAGTCGCGTCGACCATCGTCTGGACCGAGGTCCTCGCCAGGCCGCTCTCGGAGAGGAACGCCGCCCTCGCCGAGCGCTACCGGATACTGCTCGCGGATTCGAGACGGATCCAGCTCGTCCCGGTGGACGTCGCCATCGCGGAAGAAGCGGCGCGCCTCGTGGCGGGCAACGGACTGGGTATTCCGGACGCCCTGCATCTGGCGACGGCCCTCGTCCTCCGTGCAAACGCCGTTCTCGGCAATGACGAGGCGTGGAAGTCCGTTCCCGGCTGCCCGAGACTCCTCCTCGTGGACGAAATCGCCTTCGATTTCCCGGGTTTTGCTTGACGAAAGGACGGTGGCGGACAAATACTGCCCCCTATCGGAAGGATGAAGGAGGAATACGTGAACAATGACACGTTGCGCGAATTTGCCAATATAGCGCTCGACGCCGGGCTCGGGCTCGCCCCCGGCGCCATGCTGCGCATAGCCGGAGAGATGCCCCAGCGGGAACTCATGTATGCCGTGGCCCGGGGTGCCTACGAGCGGGGGGCGCGCTTCGTCAGGATAGACTACGACGACGTCCGCCTCGCGCGGATCCGTGCGGACCTCTGCAAGGACGACTACCTCGAGGCGCTGAGCGAGCTCGTCGAGCGCGAGAGCGAGATTCTGGTCAAGGAGGGCTGGAGCTATCTCCGCATCGACGGCTACGAGAGCCCCGACTCCATGGAGGGAGCGGACCAGACCCGCCTAACGCGGATGCAGCGGGCGCGGGGACGGGCCGTGCGCGCCCTCCGCGAGGCCCAGATGTCCAGTCGCATTCCCTGGTGCGTGATGCCCGGCCCTACGGACGCCTGGGCGCGCCAGGTGCTCGGCCCCGCCGCGACGGCTGAGGATCTCTGGAAAACGCTGATACCGATCCTCCGGCTGGACCAGCCGGATCCCGTGGCTCTCTTGCGCCGGCATATCGCCGAGATCGAGGCACGCTGCGTCCGGCTGAACGCCCTCAATCTCTCGGGCCTTCACTTCCGGGGACCGGGCACCGACCTCGACATCGGCCTCGCGCCGGAATCGCTGTGGCAGGGCGGCGGCGAACGTACGCCCGGCGGCACGGTGTTCCTGCCCAACATACCCACCGAGGAAGTCTTCACCACACCGGATTTCCGCCGGACCTCCGGGAGCGTCACCCTCACCCGCCCTGTCCGCATCCGCGGCTCGGTCATCCAGGGCGGACGCCTTGTCTTCCGCGGGGGCGAGGTCGTCGACTATTCGGCCGAGCGCGGCGGCGACGCCCTGGGCCGCTACATCGAAACCGACCGGGGAGCCCGCCGCCTCGGGGAGGTCGCCCTCGTGGACATGTCCAGCCCCATCTGGCGCTCCGGTCTCATTTTCGACTCCATGCTCCTCGACGAAAACGCAAGCTGCCACATAGCCCTCGGCGCGGGCTATGACCCCGCATTCGCCGGGGCCGAGTCGTGGAGCGACTCGGTCAAGGAAGAGCGGGGCTTCAATGTCTCATTCGTGCACGAGGACCTCATGATCGGCTCGGAGGAGATCGACGTCATCGGGCGCGATGCGCAGGGCAAGGAGATTCCCCTGATCCGGCGGGGTCGCTTCGTCGAAGCCTGACCCGGGCGGAGGTCGCGGAAGGTCGAGGTCCCCGCATTCTCATGAGCCGCAAGGCCTGGAGATGCCGATGAACCAGTCCAGAGTTTCGGCTGCGGCCGTCCTCCTGCCACTCCTCATGGCGGCCTGCCCGCTGTGGAAATCGGGGGCCCCGGTTCGCGTTCCCCTGCTTCTCGATCACGGTCGCCTCATGGTTGCCGGCGAGGCACGCCTGCCCGACCGGTCATGGCTGCCGGTGCGCCTCTGGATAGACACGGGCAGCCCGAGTCTGGCGGTCAGTCCGGGACTTGCGGCACGGCTCGCCTCTTCCGGGGATGCTGCGGCCGCCTTCGGCCTGCGGCTTGCCGGAATGGAGCTGGACCTTTCATCGAGCGGTCCGCCGCGCAGTGACCTGCCCGCCTGGATATTCGCTGCCACAGGGGCCGACGCAACGTTGCCGGCTACCGTTCTCTCGCAGTATCGCGTGACCTTCGACCTCCCGGGGCGGAATCTGCTCCTCGCAAGCCCCAAAGGCCGCCACGGCTCCGGACCGGGGGACAGAGCAGCGGGGAAGGTCGCGGCGAGCGTGAATCGTAGCACCGGAATCGTGGCGGTCACGGCCTACCTGGGCGATCGTCCCGTACGCCTCGCGCTCGACCTCGGCGCATCCTTCAGTTTCCTCGATGCGGACCTGATAGGCGACATACTGGCTCGACACCCCGACTGGCCGCGGTTCGAGGGCAGCGCGGGGACGGCCAATATGTGGGGGTGGTTCTTCCCGGACGAGGAGGACTGGGAAGTGCTCCGTTCGGACCAGCTTCGGCTGGGAGATCAGCAGATCGAGGACTTCGCCTTCGTCGCGCTTCCCCGAGCCTCGGTGGGCGGGCTTGGTCCCTGGTACTCCCGAAAGACGGCCATCCCGGTGACGGGCTTTCTCGGATCCAACGCTTTCAGGGACTTCGTGCTCGAGATCGACTACGCCGGTGGATCGGTCAGCCTGACGCGCGGCGCCTCGAGCGGCCATCACGACCTCGACGCACTTCCGATCGGCGTCAGACCGGAGGAGGACGGCGGCTACTCCGTCGCCGCGGTTGCGCACAGGGCCGGGCAGCCCCTGCTTCAGGGCCTTGAACCGGGGGATCGTCTCCTGTCGGTGGACGGGCACTCCGTGCGGGGCCTCACCATGGGCGGACTCGATGCGCTCATGGCGGGAGCGCCCGGCGACCGGCACAGGCTCCGCCTGGAAAGGGAGGGCCGGGACTTCGAACTCGACGCGTCGGTGCTTCGACTACCCTGAAAGCTGGGTTCCTGTGGCTGCCATTACTTGCTAGCTCTTGCCGAGCTGGGTGATCGCCGCGCGCATATCCTTGGGCAGGGGAGCCTCGAGACGCATCGGCTCGCCCGAGTCGGGATGGAGGAACTCCGCAGACAGAGCGTGCAGGGCCGACCTGGCCAAAAGGGGGCGCTCCTCGAAGGGATCCCCCTTCCACCGTTTCTTGAAGGACGAGAGCAGGAAGGGCTTGCCGTCGCCGTACAGCGGGTCGCAGAGGCAGGGGAAGCCGAGCGCCGACAGATGCACTCGTATCTGGTGCGTGCGTCCCGATTCCGGCAGGGCCTCGATCAGGGTGGCGCCGGGAAAGGCGCCGCGGGCGGCGTAGGTCTCGACGACCCGGAAGCCCGTCGAACAGGCCTTGCCGCGGTGGCCGTCGACCACCGTCCGGTGCAGGCGATCCCCGTCCACTTTCAGGGGGAGCTCGCAGCGGGTCTCCGTCCACTCCGGAATGCCCCGCACCAGGGCCCGATACACTTTCTTCACCGCCCCGGTGCTGAAGGCCTCGCTCATCGCGCGGTGTGCTTCCGGGCTCCGGGCGTAGAGGAGGAGGCCCGTGGTGTCCCGATCGATCCTGTGCACGACGAAGAGCCGGCCCCAGTCCTTCCGCAGCCGCTCCGCGAGCACCGGGGCGTCGGGATCGTAGCGATCCGGAATGGCCAGGTAGCCCGCGCTCTTGTCCACGGCGAGGATGAAGGGGTCCGAATGGATGACCGGGATGTCGATATGCATCCGGCAATTCTAGGGTCAAGAGGCCCGGCGCATCAATGCCGCCCTCCCGGCCCGCCCCCTTCCGATCCTGGAAGCCTCCGGCGGACCGCGCCCTGCCGCGGCCTGAGCGCTTGCGCCACCTTGTCCAGGGAGGCTTCGAGCGCCTGGCGCTCGTCCGGATCGAGGGTGGCAAGCGGGTCGGGGAGGACCGAGGTCGGCCTGCCGCGCTCGATCGCGTCGAGCAGTTCCTCCCCGGCACCCGTAAGTCCGAGGCGATGCGAGCGGCCATCGCTCTCGGAGGCCCGCTTCTCGAGCCAGCCCCGATCCAGGCAGTTCCGCGCGATCACCGTGGCGGTGGGCCGGTCGCAGTCGAGTTCCTCGGCGGCCTCGGAGGGGCTTACGGCCCCCCGGCGCCGCGCAAGCTGGATGAGCCGCCACTGCTGCAGACTGATCTCGAAGGGCCTGAGGCTCTCGACCTGGGCACGCCGACGGAGCCGGAGCACCGTCTCGAAGATCGTATAGGGGTCCAATGTAGTTAGCATTCTAATCACTTCGTTTTTTTTGCACAATCGCCCCCAAGCTATTGCCGCACCGGGCACATTTTCTGTATCTTTCGTCCGATCCATTGGTCGAGATTCCATTCAAGGCCAACCATTTCCGGGTACGAGTCGGCCCCGCGCGCCTCAGGGCGTTCGAGGTTCGTCCGACCGGGAAACACCATTTTTATGGAAAGGGAGAACGAAGCTATGGCGAAACAGCTCCTGTTCGGTGAAGACGCCCGGAGGAAGCTCCTCATCGGCGTCGAGACGATCTCGAAGGCGGTCAAGGTGACCCTCGGTCCCAAGGGCCGCAACGTCCTTCTGGACAAAAAGTTCGGCGCCCCGACCGTCACCAAGGACGGCGTCTCCGTCGCGAAGGAAGTCGAGCTCGAGGATTCGTACGAGAACATGGGCGCCCAGCTCCTCAAGGAAGTCGCGACCAAGACCAACGACATCGCCGGCGACGGCACCACGACCGCGACCGTCCTCGCCTACTCCATCGTGAAGGAAGGACTCAAGAGCGTCGCGGCGGGCCTCGACCCCATGGGCCTCAAGCGCGGAATCGACAAGGCGGTCGAGATCGCCGTGGACGAGATCAAGAAGGCGTCCAAGGAGATCAAGGAAAAGGAAGAGATCGCCGACGTCGCCTCCGTCTCCGCCAACAACGACATGGACATCGGCAAGCAGATCGCCGACGCCATGGAGAAGGTCGGCAAGGACGGCGTGATCACGGTCGAGGAGTCCAAGACCATGGACACCACCATCGACTTCGTCGAGGGCATGCAGTTCGACCGCGGCTACACCTCCTCCTACTTCGTCACCAACCGTGACACCATGACCGCCGTCCTCGAGAACCCGATGATCCTCATCCACGACAAGAAGATCTCCAACATGAAGGATCTTCTGCCCGTGCTCGAGAAGGTCGCCCAGCAGGGCAAGCCCCTCCTCCTCATTGCCGAGGACATCGAGGGCGAGGCCATCGCCACGCTGATCGTCAACCACCTGCGCGGCACCCTCACCGTCTGCGCCGTCAAGGCCCCCGGCTTCGGCGACAGGCGCAAGGCCATGCTCGAAGACATCGCCATCCTCACCGGCGGCGAGGTAATCTCCGAGGAGCTCGGCCTCAAGCTCGAGAACACCGCCGTCTCCCAGCTCGGCACCGCCAAGACCGTGAAGGTGGACAAGGACAACACCACCATCATCAACGGCGCCGGCAAGCAGAAGGACATCCAGGACCGGATCGCCCAGATCAAGAAGCAGATCGAGGAGACCACCTCCGACTACGACAAGGAGAAGCTCCAGGAGCGCCTGGCCAAGCTCGCCGGCGGCGTGGCCGTCATCAACGTCGGCGCTGCCACCGAAGTCGAGATGAAGGAGAAGAAGCACCGGGTCGAGGACGCGCTCAGCGCCACCCGCGCGGCCATCGAGGAAGGCATCGTCCCCGGCGGCGGTATCGCCCTCATCCAGGCCGCCCTCACCCTCGAGAAAGCCGACATGTCCAAGATGACCGATGACGAGAAGGTCGGCTTCAAGATCACCAAGCGCGCCCTCGAGGAGCCCATCCGCCAGATCGCCGAGAACGCCGGCGTCGACGGCTCCATCATCGCGGACCGCGCCAAGAACGAGAAGAAGGGCATCGGCTTCGACGCCCAGAAGATGGAGTGGGTGGACATGGTCAAGGCCGGCATCATCGACCCGGCCAAGGTCACGCGCTCCGCGCTCCAGAACGCGGCCTCCGTCGCGGCCCTCCTCCTTACCACCGAGTGCGCCATCACCGATCTCCCCGAGAAGGAGAAGGCCCCCATGGGCGGCGGTGGTGGCGGCATGGGTGGAATGGGCGGCATGGGAGGAATGGACTACTAAGTCCAGACTTGTTTCCGCTGCATTCCGAAGCGCCCCGCGAGGGGCGCTTTTTTCTTGGCCGGCCCATTCCACCCATGGTCAAAGGCCGCGCCACGCGCCTTGAGCGCGGGGCGGGGCGGCTAGCCGGCGCGCCGATTAATAGGAAGCTTGCCGTGAGAACCGCTCATTCGTTCCCGACACTTGACGTGCCCGCGTGGCTGTGCAGTACTGATAGGCACGTATTTTGTGACTGGTGCGAATGAAGGGAGGAAACGTGAAATCTTTCCGATTCATGGTGACCGTTTTGATGGTCGCCGTCGGTTTGGCCGCGGCCCCGCTGTTCGCGGACGGTACTGCCATCGACGCAGCGGCCTTCGATGCCCTCGTTTCCAACGGCCCGGTGGCAGACGCCGGCACCATCGCCTCCAGCGCATGGGCGACGAAGATAAAGAACGCCGGAACGCTCCGTCTGGGCGGCACGCAGACTTCGAACCTCTTCTCCTTGCTCAACGAGAAAGATGGAAAGATCCGCGGATTCGACGCGGGACTGGCCCAGCTGATCACCCGCTACATCCTCGGCGATTCGTCCAAGTTCGCCTTCGTCACGGTCACATCGTCGACCCGTGAGCAGGTGCTGATCAACGACCAGGTCGACATGGTCTTCGCCACCTACTCCATCACGCCGGCCCGGGCCGAGAAGATCTCCTTCGCGGGCCCCTACTACACCTCCCAGTCGGGCGTACTGGTCAAGGCCGGGAACTCCGCCATCAAAGCCTACACCGATCTGGCGGGGAAAAAGGTCGCCACCCAGGCGGGATCCACCGGCGTGGCAACTCTGAAACAATACGCTCCGGCGGCCACGATCCTCGAATTCCAGACCGATCAGGAGTGCCTCGATGCGCTGAGGCAGGGACGGATCGACGCCTACGTCACGGACTACACGCTCCTGCTCAATACCCTGAGTCGATCGTCGGGCGACTTCCAGCTTGCGGGCACTCCCTTCGGAAACGTGGATCCCTACGGTGTCGGAGTTCCCAAGGGCTCGGACGGCGTGGCGTTCATCAACGCCTTCCTCAAGAAGATCGAGGCCGATGGCACCTGGAGCAAGCTCTGGCTGATCGCGATCGGCGGTCGCACCGGCACCACGAATGTGCCGAATCCCCCGGCTATAAAGTAGCACGGTCCGCCGCGGCCGGTCCTAGGGGCCGGCCGCGGGGAGATCTTCTGGAAGCGGATCGCGTATGGGAGACTTGGCAAGGCTGCTGAAGGACTTCGGGCCCGCGTTCATCAATTCCGCCGCGGTCACGTGGAAACTGACGGTCATTTCCTATTCATTGGGAGTCCTCCTCGGGATCGTGCTGACGGTCCTGCGCGTCCTCCCCATCAGGCCCCTGAAACTCCTCGTCAACGCCTATGTCGAGATCTTCCGCAACATCCCCACAGTGGCGCTCTTGATCATCATCGTGTTCGCGCTGCCCGATCTTCACATCTTGATCGACTACGAACCCTCCGTCATCGTGGCGCTGATGCTCGTCTGCTCCGCCTTCACAGCCGACAATCTCCGCTCCGGCATCAACACGGTTGATGCCGGACAGATAGAGGCCTCATACAGCCTCGGCATGAGCCTGTTGAAGACGATGTACGACATCGTCCTGCCCCAGGCCCTGCGCGCTGTCGTCCAACCGATGACGTCCCTGTTGATCGGCCTGATGCTCTCGACGGCGATCGCCTCGCAGGTGCCCGTGCCCCACCGCGAACTGACAGGTCTCGTGGACATGATCAACAACGAGACAGCCTCCGGAATTCTCACCTTCATCATCACGGCAGGATTCTACGTGGCAAGCGGCCTGTTGATATCCTGGGCCGGCGCGGCGCTCGACAGAAAGGTGAGGGTCCTGCGGTGAGCACGAAAAGCGCGGAAGAGGCCCTCTTCGAAAACCCCGACTCGCACACCAAGGCGCTTATCCGCGTCGGAACCAGCATCGCCCTGCTGGCGCTGCTCGGTCTGATCGCGGTGATCCTGTTGCGGTTCTACCGTGCCGGACAGCTTGAGTCCCGCTATTGGAAGTTCTTCGGGTGGGCGACCACGTGGAAGTTCCTCTTTTCCGGGCTCCTCGGCACCCTGGCCTCCGCGGGCATGGCAGCGGTGATAGCGTTGACTGTCGGCCTCGTCTTCATGGCCGGCCGTCTCTCAAGGGTGGGGCCGATTCGCTGGGTGGCCGTCGTCCTGATCGAGTTCTTCCGGGGTGTCCCGAGTCTCCTCCTTATCTATTTCTGCTTTCTGATCCTGCCGCCCCTTGGGTTCAAGATGAGCTCCTACTGGATGGTCACCTTGCCCATCGGGCTCAACACGGCTGCGGTAGTGGCGGAAGTGTACCGCTCGGGTGTGCTGGCCGTCCCGCGTGGTCAGACGGAAGCCGCCGAGAGCCTGGCCCTGAACAGCTGGCAAGTTTTCTTCGATGTGGTCTTCCCGCAGGCCATTCGCTACGTGGTCCCCTCCCTGCTCGCCCAGCTCGTCGTCGTGGTCAAGGACACGACCTTCGGCTATGTAGTGACCTACGGGGAGCTCATGCAGAACGCCAAGATACTGGTCGCCAACTACAATTCCCTTGTCCCGGTCTATTTGATCGTCGCAGTCCTCTATTGCGTGCTCAATTATATGCTGTCGAAGGCATCCCGGACGCTCAATGATCGCATGGGCCCGGCCGCGGGTGGTCATGCCAGAGGAAGGTTGAATAGCCATGCCGGATAGAATTCGCATCGTGAAGGCCTGCAAGTACTTCGGGAACCTGCAAGCGTTGAACAATGTGTCCCTGTCGGTCAAGGCCGGGGAGACCTTCGTCATAATCGGCCCTTCCGGCTCGGGGAAGAGCACACTGCTCCGTAGCGTCAACCGGCTCGAGGCCCTGAGCTCCGGGGATGTCTGGATCGACGACGATCACGTCTCGAACGACGGCGCCAACATCCGCAGGATACGCGAAGAGGTGGGGATGGTTTTCCAGGACTTCAACCTGTTTCCCCATCTCACCGTGGCGCAGAACATCGAGTTGGCGCCCGTGCGGGTCAAGAGGCTCAGGAGAGCCCAGGCCAGGGAAAGGGCCATGGAACTCCTGGCCCGTGTCGGCCTTGCGGAAAAGCATGACGCGCTTCCCGGGCAGCTCTCGGGCGGACAGAAGCAGCGGGTCGCCATCGCCCGGGCCTTGGCCATGGATCCAAAGGTGATGCTCTTCGACGAGCCGACCTCGGCTCTCGACCCGGAAATGGTCAAGGAAGTCCTCGATGTCATGCTCGATCTGGCCAAGGGAGGCATGACCATGATGGTGGTCACGCACGAGATGGGCTTCGCGAGGGCCGCAGCCGACCGGGTCGTCTTCATGGACCAGGGTGAGATCATCGAAGAGGGAACTCCGGAACAGTTTTTCACCGCCGCACAGAACGACCGGACCGTCAAATTCCTCGCGCATATTCTCTGATCGGGGTCCCTCGAGGACGCGGATCGCACACCGTGGGCGCGCCTGGAAGATCCGTGCGGAGCGACTGCCCCCCGCTGCCGCGATCCTAGTCTGTCAGGGGATACGCCCGGGCCTTGGCATCCAGGTGCGAAATCGCAAGGAGAGTATTGTTCGCGAGCTTGGGCCAGGGATCGCTCTCGGAGTAGCCCGAGGACGAGACGACGCTGGTCGTGGATCCATCGGCGGCAGAGAAGGTCTTGTACGCAAGCTCATGATAGTCGCCGATGCGATGGGCCCATCCCACCTCCTCGTACCTGCGGCGCAGACGCTCGCTGCAGGTGGGTTCTTCCGCATGAGCCCGTGCGGCGAAGGTGAAATCGGCGGTTTCGATCACGGTGTTGAAACTGGCGTCAGGATAATCCTGGCGGAGTTGGGCAATGGTCGAGGCCAGCGCCCGCCGCACGTCCTCGGCTCTCGGAGGACTGCCCCGGGTTTGACCGCTGTGCTGCACATCGGCGAGCCGGAGAAAGAACAGGTCGGCGTAGAGCCTGGAATCCGACATCGTCGTCGAGTGGCCAAGACCGAGGGACTCGCGATAGGAGCTCGGCCTGTGGACGATGTTCGCCCCATCGTTGCCGATTGTCCCGTTATGCGCGAAGGCCACCCCGTTGGAGACAAAGGGTTGCTGATTGTCGAGCAGGAGACCGATGCCGGGACTGGCCCAGCGCTCATGCACGATGGCCGAACCGATCGGCTGAGCCGTCAGGGCCCTGAACGTCGCCGCATCGCCGAGCGCCGATCTAGTGGAAATGTAGCATGACAGAGAATTCGAGCTTGTTCTCACGATTCCCCAGCCATCCCGATGGACATCAGCCAGCTGCATGAACTCATCGAGTACAGAGTCGCCCAGCGTTTCCCGCATCGACAACATGGACCCGGAGTGAACATAAGCAAGCAATCTGCACATCGGCTTCGACCCCCCGATCAGTATGGCTCATATCCATGGAAGTGGAAAGCTCAGCTTCAGTATGGACATGCGTCGATCGGCGCCCGGGAGCGGCGCCCGAGTCGAAGACGCTTGTGGTCCGGCGCGGAATCTGGAGTATCAAATCC
>DATJQN010000347.1:0-7002 GCA_035505775.1 Rectinemataceae bacterium | reverse complement strand
AGAGGCAGCCGGCCGAGGCGGCGGCCGCCGATCCCTCCCGCGATTATGGCACCGAGCTCCGGTAGCTTTCCAGGAAGCTCCGCTTGAACGCCGTGAAGTTGTCCTCTTCGATGCTGAGCCTGATCTTCCTCACGAGTTCATGAAGAAAATAGAGGTTGTGATAGGTAGCCAGCATCGCGTACAGAATCTCCCGGCTCTTGTAAAGATGCCGCAGATAGGCCCGAGTGTGGGTCCTGCAGACCTTGCAGCTGCAACGGGGATCCGGGGGGCCGTAGTCCCGCTCGAACTGCGCCTTCTTGATCGAGAGGGGACCGAGGGACGTGAAGAGCAGTCCATTGCGGGCGGTTCGCGTCGGAAAGACACAGTCGAAGAGGTCGATCCCATTCTCCACTGCTTCGAGGATGTATTCGGGGGTGCCGATCCCCATGAGGTATCGGGGCTTCGATTCGGGCAGGGATGCGGCAGTCTCGGCCAGGAACTCCGCAAACACCTCGAAGGGCTCGCCCACCGAAAGCCCTCCGATTGCGATTCCCGGAAGATCGAAGGAAAGGATCTCCTCGGTGCTCTGGGCGCGCAGCTCCTTGTAGAAATTCCCCTGGATTATGCCGAAGAGCTCACCCCGGTACCCCTGCTCGCGCTTTTCAAGCCAGCGGCTCCTGGCGCGTCGGGCCCATTCCGTCGTCAGCCTGAGCGCCCGCTTCGCTTCCTTTTCGTCTGCCCCCCACGGGGCGCAGACATCGAGCTGCATCTGAATGTCGCTGTTGAAGGCCGTCTGAACCTCGACCACGTCTTCGGGGGTGAGGAAGAGATTCGCCCCATCGATGTGCGACCGGAACTTCACCCCCTCGTCGCTCAGCTTGCGAAACGGGGCAAGCGAAAAGACCTGGTAGCCTCCCGAGTCGGTCAGGAAGTTGCCTTTCCAGCCCGTGAAACCATGGAGGCCGCCCGATTCGCGGATGATCTCGTGCCCCGGCCTCAGGAACAGGTGGTAGGTGTTGGCCAGGATTATCGAGAAACCGATCTCGGCCAGTTCCTGGGCCGAGATCGCCTTGACGGTCGCATTCGTGCCGACCGGCATGAAGGCCGGCGTGGCGACCCGTCCGTGCGGCAGCAGCACCGTCCCGGTACGTGCACGCGTTGTACGATCCCGATGTCCTTCGACAAAAATACCTGAAGTCTGCATTCCCGACCTTTCGCTTCCAGTACGTTCAGGATTCGGACCAGGCCGAACCCGCGCTCATCAGGTGCGCGCCTTTCGAAACAGCCAATAGCCCGAGGCCCCGAAGATCAGGAGGGGGGCCCAGGCTCCTGCGCGCGGGTCGATGACGCCGGTCTTGGCCATCAGCATGAAAACCATCTGGGCGACATAGTACCCCGTGGCGGCCAGAAGGCTCGCGAGAAGACTCATGAGTAGCACGTTCTTCCGATATCGGCCGCCGACCGCCGCGGCGAGGAGAATGACCACGAGCGGCGTAAAGGCGAAGGAGAAGCGCTTGTGCCGCTCGGCGAGGGCCGCGGCATAGGGAAGGCCTGCCCGTCTCAGGAAGGCAACATAGCCGACCAGGTCCGACTGGCTCATCTCCTCCAGATTCAGATTCTGGCTGCGAAAGGCGTCGGGTGGCTCATCCAGATCGGCCTCTATCCAGCTTCCAAACGACTCCTCGCCCCAGCCTCCTCCCGGTTTCAGCGAGAAGCGTCTGACGCCTCCGAAGACCCATCTCGATCCGTCCCAGCGGGCCGTGGCCGCCTCCACCCGTTCGGTGGGATTCCCGTCGCTGCTGCGTTTCAGAACCGTCACACCCGAAATCACCTTCGCCTGATCGTCATAGTAGTCCACCCGATAGACCACGCTGCCGCCACTGGAGATCACTGCGACGTCGGCATTGCTCAAGGATGGCTTCTGCCTGAGGAGGATGCTCGAGAGCTGGTTCTTCTCGCGAAGCGTCTGCAGTACGACCCGGTCATCGAAGAAGAAGCTTCCGATGCAGAGCAGACCGGCAATCAGGAAGAGTGGGGCCATGAATTGCGCAAGTGAAATGCCCGAGCCGAACACGATAGTGAGCTCGTTGTCGGCATAGAGGTTGCCCAGGCTGAAGGCGGTCGCGAACAGGAGGGATATCGGCAGTGCGCTGGAAATGGCTGCCGGCAGATAGAGCAGCATCACCGAGACAATGGAGAGGAGGGGCGTGCCCAAGGCGAGGTAGCGCCAGAGGTTGGCGAAGAGGTCGACCAGTTCGAGAATGAGCGCGAACAGGACGAGCGCCGCGCCCAGGGCAGGGAGGAAGGTCCGCAGCAGATGGATTCGAAGGGTTGTGGCTCTTCTCACACCGCTATCCTCTGCCCAGACGGCGCAGCCACAGGACAAGTCCGGAGGCGAGAATCACGGCATTGGGCACCCACATGGCCCAGAAGGGCGACCATTGAAGGCGCGTCCCGACGGTCTGTCCGCCCAGGAGAAAGGCCCAGTAGATCACGGATATCAGCATCCCGAGCCCGAATCCGACGGCTCTTCCCGAGCGCTTGGCACCGAGGCCCAGGGGGTAGGCCAGGAACACGAAAAAGAAAGCTCCGGCCGGGATGGCGAATTTCTTGTAGTACTCGAGCTTGTACACCTGGAGACTCCGATCCTCGGGGGGAGTCTCCACCGATTTCAGCGCGGCAAGCGCGGGAGCGAGCCGTTCGCCGAGATTCTCCCAAGGAAGTCCTGCCGCGGCCTCATCCTGATAGCGGTCATACAGGCCGACACGGGCGGTCAGAAGGTCGAGTCTGCGCGCGGCCGCCCGCGCCGCCAAGGCCGCGGACTTTTCAGCGATTACCCCGGCGAGGTCGGCTGAAGACATGTCCCGCGGTCCCACCGAGACCTCCTCGCCGCCGGAGCCCTGGCTGTGTATGAGGTAGTCCATGCTGTCTGCCCGGGCCCAGTCGAAGCTGTCATGCTCGTCCCGTTTGACTGTCTGCTGCCATATTCCGTCCAGGTGAAGGACGACATCCCCGCTTGGCGCGGTGGGATCGAGTCGGGCGTGCTGAGCCGAGATCACGCGGGAGCTTCCCTCCGAGCTCCGGTCGAAAATGAGAATGTCGAACAGCTCCCCGCCCTTCGCGGCACCGGTCACGACCGATATATCCTTGTAGTGCCGCACGGAGTAGGGCTTCAGCTCGAGGGCAGGCGTGGAAGTCAGGAGCTTCCTGTAGAGCTTTCCGAACTCGATTGTCCCAAGCGGCAGGAAAAAATCGTTCATCGTGAAGGACACCAGGGCAAAGAGGAACCCAAGCAGGGCGAAGGGCAGGAAGGCCCGCCGCGACGGTATCCCGGCTGCCATCATGGCCAGGACTTCGTTGTCGGAGGAAAGCCGACCCGCCGCCATCAGCGCGCCCACGAGGGAGGCGAAGGGAAAGGAGATGGCTATGATCGAGGGTGTTGCGTAAAGCAGGAGAAGCAGAACGTCGCGAAGCGGGGCGCGCTTCGACAGGATATCCTCCGCCATCAGCAGGATCTGGTTGACGAAGAAGACCGAGAAGAAAAAGAGGAAGCACACTGCGAAACCGAAGAGGAACTCCCGCGCGGAGTATGCCTGGATACGGACGAAGCGCGGCCGCGATCCCCTCCCCCGGAGCCCCGTCGGTGCAGGGACGGACAGACCCTTCATCCTGCCGCCTAGCGCCCCGTGGAACCGAAGCCGCCCGATCCCCGCTCGGTCGCGGCAATCTCGACAACTTCCACGAAATCTGCCCTGCAGACCGGAGCGATCACCATCTGCGCTATCCGGTCTCCGGATTGTATTTCGACCTCCTCGGTCCCCAGGTTGATGAGTATGACTTTTATCTCGCCGCGGTAGTCGGCGTCGATGGTGCCGGGCGTGTTGAGGCAGGTGAGCCCATGCTCAAGGGCCAGTCCCGAGCGCGGGCGGACTTGAGCCTCGAATCCCTCGGGCAGCTCCATCCGGAGGCCCGTGGGCACGGCCACGCGCTCTCCGGGTTTCAGACGGATCTGCTCCGGGAGGAAGGCGCGGAGGTCGGCGCCGGAGCTGCCGGCGCTTCTGTACTCGGGAAGTACCGCACCGCGCTCCGCAACCAGCTTAACTACGGCTCCTGACATCATCCCCTCCCGAACTCGAGTCAACGGACTCAAGACCAAGCGCGGCCGCGGAGGCGGGCGTCCGTTTGCCGTAGGCAAATCGGGCGCGCGCCCTGCCCGAGAAGATGCGGCGTCTCGCGGCGTCGATGGCGTCCTCATCCAGGCCCTTGATGGCATCGAGGGTCTCGTCGATGCCGAGATAACCGGCAGCGAAGAGCACCTGACGCGCGAGCCTTCTCATGCGGAAATCGGGGTCGTCGAGCGCGAGCTCGAAACTGCCCTTGAGGCGTTCCCGCGCGTCTCGGCACTCTTCCTCGCTGAACGGCCCGGACTCTACCGCCTCCAGCACCCGCCCCATCTCGGAACTCAGGCGGGGAGCGCTGCCCAGCGAGGCGTTGGCCGACGCCAGCCAGAGGCATTCCGTGCGCTCCAGGGAAAAGGCCGAGTAGACAGAATAGCAGAGGCCCTGCTCTTCCCTCAGGACCTGGAACAGGCGGGAGCTCGCCGCCTCCCCCACTATGCCGTTGACGGCGGCGAAGGCGTAGTAGTCGGGGAAGCCGAAGGGTGGGTCGACCTGCGTCGCCTCGAAGTAGTTCACCTGCCCGATCGAGGCCTTGCGGTATTCGCGCACGGCCGAAAAACGGGGCGTCGACTCCTGCCGCGGTCGCGCCAGTGGCCGAGCGTCAAGACTCGGGGCTGCCAGCAGCGAGCCAATCTCAGCGGCTATGTCCGCCTCCGGGATCGGGCCGGCGGCAGTCACGAGCAGCGCGTCGGGTTCGAAACTGCCGCGGTAGAACGAGAACAGATCATCCCGGGTCGCCGCGGCCAGATCATCCGGCTCGCCGGCGATCTTTCGAGCGAGGGGATCCCCCGGCCAGATGGCGGCCAGAAGCTGCTCGTGCGCGCATTCGTCGGGATCGTCCTCGGCGGCGAGGATCTCGCTGACAATGACCTCCCGCTCCCGCTCGAAGTCCTCGCCGCGAAAGACGGAATAGAAGGCCATGTCCATGAGGATATCGACGGCGATCCGCCAGTGGATGGCCGGGACCAGACAGTGGAGGCATATCGAATCGCGGTCGGTGAAGGCGTTGATGTAGCCGCCCAAGCGGTCGATCTCCCGCGAAAGGCCGACAGCCGTGCGACGTTCCGTGCCCTTGAAGGTCATGTGCTCCACAAAATGGACGAAGCCACGCTCGCGCGCGGCTTCGTGTCTTGAGCCAAGTGGAAACCAGAAACCGATGGCAAAGGAACGTGCGCCCGGCGCGTACTCCGCCGCGAGGGCGGCGCCGCGGGGAAGGCGCAGTGTCTGTTTCACCTATCGTCTCCGGAAGTCGTCCCTCCGGCCCCGGTCGGGCCGGTCTCCGCGATGTCCGTCGTCCCTTCGGGGCGGCATGGAGCGGGAATCGTCCCGGTGGCCCTCGTCACGCCGCTCCGGCATGGCGACATTGCCGTTCTCGTCGAGCGAGTCCACGTGGGCCAGGTTCAGTCTGCCGAGCCGGTCGATCTCGAGGAGTTTCACTTTGACCTTGTCGCCCTCATGTACGACGTCCGTGACGCGCTCCACGCGGGTCTTCGAGAGCCGGGAAATGTGGCAGAGCCCCTCCTTCCCGGGAAGTATCTCGATGAAGGCGCCGAAATCCATGACCCGTTTCACCACGCCGTCGTAGATGCGTCCCACCTCGGGGTCCTCGGCGATGCCCATGACGGCGTCCTTGGCGTCGTAGGCGCCCTTCTGATTCTTGCCGTAGATGGTCACCGAACCGTCTTCCTCGACGTTGATCTGCACATCGTAGCGCTCGCAGAGCATCTTGATGTTCTTGCCGCCGGGCCCGATGACTGCGCCGATCTTCTCGGGATCGATCTTCGCAGTCACGACCTTGGGGGCGAACTCGGATATGTCTGCAGCCGGCACGGCGATGGTCTGCTCCATGATGCCGAGAATGTGTAGTCTTCCGCGACGGGCCTGGTCGAGGGCCTTGGAGAGAATCTCGCTCGACACCCCCGCGATCTTGATGTCCATCTGAAAGCCGGTGATTCCCTTCGTGGAACCCGCGACCTTGAAGTCCATGTCGCCGAGATGATCCTCGTCGCCGAGGATGTCGGAGAGCACCGCAAAGCGGCTTCCGTCGGTGATGAGGCCCATGGCGATTCCGGCGACCGGCATCTTGAGCGGCACGCCGGCGTGCATGAGCGAAAGCGTCCCGGCACAGACGGTGGCCATGGAGGAGGAGCCGTTGGACTCGAGGACTTCCGAGACGACCCGGATCGTATAGGGGAATTTCTCCTTGGGAGGCAGCACGGCCTCGATCGCCCGTCGGGCCAGATTGCCGTGCCCGATCTCCCGGCGCCCTGTCCCGAGACGGCCGACCTCGCCGACCGAGAAGGGCGGGAAGTTGTAATGCAGCATGAAGCGGTCCCGTCGATCGCCCTCGATGTCGTCGAGGATCTGCTCGTCGAACACGGTTCCGAGGGTCGTCACGCCGAGCGCCTGGGTCTCGCCCCGCGTGAACAGGGCCGAACCATGGGTCCGCGGAAGGACGGCAACCTCGCAGGTGATGGGCCTGATGTCCTCGAGCCCGCGGCCATCGACGCGCAGGCCCTTGTCGAGGATGCCTCCTCGGAGGATCTCGTACTGCAGTTCCTCCATGAGTGCGGAAAAGAGCTTCTGCTGGATGTCGTCGCCCAGCGAATCGGCGAACTTGGCCTGGACATCCTTGATTGCGGCGCGCACGGCGGCGGCCCGTTCCTGCTTGATCCGGGTGAAGAGCGCCTTGGACAGGAGCTCGTGCGCGTAGGCGCGGATTTCGTCCTTGCGGTTGAGCTCGGCACGAAGGGGCGCGAGGCCGAGCTTGTCCTTGCCGGCGAGCTCGCGCAGCTTCACGATGAGGGCGCAGATGTCGGCGATGGGCTTCTTGGCCACCTCGATG
>DATJQN010000346.1:0-7122 GCA_035505775.1 Rectinemataceae bacterium | reverse complement strand
GACCGGCATCCGCGTCATCCGGGCCTTTAATCGCGTGGACGACGAGAAGCGACGCTTCGAGGCCGCCAATGTCGATCTCATGCAGGTTTCCCTCCAGGTCAACCGCCTCTTCGCCGCCCTCATCCCGCTGATGATGTTCGTCATGAACTTCACCACCGTCGCCATCATCTGGCTGGGCTCCCAGCGAATCGACCGCGGTACCTCCAACGTCGGAAACATGATGGCCTTCCTCCAGTACGCGATGCTCATCCTCTTCTCCCTGCTCATGGGAAGCTTCATGTTCATCATGCTGCCACGGGCCCAGGCCTCGGCCCTGCGCATAAACGAGGTGCTCGAGACGGTGCCCGAGATAGAGGATCCGGCGGCCCCGCGCCAGCCTGAAGCGGGCCAGCGCGGATTCATCGAGTTCCGAAACGTAAGCTTCAGGTATCACGGGGCGGAGGAGCCTGCCCTTCGCGACGTCAGCTTTTCGGCGCGACCGGGCGAGGTCACCGCGATCATCGGCAGCACCGGCTCGGGCAAGTCGACGTTGATCAGCCTCATTCCGCGCTTCTACGATGTCGACGGCGGAGCCATCCTGATCGACGGTGTCGATATCCGGGAGCTGTCGCAGGAGAACCTGCGGTCCCGGATCGGCTTCGTGCCGCAGAAGGCCGTGCTCTTTTCCGGCAGTGTCGCGGGCAACATCAGGTACGGCATGGAAGCGGCTGAGGATACCGCCATGGTCGAGGCGGCCGAGACCGCCCAGGCCATGGAATTCATCTCGCAGATGCAGGATGGATTCGACTCCGTCATCGCCCAGGGAGGGACCAATGTCTCCGGCGGCCAGAAGCAGCGGCTCTCGATCGCCCGGGCCCTCGTGCGCAAGCCGGAGATCTACCTATTCGACGACTCCTTCTCGGCCCTCGACTTCAAGACCGATGCCCGTCTGCGCGCCGCGCTCAAGACCAAGACCTCGGATGCCACGGTGATCATCGTCGGTCAGCGGGTCGCGACCGTGATGGACGCCGACCGCATCATCGTCCTGGACGAGGGCCGTATTGCAGGCATGGGCACGCATCGCGAGTTGTACAGAACCTGCGCGGTCTACCAGGAGATAGTCGCTTCGCAGCTCTCCGAGGAGGAAATCGCATGAGCGACGCAGGCACTCGCCGCCCCCCGGCCGCGGCGCCGCAGCGGCCTTTTGGCCGACCGGGCGGAGGCGGCCCGGGCTTCATGGGAGGCATGGGCAGGGGGCCGGCGGAGAAACCCAAGGATGCCAAGAAGACCATCGGCTTCCTCCTGCGCTATTTCGCGCCACGCAGGGTCCGCCTCACGATCGTCCTGGTCTTCGCCGTCCTGAGCACGATCTTCACCATCGTGGGTCCCAAGCTCATGGGGCTGGTCACGACCAAACTCTTCGACGGGCTCATGTCCAAGTACATGTCCGTCTTCCTGCACAAGCCGATGCCCTCCGTGGACTTCGCCTACATCGGCGGCACCCTGCTGCTCCTCGTGGGGCTGTACCTCCTCAGCACGCTGTTCAGCTATATCCAGCAATATCAGATGGCGGGCGTTTCGCAGGGCATCGTCTACGAGATGCGCCGCGACGTGAACGACAAGCTCGCCCGGCTGCCGCTCAAGTACTTCGATTCGAAGACCCATGGCGAGATCATGAGCCGAGTGACCAATGACATCGACAACATCTCCACCACGCTCCAGCAGAGCCTGACCCAGCTTATCACCTCGCTCTGCACGATCGTCGGCGTACTGGTCATGATGCTCACCATCAGCCCCTGGCTCACCCTGATCGCCCTGGTCACGCTCCCCGTCTCCCTGCTTGCGACCCTCAACATCACCAAGCGCTCGCAGAAGAGCTTCGGCGCCCAGCAGAAGGAGCTCGGCGAGCTCAACGGGCATGTGGAGGAGATGTACACGGGGCACGTGATCGTCAAGGCCTTCGGCAGGGAGCGGGAATCGGTGGAGGAGTTCAGGACGATCAATTCGCGGCTCTTTGACGCTGCATGGAAGGCCCAGTTCATCTCCGGCGTCATCATGCCCATGATGAATTTCATCAACAACATTGGCTATGTCGTGATCTGCGTCATCGGCGGCATCATGGCGGCGCGGAAAGCGCTCAAGCTCGGCGACATCCAGGCCTTCATCCAGTATTCCCGCCAGTTCACTCAGCCGATAGCCCAGACCGCGAACATCGCCAATGTCCTCCAGTCCACCCTCGCCTCCGCGGAGCGCGTTCTCGAAGTGCTGGAGGAGGCCGAGGAGCTCCCCGACAGCCCCCATGCCCTCCGGATCAGTGACCCCCAGGGTCAGGTCGAGTTCCGGCACGTGCGCTTCGGATACAAGGAAGACTCGATCCTCATGCAGGACATGAACATCACCGTGGGGAAAGGCCATACGATAGCGATCGTCGGACCCACCGGGGCGGGCAAGACCACGCTGGTCAACCTCCTCATGCGCTTCTACGAGATCTCGGGCGGCTCCATCCTGGTGGACGGCATCGACACCCGGGAACTCCGCCGGGGGGAACTCAGACGGCTGTTCGGCATGGTGCTTCAGGACACCTGGCTCTTCAACGGCACGATCCGGGAGAACATCGCCTACGGGCGGGAGGGCGCCACAGAGGACGAGGTCGTCGAGGCCGCCAAGGCGGCGCATGCCGACCACTTCATTCGGGCCCTGCCCGGGGGCTACGATACGGTGCTCAACGAGGAAGCCTCCAACATCTCCCAGGGCGAGAAGCAGCTGCTCACGATCGCCCGGGCGATCCTCGCGGACGCGCCCATCCTGATACTGGACGAGGCGACCAGCAGCGTCGACACCCGCACCGAGGCATACATCCAGAAGGCCATGCAGGAGCTCAGGCAGGGCCGCACCAGTTTCGTGATTGCACACAGACTCTCGACCATCCGCGACGCGGAATCGATCCTTGTGATGAAGGACGGGAGCATAATAGAGATGGGACGCCACGACGAATTGCTCGCGCAGAAGGGTTTCTATGCCGACCTCTACAACAGCCAATTCTCCGGCGCCTGCGTCGATGAGCAAGGGGTATAGCCATGAGCGATGAAAAGAAGACGACAGGCGGCGCGCAGACCGCGCCCGACGCCGCAAAGCAGAAACGAAAGGGACCCATTCTCTTTGGATCGATCGTGCTGGCCGTGCTGGCCTGCGTGGGCCTGGTCCTCGGCGTCCGCTGGCTTGTGGATACGATAAACTACGTGAGCACGGATGACGCAGCCATTGACGGCAATCATGTCGACATCAGCTCCAAGATGCTCGGAAGAATTTCCCGGCTTCTGGCCGATGAGGGCGAGAACGTCACCATCGGGCAGCCCCTGGTCATCCTCGACGATGCCGACCTCCGCGCCCAGGAGGCCCAGGCAGCGGCCTCCCTGGCCTACGCGAAGAAGAATGTCGAGCTTTCGAAGATCAGCCTCGACCGCGCCCAAAGCGACGCCGACCGCGCCCAGACGCTGTTCAAGACCGGCGCGATGACCAAGGAGCAGAACGACCACGCCGCCAGCGCCCTGCTCTCCGCGAGCGCCCAGTATTCCCTTGCCCAGGCCCAGGTGGACACGGCGGACGCCCAGCTCGCCGTCATCGAGAACCAGCTGCTGAACACGCGGATCGCCTCGCCCATCGACGGCACAGTCGCGAAGAAATCCATGATGCAGGGCGACGTCGTGCAGCCGGGACAGACCATCTACACGATCAACAACCTCAAGCAGCTCTGGGTCACCGCCAACTTCGAGGAGACCAAGATCAGCCGCATCGCCGTCGGCGCCCCGGTGGAGATCACCGTGGACGCTTTCAAAGGCAGAACCTTCACGGGTAAGGTGGTGCTCATCGGCGCGGGGATCCTCGCGCCTCCCTTCTCGATCGGCGACTTCACCAAAACCACCCAGCGCGTGCCGGTGCGCATCTCACTGGACGACGGGCAGAGCGGGCTCATACCGGGCCTCTCCGTCGAGGTGAAGGTCAGGGCGGCCCGGCTGCGCCTCTGAGCGCGGTCGGGCGCCGCCGACAGGTCGACAAGCGGTATCGCTCACCCCGCCTTGGTGCTCAGGAAGATCGGAAGCGTCATCTGCCGGATCTGGTCCTGCAGCTCCTCGATTTCGTCGATATGACGGTCTTCGTCATTGAGAATCCGCTTGAGGATGTCCTGGGTGGCGAAGTCCCCCTGTTCCGCGCAGAGGGCGATGGCCTTGTTGTAGGCCTGGATCGCTCCGAGCTCGGCTTCGTGATCGTTCGCGAGCTGCGCCGGAGGCTCGGCCCCGATATGCATTGCCAGCAGGTTGGACACCACCGGCCGCCCCTCGTAGAAGAGCACCCGGCCGATGAGAATCTCGGCATGCTTCATCTCATCGATAGCCCGCTTTTCGAAGTGGTCATGGAGAGCGCCGTAGCCCCAGTTCTCGCACATGCCCGAATGAACCATGTACTGGCTGATGGCGGTGAGTTCGTCGGCGAGCAGGGCGTTGAGTGTCTCGATGATCTTGGGATTGCCTTTCATGGCGTCCTCCTTGGGTAGGGTGGATCGGCATGGGGTGAAGCGCGTAGGCGGCCGCCTGGCGGCGCCGGCGCATCCCGGCCGCAGCACCAAGTATAGGCTGCGGGCCGCCGCCACGGAAGATCGGGGAGACTTCGGCCCTACCCTAGTCGGTCGCCTTCTCGAGGGCGGCAAGCGCCTCCGATCCCTCGAGGTTGGAGTTCTCCCGCGCGTAGTCGAGGGCGGTCTTTCCGTCGGGATCTCTCGCCGTGGCGTCCGCCCCCGCGTTCAGCAGGGCAAGGACGACATCCGGATTCTGATTGTACCGGGCGGCGAGCATGAGCACGGTTTCGCCGTCCGGGGCTTTGCCATCCAGATTGGCCCCGGCCCCGATGAGCAGCCCGAGGATCTCCGGGTTCTGCTGGTAGCGAGCCGCCTCCTGCAGAACGGTCAGGCCCTCGCGATCCCGAGCATATAAGTCGGCCTTGCTTCCAAGAAGTGCGCGAATGACGGCTGGATTCGGGTTCGTCATGGCCGCAGCCATGAGAGGAGTCCTGCCTCGCGTATCCGCAGCATTCACGTCGGATCCGGCCTTCAGAAGGACCTCGACGACCTCGGGCTTGACATTGTAGGCGGACGCGACCATCAGCGGGGTCCAGCCCTCGCTGTCCCGGCTGTCGGTACTCATCCCCGTGCCGAGATCATAGGCTACTTCGTCCGGGCTACCCGTCTTGCAGTTCTCGATGTAATCGGAAGCGAGAGGTATGTCGATATTCCAGTTCTCGGCCCCCGGCAGAGCCTTGATGAGTGCCACCGATTTCTTGTAGTCGCTCTGTGACATGAGCGAGAACGAGTAGTACTGCCAGAGGGAGCCATCCGCTCCCGGGTGCATCGAGGTGCCGAACTTCAGGTTCAGAATGGTAATGGTGTGGGGTTTCAGGGTGAAATCGACGTACTTGAAGTTCTGACGGCTGATCTTGCCGGACCTGGCGTAGGCCGACTCGATCGTGGTGATGGCCCTGCTTCCCAGTTTCGAATCGAAAAAGAGACCGTAGGCGGCCTCGGGGTCCAGAAGGTAGCCGACAGTGCTCTCCGCGGGATATAGGCGGTAATAACAGAATCTCTGATAGATCTCGGGGTCGCTGTGATCGATGTAGATGAACAGCCCCGCTCGGGAATCCGAGGGAGGCGGAAGACGGGAGACTGATGGAAGCGAGCTGCAGCCGGACAACCCGAGTAGGCCGATGGATGCAAGGATCAACGCTATGCGCCGCTTCGGACTCATGTTCGGCTCCTGTTTTGAACGTGAATCGAGTGTGATTCCTGATTATGCCGTGACCCGGATACGGCTGTCGATGGAGATTCCGTGCAGGCTTTGCGGGCCCCCGCGCGGAGGGACATTCGAAAATTCCGCCGCCCTCCCACGAAGGTTGTGCGCAACGGGCACGGCCTCCGGAATGTCCTCCGCCGGTCCTCCTTGAGCTACAGTGCATGCGACAGGGCGACAAGAATCGAATCCCTATGGATCATGCCCCGGAACACGCCCTCAGAATCGATCACCGGCAGCCGCTTGATGCCGCGTTTGCTCATAAGCTGCAATACCTCGTCCATGCGGCTGTCTTCCGTGACGGTGACGATGTCCGTTCGCATGATCTCGCCGACGGCTGTTCCCCGTCGCCTCCTTGACCTCAGGAAGTCCTTCAGAGGGAACAGCGATCGGCGGGCGTCGATGGCGCCGAGGAGGAGCTCGTCGCTGATCAGGCCGAGGAGCCTGCCCTCCCGGTCCACGACGGCCGCCTGGAGGAGGCCGCTGTTCGCAAGCCTGTCGATCGCATCCTTGATGCCAAGCGAAACAGGGAAGGAAAGCGCCTCGCGCAGGGCGAGATCGCGGACAAAACCGGAATGGCCCTCCGGCTTCGGAACCGGGTCCGCCAATCCTCCCGACGACACCGCCGCTCCTGGCGCCGCAGCCCCCGGCGCTCGCATGACAGCCAGTGTCTTCAGAATATCGTTCCGGGACAGCATGCCCACTACCCGTCCCTGGTCATCGACGACCGGCAGGCGCTTAATGCTCCTACGGAGCATGAGGTGCAGCGCTTCGGACAGCTTGTGGTCGGCCCGAATGGAGTGGGGCTTGGAGGTCATCACCTCGACCAGCGGCAGGCTGTCCGAAGAACGACGCCAGGCGTCCACCTCGGACCTGGGGAGAAGCCCGAACAACCCGATTCTCGCGGGCATGCCTGCACGCTCGATCAGGTCGCGCTGGGTAACCAGGCCGATAAGAAGGCCGTCATTATCGGCGACCGGCAGGGCCTTCACGTCCGAGTCCAGGAGAAGTTCCGCGGCCACGCGAACACTGAAATCGGGGCGGGCCATCACCGGCTTGGGAACCATCACATCCCGCACGAGGAGACTGGGCGGGAGGAGCCGGGCCGGGGAACGGTGCGAGGTGACCTCGGCGGGCAGCACCGCCACAGTCCCGTCGAGCACCATGGCTTCAAGCCGCTCGACCACCCGCTCCGTCTCGGGCTTGGGCAGGACGATGTCCACGACTATCGGCAGGTTGTAGGAGAGGTCCATGATCCGTGCGGTCACCGTCTCGCCGCTTTCGTAGCAGCCCTCGACCCCCCGCA
>DATJQN010000345.1:0-2985 GCA_035505775.1 Rectinemataceae bacterium | reverse complement strand
CACGGCCATAATATGGGGCTTTGCCTTCGTGGCCCAGAGGAGCGGAATGGCATCGATGGGCCCCTTCGCCTTCAATGCAGTCCGCTTTGCGCTCGGGGCAGCCTCCCTGCTGCCCCTTATCCTGATCGGGCGGAGCTCTGGTCGGAGTTCCGGCAAGCCTGAGGGGAAGAGGTCTCAGGCGGAACGTCCCGTGGCGGGCAGTGCGCAGGCCGGCAGTAACTCGTCGCTCCCCTCCCGAGCGCCGCTCAAGGTCCTCGCCGCTGGTACCGTGCTGTTCTGTGGAGCGAGCCTTCAGCAGGTGGGTCTCGTGACCACGACTGCGGGAAACGCCGGTTTCATCACGAGTCTCTATGTGGTCCTCGTGCCGGTCATCGGCTTCGTGCTCCGTCGCGGCTCCGGCGTCCGATACGGCCTGAACATCTGGCTCGGCGCCCTGCTCGCCCTCGCGGGACTCTATCTGCTGAGCTTCAGTGCGGGCATGGTGATGCGGTCCGGAGATCTCCTCGAGCTCGTCGGGGCCCTGTTCTGGGCAAGCCACATCCTCCTGGTCAGCCGCTTCGCCCGATCCATGAAAGCCATCGAGCTGGCCGCAGGCCAGTTTGCCGTGTGCTCGGCCTGGAGCCTGGCTGGCTCGCTCGTCTTCGAACCGGCTCTTTTCGCGGGCACGGGCGCAGCGATCATTCCCATCCTCTATGGGGGGCTGGGCTCAATCGGAGTTGCCTACACCCTGCAGATCGTGGCGCAGAAGACCGCCCATCCCGCCCATGCCTCCATCATCCTGTCCATGGAGGCCCTCTTTGCCGCCATCGGCGGCATCCTCGTGCTCTCCGAGCCCGTGACCTGGAGACTTGCGGGAGGCGCGGTGCTCATGCTCTCCGGCATGATCCTCTCTCAGCTGGATTGGGGATTCCAGCCTGGAGGAGAGGGAAGCGACAAACCGCGCAGGGACGGGATTCTGGCTCCCGAATGAGCGCCGGCGCTCCGCGGAGCCTCCCGCGAGTTCCTTTTCGCGGGGGCCCGAAAGCGGTACTATATACCTGCTGATGATGTTCGGGCCAGGCGGAGCGCCGTCCTCATGGCGGGCTCGCCCGGAGCATTCCAATCGCGAACAAGGAGTACCAGATGACAGCGGAACGAGGATTTCAAGGGAAGGGGCTTTCGCCCGACAGGGATCTTGAAGGACGGCGTCAGGCGATTCTCGATCATCTGACAGAGGCGTTTGCCTCCGACCGAATTCATATGCAGGACTACGAGTCTCGAGTCGCGGTGGTCCAGCACGCCCATGATTTCGAGGAACTCGAGAAGGCCGTGGCGGACCTGCCCGCCCCACTTTCGCCGGATGCGGCCGCACGGACGCCGCGTACGGCCTCCACATCGCTGGCCAACACCATCGATCCGCGAATCGCGGGCTCGGTCAGCCTGGCCTGCGTCATGGGGGACCGGAACCTGAGCGGAGACTGGCTCTCGGGCAATCAAGTCGGGAGCTTCACCTGCATGGGAAGTACCAAGATCGATTTGCGGGATACGGCCCTGCCGCCAGGAAGGCTCAAGATCGACGCTTTCATCATCATGGGCGAGATGCGGGTGATAGTCCCTCGCGGCTTGCCCGTCGTGCTGAACGCTTTTCCGTTCATGGGTGAGACGCATGCCGATCGGGCGGTGGAGCGGAGGGTGGAGCCGGGGCAGCCCTTCCTCGAGATCAACGGTTTTGCCTTCATGGGCAGCATACGCGTGGTGGCCGGGGACTGACAGTGGCGTTGATCGAATGGTCGAAGGCGCTCGAGCTGGGTATCGAGGAGCTGGATGCCCAGCATCGGAGGCTCGTCGATCTCGCGAACGGACTTCATGCCTCCATTGTGGACGGCTCGGGACAGCACGTGGTCAAGAGATGCCTCGAAGAGCTTCTGGAGTACGCCTGGCTGCACTTCGGAGACGAAGAGCGCTTCTTTCAGGCCTTCAACTCGCCCAATCTTGAGCGGCACCGGGATGGCCATTCCGAGTTCCTCAGGGCCATCGAGGAGTTCGGCGCACGGCTCGACACGAACGGCGAGGGGCTGGAGAGCGACGTGATGATTTTCCTGCGCTCGTGGGTTGCCCGGCATATCGGACATGACGACCGCGAACTGGTCCGATTCGCCAAGCTCGTGCGTACAACGGGCTCAGACGCAGGTGCCTGAACCAGGGTGCGCCCTCGCGCGGCTCAGAGTGCCGGCGGCACCGCCAGCGGCACCGCCAATGGCACTGGAATCAGATCTTGTCTATCAACATCGAGCACTTGCCTGAGGGTATGGGCAGCGTCTTTTTCTTCTTTCCGATGACATTGATCGTGAAGTAATACAGCTTCTCGCTCTCCATATGGATTTCCCAGCCTCTGCCCGATTTGTTCGAGAGAATGGTGACAAGATTCCTCTTGAGCGAGAGGTTCTCGATACCCATTATTTCCAGATTGGGGATTATCCAGTCCACGGTCTTGCGCGGGAGCGAAATGTAGAGCCCCACGATATTCTCGATCATCAGCGCGACAGTCGAGAGTCCGGTGTATGCGAGAAACTGGGGCCGCGGCCATCCCGAGTGCCCCTTCCAGGTAGCCTTGCCCTCGTTCTGTGGCTGATAGGCTTCCCACACCGTTGGCTTGGGCTCGGTCGAACGGTGCCCACCGCGCTCCTTGTCTTCGCCGTTTTGGTGCATGGAATCCAGGACGAAGTACAGGTGGCGGATGGCGCAGTCCCGGGCGAGCTCGTACTGGTTGTACTTTTCCAGCCCCTTGATGACCATGTAGGTGAAGGGCGGCACGACCGAGCCGCGGTAGCCTTCTCCCTGCTTGTCATAGTTGGGATGGTCGGCGGCGAGGGTCGGAAAGGGATGTTCCGTCCCGAACACCGATGCGTCCTTCAGGTGCGCGATGAGCCGTTCCGCCCGTTCTTCGTTCGGAATCTCCGCCAGCAATGGCCAGTAGCCCCCGATCGTCTTGGTCCGGACCTGGCG
>DATJQN010000344.1:0-27759 GCA_035505775.1 Rectinemataceae bacterium | reverse complement strand
TCCCGCCATATCGTAGATCAGCTCCCAGTCCCGGGCTTGCAGGGCTTCGCGAAAGAGGGCATCGGCCAGGTCGCTGAATAGTGATGGATCGTACCAGGACAATGCGGCCCGCTGGAGCGCATCGAGGGTTACCCGCCGTAGCGCGCGGTCGCGGGCCGCTCCGACGAGCTTTCGGCTTGCCGCGGACGGAACCTTGTCCGCGCCATCCACGGCGTACCAGCGAGCGGCATCCGCGTCCTCGGGACTGCCCGCGCCGGCGGCGAGACGCTCGAAAAGGCCTTCGGCTTCCTTCCAGCGCTCGAGGGCTCGGTAGAAGCGGGCGCGGTAGAAAGCAGCTGTCCAGGCCACGCGGGCGCTGCGTGCGGTGGCGAGCACGTCACCCAGGGAATCCGCGTAACTCCGGGCGCTTTCCTCGAGGCTGGCAAAAAGGCCCAAGCCTTCCTTTGACTGGCCCGAATAGAGGAAGGCCTTGCCGGCATCCGCGACGACGAGCGGCGACGCTTTCGCGGTGAAGACAAGCTTCCGGGCGGCCATCGCTTCGTGGTAGGCGACGCCATAGTCGCGTGCGGCGACGGCGAGTCGCATTCGCACGACCCCCCGCTCGGCCGCGGAGAAGTCCCTGGTGTGGGGCTCGATGGCCTCGACAAAGTCCAGGGCCCTGGCGGTCCAGGCGCTTGTGGGGCGCTCGAACAGGATGGTCCGAAGCGATGCGGCCCAGCCCGGCCGACCCATTCTCTGGTCGGCGCAGCCCTGATAGTAGAAGAGGGCATCGGCGTCCGCCGCCGATTCCGCCGGAAAGACGCTCCGCAGCGAGGAAATCGCGGCAAGTTCTTCCTCGTTGCGCCCCAGCGCGTCGAGGGCGGCCACATAGCTCCGGTCCACGGTCCAGTCGGCCCCCAGCGAAGCATGGAAGACCTCGTCGAAGGAGGCGAGCTGCGGCCAGGCATCGGGGACTCCGGCAGCTCCGTCCCCCAGAAGGCGCTGGGCGAGCGCCGCTCCAGACTCGCGGCGGACTATGCCCCCATTGCTGTCGAAGGCTTTGCGCAACAGGAGGCGAACGCGCTCGGACGCGGCGTCAAGGGACGGTGCTGCCGAGTCGGCAGAGGAAGCGCTTCCTGCATCCGTGGCGGCAATGCGAGCTGCGCCTGATCCCTTACCGGAACTCCTGCTTTCGATCCAACGCGCCAAGTAGTAGTACGATGCCGGACCCCAGTCTCCGGCCTGATCCAGCTGCCGTTCGTCGAGCGCAACGATGGGTGCCGCGTCATTCCCCGCGAGCAGAGTCTGAAAATGCGCTTCACTCATGCCGAAAACACTTCTCTCCTGGCAGGATGCGAGGATGAGGGGAGCGGTGAGAAAGACGAAGCACAGCAGAACGGTGGGGCAGGCTGTTCGAGGTGCGGCCCGGTCGGAACGCTGTCGCTTGGATTGGTGCAAAGGCTCGGGTCTCATGGGCGACCCGAGCCTATCACGTTATCGCGGAGGTATCCATATCCTGTGGCCGGCAATGATGAGGTCCGGGTTCTTGATATGGTTGGCCCGGGCGATCCTGCCGAAGTACCAGGGGTTTCGGTAGAATGCGTAGGAAAGATTCCAGAGCGTATCGCCCCACTTGATGCGATAGTAAACCCCCGGCTTTTTGGGCGCCGGAGGTGGCGTTGTCGCCGCCGGTTTCGGCTTTGGCGCCGGCGGCGCCGCCTGAGGCGCTGGCGCGGCCGGGGCAGGAGCGGGTGGAGGAGGGGCCGCCTGGGCCGCCGGTGGCACGGCCGCTGCTGGCGGCGGGGTGACCGTCTGGGTGGTGGTCACTGTCGTGTGGGTTCGGGTCGAGGCGGTGGCTGTTCGGTATACCAGATAGGCGATTCCGAGACAGAGCAGGATGATCACCACCACTGCGAGGGCAATGAGGAGAGGTCGCCTATCGCGACGCTTCTCTTCCTCGGGAGGCGCTTCCTCATCAGCGAGGAGTCTGACGGACTCTTCCTCGGAAGGGAGCTCGTCGGTGGCGCCGAAGTCCTCGTCGGAAAAGGAGGACTCCTGCCCGGTTTCATGACCGGCGCCGAACTCGAAATCAGGGATCTCGTATTTCTGCTCCTCCGAAAGCTCGGAGAGGGAAACTTTGAGACTCTGACTGGCATGCGTGGAACTCTCCTCGGCGTAGGCACTGAGGGTGCCGTCGTCCGAAAGGCCGAGGTCCATCCTGATGTCAGGCTCACCCTTGGCCAGGGGGGGTATCCCCTCCACGACCAGACTCCCGATGTAGGTGGCGCCCGTGACAGTCTCTCCAGAACCCCGGTACAGATCGATCTGCACGCTCCGCTGCTTGTCTTGCACGGTCGTGACGACGAGTCGCTTGCGCGCGACGGATCCGTCTTCGAGGACGGGATAGAACTTGCCGTTGGCGAGTTTCAGTCCGATTTTATCCATGGTCATTGTGCCTTCCAATTCTCAGGTGCTACCGGGATGAGTCAAGGGCCCTCCCGACTACCATCAATTGTATCTCCCACGATGGATATATCAACACCTCGCCAGGGCTACCAGGCTCTTTGCCCGGTGATCGTAGGGAGCGCCCTCGAGGCTACCGTAGATCTCCACCGTCGCGAAACCGGCGGAGAGGAGGGCAGTTCGCAGCTCTGTCCCCGAATACAGCCGGAGAATGAAGGAATTGTCGACACGTTCAGTAGCCGATGGGTCATCGGGGCTGCGCCGGGTGAGAATCCAGCGATTGAGGAGTCCTTCCCATGCTCCGACGACCGCATACCGGGTCTGTATCCTCCATCCTTCACGTTCAAAACGCTCGCCGGCCACAAAATCGCGAGCTGCCGTCTCCTTGCCGTTGGTCTCTATGACGAGGCTGCCACCCGGTTTCAGGGAGATTCGAAGGCTGCGCAGGGCCTCGAGATCCTCGGCTTCGCTTGCGAAGTAACCGAAACTGGTGAAGAGGTTGAGCGCAACATCGAAGGCCGCGGGCCTCCGGAAGCTACGGATGTCCGCATGGAGAAATTCGACATGCTGGTCGAGATCCAAGGCGCTTTCGCGGGCGGCTTCGAGGTAGGCGTCGGTGATGTCGATGCCTGTGACGCTATACCCGCGGGCGGCGAGCTCGAGACTGTGCCGCCCAGGTCCGCAGCATGCGTCGAGCACCGCGGCGCCCGGCCGAAGCCGGAGAAGCCGTTCCAGAGCATCCACCACGGCGGGAACCTCGGCCCACCGTTCCTCATTGAACATGAGCGGTGCGTAGGCCGCCCAGAACTCTTCGCTCTCGAACCAATCCGCGTTCAAAGTGCCCCGTGTTCCACGACGAGCGAGAGCGCATAGCTCAGAAGATCCATGTCCAGTTCAGTTTGGGCTGCGGCAAGCGAGTCGCGGATATCCCGCCATTCCGCGGGGCTGAATACCGTGCCGTCGTAGTCCATGAGCAGGATGCTCCCGACCCCCGCTAGCCAGGCAGTTGCCCGCTCCGGAGAACTCTCCCATGTCTCGACAAAGGTCATAAACAGGGCGGCTTTGGCATCGTCTGCAACGTGGGGGAAGTACCGGAAGAAGAACTCGCGAACGCCGTTCAGCTTGGCTCCCTGGGGCAGGACGCTGAATCGCTTCAGGGCATGATCGAGATCGGTCCTGAACTTGTCGGTCGGCTGCATGAGGTCAGTATAGTGGCTTTGGCGAGCTCTGTCCCCGGGGAGCACCGGTCTGCGCGCTGCGCCGGTCAAAGCTCTGTCCCCCAACGCTCAGTCAGAGCTCTGTCCCCGGGAGTTCCGGTCTGCGCGCCGCGCAGGTTAAAGCTCTGTCCCCCGGTGCGGTCCCCCGGTGCGGGGCGCTCTCAGCGATACAGCGTGATGATGATCACGGCGGCATCGTATATCGCATGACCGATGGCTATTTCGTGGATATTGTGCGCACGAAGCCAGCGCCAGCCGAACCACATGCCGAGCATGCTGCCGAGGGCTACGCCGAGCGGTCCCTGCAGTCCGTGGGCGCTTCCGAACACGAGGCTCGATGCGATCATGGCCCAGGGTGGAGGGAGCCCCGACTGCCCAAGGCGACGAATCAGATAGGAACGGAAGAACAGTTCCTCCCCGTAGCCTACGACGAGGGAGGACAGCAGAATGAGGGGTACGAGGAGGTAGGCCGCCGTGTCGCTTCCGGTGCTTGCCTCGAGCAGGGGGTTGCGGAGGCCGAGGGCGGCGAGAACGAAGGAAGGCGCGGCGACGAGGGCGAGGGCTCCGAGGGCCACCAGCGTCCCCCGAGGGATGTCTGCGAAGCGCGGTTTGGCGAGGCCGAAGGCGCCAAGGCCCTCGGAACGGGCCATGAGGTAGAGGACGACACAGGCTTTGGGAACCAGGTCGAACAGCAGCAGGAAGTAGAATCTCACGGTGCCAAGAGAACGGCCCGCGGATGGATCCGAAGGAAGATAGGCGACAAGATAAAAGGCGGCGAACAGCAGAATGGCTTCGAGCAGGGGGCGTGAGGGAGGACCGCAAGCCTCAATAGTGGGGAATCGGGAGACTACAGACTCGGTGCCGGCTTGTGATAGGCCGGTAGCGTCGCCTGATCTGCCCGCCCCGGCTACCCCGGGCGGATTGCCCTTCCCACTGGACTGGTCGGACACCGAAGCCTACCTTTCAGCCCTGCGCCATCCAAAGCGTGGATGGCGGTTTGCCTGTTTTGACGGATACCAAGGCTATAGTATACTAGAAGCGAAGTTTCCTGCCTCCGCGAAGCGGAATGGGATTCGGGGGCAGGGGAACGAATGTGGAGAACGGAAACGCGTTAGATGATCCTGCTCGCCCTGCTCGTCGTCCTCATCCTCATCCTGCTGGCCACCGTGCTTACGATGACCATGCGAGGTGCGAAGCGCTATTCCTGGATCGAATACTACCTGAAGGCGCGGGAGGGCGGCTTGAGCTTCGGCGAGGCCCGCAGCCTCAAGGAGGCCGCCACCCTGGCCGGCATCCCCGATCCGACGAACATTCTCTGGTCGCCTCGGGACATGGACAAAGCCATTGCGACCCTGCTCGCGAAGCTCTCGGAGGAAGGCAGGGATCGCAGTCGCGAGGGAGTAGTCCTTACGGACAAGGTCTACAGTCTGCGAAAGACCCTGGAATTCGCCCAGCCGCGCTACAAGTACGGCATACGTTCGAGCAGGCACATGGCCCAGGGTCAGCGTGTCCGCGTGCTGCTGCACGGGATGGGCGTGTTCAATTCCACGGTAATCGACAATCATCAGCGTTATCTCGTGCTGTCCTATCCGGCGGGGAGCCGGCTTCCGAAGGGCTGGGTCTGGAAGGGCAAGAAGGTGTCGATCTATTTCTGGCGGCGGGAGGATGCTGGCTACGTCTTCGACAGCTATGTCATCGATGATCTGCGCATACGCAATGTTCCCGTCCTCCAGGTATCGCATTCCGAGGCCTTGTTGCGAACCCAAAAACGCAAGTCCGTCCGGGCAAGGTCGAGCATTCCTGCCTACCTCTACCTGCTTAAGCGCATCGAGGGGGCCTACGAAAAACCCGAGCGGAGTCCGGGACTTCGCTCCGTCATCCAGGATCTCTCCGAGGACGGTGTCTCCGTCGCGATCGGTGGAAGGGCGGTCCCGGGGCTCCATGTCAAGCTCCAGTTCGCCCTCGATTCGCGGAACATAGTGCTGAGCGGCACGGTGAAGCACGTGGACTATGACGCGGAGCGCAATCGTTCGGTGCTGCATGTCGAGGCGGTGACGCCGAGTCCCCGGACCCGCAACGCGATACGCTCATATGTGTACAACATCCGGGCCTCGGGCGACGATTCAGACGACCAAGGCGAGGAACGAGAGCGACGGCCGGATGACTATCCCGCGCGCGCGGTGACGCGCTAGTACCATATCCAAAGGGGGGCGGATGAAACGTTGGATCGCAGCAGCGATACTTGCAGCTGTCGTGACTCTCGGTCAATTTGCGCAGGACGCCGATTCCATGGTGCTTGCCTACGAGCGCAACTTTGCCCGGTCGAGTCTCGTGACCAAGCTCGAACTGCTCAAAGAGGCCGCGTCACGGCAGGATGTCGCGATGGGCCCCCTGTTCGACATGGCACTGCGGTTCGCGGTCGACAACGCCGACCTTCTGGGGCCGGACCCGCAGCTCAAGGATCTGGCCCTCCTGGCCGCCACCGAAACGGGAAAGGCCGCCTATACCAAGGCCGGGAACGACCTCTGGGCCCTGTTCCAGGCCATGAAGGATTCGGACGTGCGCGCGGCGGCGCTCCGCGCCCTGGGGCCGGTGGGGGCCGGGGATCAGCACATTGCGGAGAACCTGAATTCCTTCCTCGCTTCCCAGAACAGCCTGTATCGTTCGGGGCTCCAGCCCGAGTATCCCGCCCTCGAGGCATGCATAGAAGCGTTGGGGGATATCGGAGACGGCTCCTCGTTCGCGGTGCTTTTCTCCGCCTACGTGACGGGATACTCTCCGGACCTGACCACCAAGGCCTCGAAGGCGCTCGGCTCGATCAAGGGCGATTACCTTGGCTACCTCCTGCGGGTGGTCGACAAGAACCCTCCGCTCGAGAAGGCAGCGGCTTTCGCGGCGGGCATGGACAATGCCGCCTTCAAGGACGAGGACAAAGGGAGCCTGGCCGAGGCGGCTCTTTCGGCCGCCCTCGATGCCAGCCCGAGTTCGCCGGTGGAAATTCAGTCCCTGCGTGAGCTCAGGCTGGCCTCGGTCAGAGAGCTCAAGGCTCTCAAATGGCAGCGGGCCTCGCCGCTGGTCATCCGCCATTTCAATCTGCTCCAGGCCGACTATGCGAAGGGTGTGGCCAAGAAAAGCGAACTGATCGAAGCGATTTCCTGTCTGGGTTCCATGGGCAGCACCGAAGCCGCTCAGACCCTCGCGCTCTATCTGCAGCTGGTCAATGCGCAGACCGAACAGGGCGCCCCCTATGACGAGGATGTCATCCTCGCCGTCATCGGCTCCCTCGGCGAGCTCGGAGACAAAGTGGCTTTCGACTACCTGCTCCAGATCGGCTATCTGCAGTATTCCGACACCATCAAGCGGGCCGCTCGCGAGGCCCTGCAGAAGCTGAAGTGGTGATCCGCCGGCGCTGAAGTCGGATTGAAGCGGGCGGAGGAAGTCCGCACGTTTCCGGCGGGTGAAGGTCCCTCCGCGCTACGTCCCCCTCTCGGGTGCCGCTTCTCTCGGCCTGGTGCTCGGCTTCTACGTCCTGCCTTCGCATCGCCTGACCGTGCTCCTGCTCGCCGGTATCGTCGCTGCGGTGGGCGTAAGCCTTCTCGGGCTTCCCCGCGATCGGCGTCCGCTGAACGTTTCCGCTCTCATGGGGCTCGCGACGGCGCTCGTCCTGGGGTCGGGCCTCGGCCGCGGCGAAGGACAGGCATCGTCGCCCCCCGCTGCGCCCGCGCCGCCCGCATCGTTGCCCCCGGCTGCGCCAGCGCCGCATGCTGCGCTCGCGAAGCCCACCCCGCCCTCGTCCCTCCAGGTCGAGTGGCTGTCGGGCAGGCTGACTGCCGACGCAGTCCGCAGCAGGAGCGGGGCCACGCTCTACCGCGTCCAGGTTGATCGCCTCCGAATGCGCGGATCTCAGTCGAACGGTGAGCTCCGCGCGGCGCGGGGATCGGTCCTCATCCCGGCACCGATCGCGCTACTTGTTCGCGGGGGAGCCCTCCTCGATCGGGGAGCTCTCATCGAAGTCTCCGCCCGGCGCGGGATGGGCTCAGCGGAGCAGGGCCGGGACAGGGAGGGCGGTTTCTGGTTCGGCGATGCGCGCGGATTTGTCGTGATCGACCGGGGAGAGCCGCTTGAGGCCGCCAGAAGTTCTATCCGGCGCGCGCTGCGCCACGCCCTGGAGCGGATCGCGGATCGTGGGGCGGGACTTCTCGTCGCCCTCCTCCTGGGAGAGCGGGATGGGCTGGATAGGGAGGATATCGATGCATTCAGGGGGGCGGGCTGCAGCCACATTCTCGCCCTCTCCGGCCAACATCTGTCCATCCTTGCACTCCTCATCCTTTTTCTGTTCGGTACATTTCTTGGGCCTCTGCGCGCGGCCCTCTGTTCGGCACTCTTCTGCAGTCTCTTCGTGTGGATAGCCGGTCCGGCCTCCTCGCTGCTCCGTGCGCTGCTTATGGTGTGGCTGTCGGCGGTCGCCGGATTCCTGGATCGGCCACAAAGCTGGCTGAGCTACACCGGTCTGAGCTTTCTGATCCTTCTCCCGATGGATCCGCAGGGGGCCCGGAGCCTTTCCTTCATCCTCTCCTATCTTGCCGTATCGGGCATGGCCGTCCTGGCGCCGCGCGTCTCGTTTATTCTGCGGCGCTGGCTACCTCGACCCCTTGCCACGGCAGCGGCGGCTTCCTGTGCCGCCCAGGCCGCGACGGCGCCGGTCGTGATTCTCAGTTTCGGCAGTCTTCCACTTATCGGTCTTGTCGCGTCGATCGCGGCCGCGCCGCTGGTTGCCCTGTTCATGTGGTGGGGCATGGGGGCGGCATTGGTGTGCGCTGCCCTTCCCTTCCTCGCCCGATTCATAGCTCCCGTCACCGACCTGATCTACGAAGTATTGAGCCGGATCATGGGCCTCGCCGCGACGGCGCCGGCCCTCAACTTTGCAAGTCCTCGGGCCCAGTTCCTTGGAATAGCGGGCGTAGTCGCTCTGGCGGCCTTCGTGTATGCTCTGCCGGATGTCGGCTACCATTTCTGGAAACGGAGCCGCTCTCCCCGACTACGACAGCCCCGCATCGCTGCGCAGTCTCCTGGAGAGCGAGGGCTTGGCCATGTCCAAGCGTTTCGGCCAGAACTTCCTGACCAGCTCGAGCGCACGACAGCGCATTCTCGATGAGCTGGGGGCGGAGCCGGGTGCCGAGGTGTGGGAGATCGGGCCGGGCATAGGCGCCATGACCGCCCTCGGGTTGGCCTCCGGGCTGCGGCTCACCGCCTTCGAGATCGACCACGGTTTCGCGCGGCTTCTTCTCCGTCTGTTCGGAGACAACGCGAACTTCCGCCTTGTCGAGGGCGATTTTCTGAAGACATGGAAGAAGGAACGCGAGCGTGGCGCGCGGCCGCAGCGCGTTTTCGGCAACCTGCCCTACAGTGCCGCCGGGGCGATTGTCGCGGATCTCCTCGAATCGGCGCCGGTTCCACCGAGGATGGTCTTCACCGTCCAGAAGGAAGCCGCCATACGTATGGCGGCAAAACCGGGGAGCAAGGACTATTCGGCTTTCTCGGTGCTCTGCACCTCGGTCTGCAAGGTGCGATTGGCCTTCGACCTCGGCTCGAACTCCTTCTGGCCCGCCCCCCGCGTCACGAGCACGGTTGTGACTCTCGAACCCCGAGCCCGGCCGGTTGGGGCGGATGACCGGCGCGGTTTCTCGCGCTTCGTCCGCTCGGCCTTCTCCTCACGTCGGAAGACACTGCGAAACAACCTGAAGGCCGCCCGCTTTGCGGGTGGAGGCGACGAAACCGCGCTCGAGACCGTGCTGGCCGAGCTTGGCATCAGGCTGGATATACGCGCCGAAGCGCTCTCCCCCGAGGAACTTGCGGCAGTGCACGGCGCGCTTCGGTCCGGGCTCCCCGCATCGCCTTCGGCGGCAGCCCAAGGCGGGCGGGACCGGTCCGGGCCGGGTGCCCGAGACGACGCCTTGTAATAACGCCGCACATTCCGTATCATCACAAACCATGACGGAAGTTCAAATAACAGCCGTCGACGAAGAGCAGCTCGACACGATTCTCGCGAGCGACGTCGAATTTTCCGGCGAAATGCATTTCAAGAAACCCCTCATGATCAAGGGTCGCGTCAGCGGCATCATCCGCTCGGAGAGCGAACTGCACATCGACGAACATGCCGTCGTCGAGGCCGACGTAAGTGCCGTGGTCGTGTCGGTCAAGGGCATCGTCAAGGGAAACATCCGGGCCCGGGAGCGGATCGAACTGTTTTCCACCGCCTCCATCGACGGCGACGTGACAGCACCCGAGGTGACCATGGAGACCGGCTGTCGCCTCAACGGCGCCTGCAAGATGACTGCGCCACCGCCCGATGTCGGCAGCTGACTGCCGCGGAGCCGGACGCTGGCGCCGCTTCCTGTCCCTCGGGATTCTGCTCGCGCTGGTGCTTCCTCCCGCCTTCGCCCAGACCAAACCGGACGCTCTGAAGCTCTATCTGAGCGGCAGGTATGACGACGCGCGCCGGGTCTGCATCGACGAAATAAGCGCCGACCCCGGCAACATCGAGTCCTACGTCGTCATATCCTGGAGTCTCCTCGCCCTCCAGAGATGGGCGGATGCCGAAAACTACGCGCTGAAAGGCTACGCGGTACGCCACGATCCGCGACTCTCCGAGAGTCTCGGCGAAGCCGCCTTCTACCTCGGACGCAACGAGGCAGCGCTCGGGGACTTCCAGAACTACGTCAGCACCCTGCCCGAAGGGGGCAGGGCCGGCACGGCCTATTACTTCATGGGCGAGATCTACCTCAGGTTGATGCGCTACGATCATGCGGACATCTCCTTCAGTGCCGCGCTGCAGTACGAGCCCGAAAACGCGCACTGGTGGGCCCGCCTCGGCTGGGCGCGCGAGAAGGGCGGTCAGAACAGCATGGCGATCGACGCATACAGGAAGGCGCTCCAGTACGATCCCGGTCTTGACGACGCCAAGAACGGGATAACCCGACTCGGCACTCACTGACCATGAGGCTGGGTGTCGCCTTTCACACGCTGGGCTGCAAACTCAATCAACTCGAGTCCGAAGCCCTTGCGGATTCCTTCCGCAGCGCCGGTGCGCAGCTGGTGGCGGGAGTCCATGGCGCATCCGACGACAACTTCGATCTCCTCGTGCTGAACAGCTGCACGGTGACCGGCAAGGCCGAGCAGAAGGCGCGTCGACTTATCCGCACGGCCCTCGCCAGCCATCCCGACGCCGTGGTCCTGGCGACGGGCTGCTATGCCCAGCTGGACGCCGCGGCTCTCGAAGCTCTCCATGAACGGGTAGTCGTCGTGCCGGGCGAGGCCAAGGCGGGCTTGCTCGGTCTCGCCACTTGGCTTTTCGACTTTTGGGGAGGGCACGGCGATCTCCTTGAGGCGCTCCATGAGTGGAAACTCGAAAGTACGCGGGACCCCGGGCGCGCCTCCGGACTTGCCTCCGGCTTTGCCTCCGGCCTTGCCTCCGGCGGCGGTCTTGCCGGCGCGGACGAGCGGGGGCGTTTTGACTACCACCCTGCATCGTTCGCCTTCCATTCCCGCCCCGCACTCAAGGTTCAGGACGGCTGCGACAACCGCTGCAGCTACTGCAGGGTCTGCCTCGCGCGTGGACCATCGCGCAGTCTTCCGGTCGAAGAAGCGCTCGCCCGCGCGCAACAGCTCGAGGCTGCGGGGCGGGCGGAGATCGTGCTGACCGGCGTCAACCTTTCCCAGTACCGGGATGGATCACGGGACTTCCCCGGCCTTCTCGCCCGCCTGATTGCCGGCACACACCGGGTCGCCTACCGCATCTCGTCGTACGAGCCGAACCGTGTGAATCCGGCCTTTCTCGAAGTGTTTGCCGACCCGAGGGTCAGAGCTCATGTCCATCTCGCCGTCCAGTCGGGTTCCGACTCGGTCCTGGGCCGCATGGGACGAGCCTATCGCAGTCGAGAGCTGCTCGACGCCGCTGGGGCACTTCGCACCGTGCGGGGCGACCCCTTTCTTGCCGCGGATATCATCGCCGGCTTCCCGGGCGAAACGGACGAGGAGTTCAAGGCAACCCTCGGGGTCTGCAAGGAGGCCCGCTTCGCCTGGATACATGCGTTCCCCTTTTCGCCCCGTCCCGGGACGAGGGCCGAGGCACTCCGTCCTCGGGTGCCGGAACGGGTTGCGGGTGAGCGGGTGGCCGCGCTGAACGAGCTGGCGTGGAACGGGCGCGCCGATTACGTCCGGCGCTGGAGCGGCTCCGAGGTCGAAGCGGTCTTCGAGGGAGGGGATGCGGGAATCTGTGAGGGGGCGGCGGATGACGAAGCCGCGCTTGGAGATCTGCGCGCTCCCCACGGGGGACAGAGCTCCAGTCGGTCGAGCTCCGGCGGGGGACAGAGCTCCGGCCCGCCCCGGAGAGCCACGTCGGAGAATTACCTGAAGCTGCGGATATGGGACTCCCCCGCCGATACTCAAGGGGGAAGGGCCTTCACGTGCCGGATTTCGGGGCAGCTCGATCCACGGGAAACGGGAATGGATGCAGAGGCAGAGTTCCTGAAAGGCGTGGTACCGGGGGGCCCTGCTTGAAAAATCTCCAATTTGCGCTATGTTGAGTGTTCAAGCGAGAAAAAGTGCAACCATCATCTGGAGGTGCGCTCATGAAGCGGCCGCCCGTGGGACTCGCTGTCCTCGGAATCCTCACTTTTCTGCTTTTCTCGTCGTGCGATCAGTTCTTTTCCCTGAACCTGTTCCAGAAGGCGGGTCTGGGACAGCAAAAGACGCCCAGCGCAGCGGATTTGGCCTCCATGTCCGTATCCGATCTCGAGAACCTGGCCGATTCGCCCTCCTTCTACACCGATCTTTCGGATGATTCGGCAAAGAAGAACGCCGTTCTCGATAATCTCAGCGCCGCCTACGGCGACGTTTCCAATTCTGCTGACGAGATTCAGTCCGCTGCGGCACTCTATGCCCAGGTCCAGCTCAACACGACAGACGGCCAGGCAGTGGTCAATGGCGTGGTGAGTGCGGCGCTCTCGACCGACCTTGGTAGTCTGGATGGCACCAATATCATCGATTTTCTCAAGGCATCACTCCCGAGTGACGTACTCGCCGATTCAACGGGGGCCAAGTTCAGGGCCGCCGTTTCGTCGCTGATAGATTCGAAGCCTGCGTATGACGCTCTGGGTGCTTCGATTGTAGCGAATGGGGGGACGACGACACTCAGCCCCGCAGCAATTGGAGACGCGGCGCAGGGTGCCATGCTCTCCTATGTGCTCAACGGTACGAGCACGTCTGGCGGCACCGGAAACACGATTGACGATCTGTGGAACCTCGTGAACGGCACAGGGAGCGCCAGCGTAAGCTACTCCGCCCCAAGCGGGTCGGACCAGACCAACGTAGACGCCATCCTCACCGCGGCGCACTCGCCCTTCAGCTTTTGAGGCAGCAGCATGAATAAGCACAGCACCACGGCAGTCTTCCTCTCCATCATCCTTCCGGGCCTCATGGCCCTCGGCCTATCGGCGCAATCCTTCCCCGAGCTCACACCCAAGGATGCCGCCAGCATGGCCCTCGGCGGGAGTTTCATTTCCCTGTCCTCCGGATATTCCTCGTTCTACGGTAATCCTGCGGGCTTCGCCAGCGAAAAGGGCGAGTTCACTGCCCTTGACGTCAAGAGCTGGGCCTACCTCAAGCCCACCGCATCGAACCTCTCCGAGGCATACTCCCTTCTGCAGGGGGGGAGCGAATCCCAGATGGTCACTGCCCTCAACGATCTGCTGATACAGAATGGGTTGGGGGGAGGCGGTGCCTTCGGACTGGGGTATGCGGGCAAGGGCCTCGGCGTGGGCCTGTACGGGGTCACGGACGAGGTCGCGTCCGGGCACACGGCTCTCGGGTCGACCCTCGGCAGTTCGACCATGATCAACGCCGTTATCGGACTCGGTATTCCGGTCCGGATCGCCGGCCTGCGATTCGACATCGGCGGCGACGCCCGGCCGTACTACCGCATGGATTCGGTCGAAGGCGGCTGGCCCCTCCTCGACCTCGTCATGAACCCGAACCTGTCGGGCGAATCGGTCTACGCGGGTTTCAACCTCGCCATGGATTTCGGCGCTTCCCTGCAGCTGGGGTCGCTGAAGTTCGGTCTGACGCTCCGCGATATATCACCCACCTATCTCATGGGGAGGTATACGATCGACGAGCTGCTTCAGGGACTTTCGTCGGGGAGCCTTCCCAACCCAGGTACGGATGCGGCCACGGCCTACACGCCGCCGTTCATGACCGCCGGACTCGCCTGGACTCCCCGCCTGGTGCCGCACGTTGTGGACCCGGCTCTCTATTTCGAGATCCAGGATCCGGTGGGAATCTATGACAGCCAGCAGAGCGTCTGGAACCTGCTCCATATCGGTGCCGAGGTGAAGCTCATCAACCTTGTCAGTCTCCGCGGTGGGATCAACAAAGGCTGGCTCTCCGCGGGGCTCGGTTTCGACTTCTTCTTCTTCAAGCTCGATGCGGCCGTTTTCACGGAAGAGCTCGGCAGACACCCGGGAGACAACCCGAGGAGCGGCATCGCACTGCAGGCGGCGATACGGTTCTGAACGCTTTGGCGATCGGGGCTGCGCGCCGATAATCCTAGAAGGGCGAGGGCGATTCCCGGGCCGGGAATCCCAGGTCCGAACCCAGCAACCGGACGCGGCCCGAACCCGCGACCCTTGCCGCCGAGGAGGCTTCGCATGCGGGCAGTCAAGTTCGCCCTGGCGACAGTATCGCTTGCGGCCATTCTTTTGATGGGCTGCCAGCAGCTCTTTACGACCTCGCTGGCGAGCGCGCTTGCACGCCCGAGCCTCTCCATCCCGACCAACCTCAGCACTTCGCAGGCTTCGGACCTCGCAGCGCAGGCCAAGGACAACCAGGACACGAAGCTGGCCACTGCACTGCTTGAGAGTCTGAACACGGAAATCGGCAATACGACAGATACCGCCACCAAGGCAGACCTTGAGCAATCCGCGGCCGAAGCTGCGGTTGTGGCAAGCGGGGCGGGATCGGCGCTACTAAGTGCGCTCTCCGACTTCGCGAACGGAACGAACCCGGACTCGAGCCAGATAAGCTCCATCGTCTCACAACTCCAAGCCGATTCCAGCGCCGATATTGCGACCGGGCTCAGCTACCTGGCGACACTCGATCCCACAAAAGTGGATCAATCATCCGTGAACGCTACAGACTACGTGCTTGCGGCGGCGGCACTGGCGGCCAGCTCGCCGGCGCTTGGCCCCGGCGTTGATCCAACGACCCTTGCTCCGGGTGATCCTTACTTCAGCAGCAGCGAGTATCTTGCCGCTCAAGCGATCATCGCCAATGCCAAGCTGCTTCCCGGAGCCGATACGTCGGCAATCGATCAGCTTGCAAGCTTCATGAATCTATAGAGCACGCGGGACTTCATACGAGACGGGAGAATGAATGAGAGCACGATCCATAGCCTGCGTCATCCTTGCCCTGATCGCACTCGCGAGCACGTGGGCCGTCAACGAAATCGATCCTTTCACTCCCCCCGAGGGGCGGAGCCTGGCCATGGGCGGGGTTCATGCGGCGCTCGCCGACGATTACTACGTGCTGTTGTCCAATCCTGCGGGAATTGCAGTGGCCCCGAAGCAGCTCCTGGTTTCACAGCTCGGCTTCGATGCCGCCGGTCCGCTGTTCGACTTTGCCAACATGGCGGTGGCGGGCGGCGACCTGACCGCCTCGCTCCAGCAACTCTTCGCCAAGAACAACTACCGCATCTATTCGGGCTTCACGATGCCGGGCCCCGTATCTTTCGGCTACATCGATCACGGCCTCGGATTCGGCGTCTTTAACACGACTGGTTTCGTGCTCAACATGGCGAGCGCAAGCTCAATCAAGGTGAACCTGCGCGAGGACTTTCTCCTCACGGGGGGCTATGCGCTCCGCTTCGACCTGGGCAAGGGGCACAGTCTTGACGCAGGGGTCGGTGCAAAGGGCTTTGTCCGGGGCGAGTCGGCCGACACGTATGATGTCCTCGGTCTTTCCTCCCTCCTCTCCAGTCCCACGCAGATCTTTGCCGCCCCCTACACGATGAGCACGGGCATCGGCCTGGATATGGGACTTCGCTGGGCCTACGACGAGGTTGTCGCGGCCGGCCTCGCCTGGAGGGACGTCTACAGCCCGGCCTTTATCTCCACCTATTCCGGTGGAATCATGGATTTCCTGAACAGCACCGGGGCCGCTCCCAGCACCTCGTACGCGGTCATACACCCTAACCTTGACTTCGGACTCATGTGGAAGCCCAAGCTGGGCAGACTCGGCCAGGTACTGGATTCGCTCGAGTTTGCCATGGACTACAGCGATGTCCTCGACCTTCTAAGCCTCCTGCCGCGTAACGCCATCCTCAACGTCTCATTCGGCGTGGAGACGCGGGTGCTCGACATTCTGTATATCAGGGCCGGCATTCGCGACGCGCTGCTCAGCGCCGGGGTCGGGCTCGACCTGAACGTCTTCACGCTGAATATTGCAGCGTACGGAGAAGAACTCGGGCTCGAGCCGGGCACCCGGCCGGTCTACAATCTGCTAATGAGCCTCGAGTTCCGATACTGAGGATCGGCCGCTACGGGCCTCGGCGGGGATTCTTGCTGTCCATGGGGACAGAGCTGCTCGTCGGGCTGGCTCCCGATAGGCGCCGCTCGTGGGGACAGAGCTCGACAGGCCCGGCTCGTGTTGACAGAGGCCCAAGCTCCCGCTACTGTAGCCTCCGCGAGCCGCTAGCTCAGTCGGTAGAGCAACGCCCTTTTAAGGCGTGGGTCCCGGGTTCGAATCCCGGGCGGCTCATCGTTCGAGGGCCCGGGGTTCGAACCGCGAATCCCGGGCGGCTCATGGTTCGAGGGCCCGGGGTTCGAACCGCGGATCCCAGGCGGCTCCAGAAAGCACAACGGAATTTGAAGGGCCGGAGCGCCGTTGCCAGGGTTTCGGCAAACAGTCTGGCGCCAGAAGTGTTCCGCCCTCCTACCGGTAACCAATCTTGACAACCGATGAGCGCAGATTCCCCACGAGCAGGATACGGTTGTCCCCGTAGCTATCGCCCTTTGGCCGGTTGCGCACCGTACTGCTTACCTGACCGGTGAAGCGGTCCTCCACGATGAAACCCCTCGGCACGGTGATGCGGATGGAACTTGAAGCGGCTTCAATGTCGAGAAGGAGCCTGAAGCCCCGTCCCCCTTCATAATCTCTCAGATCGAGCCGCACAGAGGAGGATCTGACGTGCAAGCGATAGGCGCCGGACTGCACCCAGCGCCCACTTTTTCGTATAGTGCCGCTGACGCACTCAAGCGGTATCGCTTCAAGTGGGCCATGAGCCGGCGCCGGAGCGGGTGATTGCCGCAATGCCACGAGGGCGGTGCCGAGCCCGAGGGTTGCCGCCTCCCGCTCGAGTGCCGGGCGGTCGATGCAGGAGTTGATTCGGGTCACCGACCGCTCGAAGTCGGCAATATCCACCGCGCCGCGCGCGTAGTCGTCCGTCAATACCTGAATGAGACTGTCTTTTTCCTCATCGAGTGTGGTGTCGGCCATGATGCTCCCTCGCACATAGAGCTGGCAGCGGCGGCGCCATCGATGCCGCCGGCGGCGTAGCCGCCAGCTCTGTCCCCGGCGAGCCATAATGGCACAGCCGTCAGCTCTGTCCCCGGGAACCGTCCGCGCCGCCCCATGATAGCAGAACAGGACGGGGGGAGCCAATCCGGCCCGGACTGGGCGTCGAAAAACAAAGAGCGCGGGCCACAATGCCCGCGCCATCCAAAAAGCGGTGGTTCCGATGGGAAGCCCCGGTGCGATCCGGGGCCATCGGCCCTTCCAGCCCTCCCGCCCTAGCGGGGCATGTCGTCGAGGCCCCCCGCGTTGACCACGTTGCTGTATCCAGACTTCTGCAAAAAGCGGGCAGCCTGGGCGCTCCGTGCGCCCGAGGCGCAGTAGAGGACTATGGGCTTGTCCTTGGGGCCGAGCTGGTCGAGCTTGGCCGGCAGAATGGACAGGGGTATGTTGATCGCCTTGGGATAGGCCTCGTCGGCGAATTCGTCCGGCGTGCGGACATCCACGATGAGCGCTCCCGCCTTGATCATGTCCTTGACACTAGTAGCCGCCATCTTGATCTCTCCTTGGTCCTTCCGGGCTCCAGGTCCCGGCATGTTGTGCGTGGCGTCGGCCTGGGCCGCGCCCGCGGAAGCTCTCTGCTACTCGCCGGCCTCGATCGGGAAGCCGCCCTCCGCCTCGACGCTCAGGAAGCCGCCTGAAACATTCATGACTTTCGCTATGCCACTACCATTTAATATGCGCAGAGCGAGGTGTCCCCGGAAACCGGTTCGGTCAAGAACGTGGACAGCTCTGTCCCTCGGCACTTCATCCAGAGAGAAGCGCAGCTCGTCGACCGGGATGTTGAGCGAGCCCGCGATATGGCGCTCGTCGTATTCGTTCCGATTGCGGACGTCGAGCACGAGGGGCGGGCTGTCCGAGTTCAGGGCCGACTTGAGCTCGGCAGCGGTCTCGAGGGGGCTGTAACCCTCCAGGTCGTTCATTCCCACCATTGCGGCTACATTGATCGGATCGTTGGCCGAGGAATAGGGCGGGGCGTAGGCGAGGTCGAGCTCGGTCAGATCGGCCAGGTGGAGCTGGCCGAGCAGGGCGGTGGCTGCGACGTCGATCCGCTTCTCGACCCCTTCCTCGCCGAAGGCCTGGGCACCGAGCAGTCTGCCGTCCCTGCGGTCGTAGACGAGCTTGAGGCTGAGCTCCTTGGCCCCGGGATAGTAGGCCGAGTGGTGGTCTTTGTGGACGGTCGCGCTGCCGACCTGGAAGCCTGCCTCACGGGCCGCGGTCTCGCTGAGCCCGGTGGAGGCGACGGTCGCGTCAAATGCCTTGAATACGCTCGTCCCGAGGGCTCCGGCATAGCGCATGTTCTGCCCCAGTGCGTTGGAGGCCGCGATGCGACCCTGGCGATTCGCCGGCCCGGCGAGGGGAACGCGAACCCGCTTCCCCGAGACGCGCTGGACGACTTCGACCATGTCGCCAGCCGCGAAGATGTCGGGGTCCGAAGTCTGGAGACGCTCGTCGACGAGGAGGCCGCCCGAGCTGCCTATGCTGAGCCCGGCGGATGTGGCCAGGCTGAGCTCGGGCCTGACACCCACCGAGAAGAGCACAACGCCCGCCGGCACGCGAGAGCCGTCCGAGAGCTCGACCTCCCGCTCGCCGGCATGGACGGTTTTGAGCGCCACTCCGGTGCGGACGGCAACTCCGTGGGATTCGAGCCGCGACGCAATCATGGATCCGAACTCGGGATCCATTGCGGGCATCAGCCTCGGCATCATCTCCACGACGGTCGTGGACAGTCCCCGCTCGCGGAAAGCCTCCGCCATCTCAAGTCCGATAAAGCCGCCACCGGCGATCACGGCGCTCTGCGGTTTTTCCTCATCGAGGTACTTCACGATCCGGTCCATGTCCGGAATGGTCCAGAGCTTGAATACGTTGGGGGACCCAGCTCCCTCGACCGGCGGCATCACCGGGTTGCCCCCCTGGGCGAGGATGAGCTTGTCGTAGTCCAGCCATGCATCGTCCGCTGGGCCGTCTGCCTGGCCGCCCAGAGCTCTGTCCCCGGCCATCCTCACTTTGACGCGCTTCCCGGCTCGGTCTATTTCGACCGCTTCGGAGCGGAGGAGCACTTTCACGCCATAGCGGCTGTCGAAGCCTTCGGGTGTCTGGAGGAGGAGCTTGGAACGCTTGGCGATGGCTCCAGCTATGAAATAGGGCAGGCCGCAGTTGGCGAAGGAGACGTAGGGGCCCCGCTCTATGATCGTTATCTCGGCGTCCTCGCTGAGGCGCCGGGCTCGCGCCGCCGCCGTGGCGCCACCAGCTACGCCCCCGACAATTACCAGTCTCGTTGCCATCGTCGACATCGCTCCTTCGTCTGGAATAGCACCAGAAATCTCGATAAAAATAGCGAGAGAAAGGGAAGCTATCTGTGACGGCGGTCACACGCGGAGCGAATCGAAGGGGGGAAGGAGCCGGATTTCTCCACGTGCGATGCTCAGCGCGCCCCGGAGCTCCCAGTCCTTGAGGATTCTGCTGACGACCTCCCGCGAGGTTCCGAGCTGGTCGGCGATAACCTGGTGCGTCGTGCGGATGCGCTCACCCCCCGATTCGGCGCGGCGTTCGGCCAGCCACTCCTTGAGGCGCTGATCCACATGCCGGAAAGCCACCTCCTCGACGAGCTCGATGACGTCCGCCATTCGCCGGGAATACTGGCCGAGGACGAAGTCGCGGAAGGCCGCCCCCTGGGCAAAGAGCCGTCTCACTGTGGCCGCGAGCAGGAAGGCCGCTTCCGTGCGTTCCTCCGCCACTGCCGTCGCGGGGAAGGGCTCGATGCCTGCGGCGCATCCCGAGCTGAGAATGCAGCTCTGGCCGGTGACGATCCGGTAGAGCGTGATTTCCCGACCGCTCTCCGCAGATTTGTATACCCGGATCGCGCCTTGAAGCACGAAGGGGACGGCGGCACAGGATTCGCCCTCCCGGAGAATCACGGAACCTGCATCGAGCCTTCGGTACAGAATTGAATCCAGGATGGCGCGGAGCTCCGCCGCCGGAAGCTCCCGCTCGGGAAACAGGGAGCCAAAGGTTTTTATGAATCGAGTCTCGGCGTCTTTCACGGTGTGGACGGAGCGCTCTCCGGGCCGCCCGGGGTCGGAGGGGCTGCGCCGGATGAATCGGTCGGCTGCGCCGGACTTGCAGGTGGCGCCGTCGCCGCTGGCGTCGCCGCCGGCGTTGCCGCCTGGGAGGGCGCGGGGGACCGCTTCCCTGCCGCGGCGGCATGTATCTCGTCCACGTCGATGACAAGTCCGATGCCCGCGGAGAACATGAAGGCGGCGCTGCTGGGACCGCGATTGAGCAGGTTGTCCATCCCGAAGGTATAGAATGCCGACTGGAGCTCGGTCGACACGGTGTAGCCCCGCGCCACGACTGCGGAGATCTTTGCGCCGAGCACGATGGATCCGAGGGTGTCGCTCTCCCCGGTGGCGGCGTAGTGCTTGGAACGCAGCTCATAGCCGACGGTTCCCAGCACCGTGTAGGGGACATTCTTCTTGAAGATATCGAGGAGCAGCGCATAACGCGTCGCCGTGTCGGTGATCAGGGATCCGCCCACCTCGTCGTTGAAGCGTTTGACGGAAAGCTGTCCCGACACGATGGCGTTCGGAGCGTAGAACCCGGCCGAAAGCTCGGTGAGGGCCTGGGGGTCCTGGGTCATCTGGAGCACGCCCACCGCGAGGCCCCCCTCGGAATGCACCGAGACATAGGCGACTCCCGGCCAGCGCAACTCGACCTGGGTGGTCAGACCCGCGGAGAATGGCACGTCCGTCGAATTGAAGAGGCCGACGAGGGGTCCCACGGATATCTTGGCCACGCCACGGTCAAACTCGACCGTGCCGCTGACCAGGTTCCGCAACACCGGGTCGCGGAGATAGGACAGCCTGACGATGCCGTCCATCCCGATAGGCGCCGAGACCCAGGCCTCCCCACCCCAGAAGTAGTCGGTCGAGGAGAAGGCCGTGACGCTCGGCGCGGTGGCCGAGTTCTGGTCCCAGGGGAAGAAAAGATTGCTCGCGGAGCCGGCCACTCCGATCTCGAGCGCGGGGGAGACCCACCCGACGAGGCCAAGCAGGGCACCGAGTAGAATGCCTTTGGATCGGGACACTGCGCTCTCCTAGAAAGACGTCTTGAGCCCGATGAAGGGCTCGAAAATACCGTACCACGCGGTGGGAACCGGGAACAGCTGCAGCCCGAGCTTGAAGTCCCATTCGATGCCGCCGGCTATGGCGGAGTAGTAGGGCGAGGCTATGACCGAGAGCCGCGGAATGGCGGTCGGGTCGGTTGTGAGCGGCCGGAACTCAAGGAGGCCCTCGAGCCCGCCCTGGGCTCCATCCTGCGCGATCCGACCGAAGCGGAGGTTCAAGGCCGCGTCCAGGGCGTCCGCCTCGTTGGTGGGCTGCTGCCGATACCAGGCCGGATGGTAGAATACGGTCAGGGCCAGGTTTCCGAAGCCGAAGTTGATCCGGGGCTCGAAGAGAAAATAGACGTCGTTGATCGAAAAGCCGCCCAGGGGGTCCCAGTGGGGTACTCCTATCTGGGCGAAGAACTCACCGACCTCCCCGGGAGCGGCGAAGAACATGAGTCCGCCCCGATAGATGCCGTCGGCGGCGCCGGGGGTCAGCGTCGCTCCGGCGAAGGCTTCGAGCTTTATGTGCTCGTAATTCATGAGACCGCGCAGGTCGCTCGACCAGGAGCCGGCGCCGATGTCGGAATCCTGGTAGAGGTACAGGTAGGATTGGAAGTTGTCGGAAAGACTCCGGGCGGTGCCGAGCCGGAAGCCGGTGCCGTTGGCCGCGTGGATACCGTCGAAAAAACGGTTGGGGTTGTTGTCGATCCCGTTGGGGTAGACCATGGGGCCCCTGAGGTTGGTCGAGAAGGGAGCGGCCCCGAACAGGGGGAGAAAGTCGTCCCCGGAACAGAAGGTGTCGAGATATCCCACAAAATAGGTGGCGTCGAGGGGCAGGCCGAACACTGCCTTGGCCGTGATCGCGGCAGTCTCGAATTGGGGGCTGAGGGCTGCCGTAGCCGTCGGAATGGACGAGGGAAGGGAGTTCTCTATGGCGCCGTTCAGGAAGTCGAAGCGAAGCAGGCCGCTGAATTTGTCGCCGCCCCTGATATCCAGCTGGTAGTACAGCCGGGTGCTCGCCGAGAACAGGCCGCTGGACGAGTCGGTTTCGCCATGGGTCACGAGCTGGAGACTGTTGACGACCAGATCCGCGGCCTGGCCAGCGGACGCGACGGCGAACAGGAGGGCGAAGATGACGATACCGCGAGCGGTGGCGCGCTTGACCATGGCTAAGGGCTCCTCGACGAATGTCGACATCGACAATTTTAACGCCGAATGATGGCGAAAGCACGGCGTCATATGATTATCGGAGCAGAAGCTCCGGCCGTCGAGTCCCAAAGCCTCCGCATCGATCCTCGCCCGCCGCAGGAGGGCTCGGCCTTGACGGAAGCTCCCATCTATATGATGCTCTAAGGACGATGAGCGACTATCTCGACCCCAACAACGAAGAGCTTCTCAAGGATTTCTTCTCGGAAGCCAACGGGCAGGTGGAAACCCTCGAGCAGAGCGTCCTCGTGCTGGAAAACGACCCCGGCAACCGCGACGCGGTGGATGAGATATTCAGGGCGGCCCACACCCTGAAGGGGGGTGCCGGCACCGTCGAGATGACGGAATTGGCGGAGTTCACCCATCTGGTCGAGGATGTGCTCGATGGTATCCGTTCCGGCCAGGCCACAGTCACGGAATCCCTCATCGATGCCCTCCTTGCCTCGATAGATGTCATCAAGGCGATGCTCGACGCCCGCGCCTCCTCCTCGATCTACCGCGAGGACACTGCTGGTCTGCGTTCCACGCTGGCATCGTTTCTCCCTGCAGAGGCCAAACCCGCCAGGGCCGCGGGCGCTTCCCCCAAGCCCGCCGCCAGTCGTCCGGTCGCAGCAAAGCCCAGTCTCGAATCGAGTCCGTCTCCGTCGGAGGAGGGGCTCAGCGAGTACGAGCTCCTCGAGCTCCGTGAGGCGGCCGGGCCACGCCGGGTGTTCCGCATGACGCTCAGCTTCAACCCCGACAATGTCATGAAGACCGTGTCCGCCATACACGCCTTCGCCGCGCTCAGGGATGTCGCCACAGTCCTCAAGACCGTCCCCGACTTCGAGCGCCTGTACGAGGACGCCTTCTATCCCCAGGTCGAGTACTTTGTAGCCGTGGACCGGGATCCCGAGGATATCCGCCGCAAGGCGATGATCCCCGACGTTGTCATCGGCGTGGACATGGTCGAGCTTTTCGCGGAGCCGGCGGGAAAGACCTCACCTGCGGCCGCAGCAAAGCAGCCGGTCCGGAGCCCCGCCAAGGCGGAGGCGCCCTCCGCCGCACCACGCGGACCCTCGCGGCCCGCCGAGGCGCGGGCATCGTCTCCCGAGGCCGCGGCGCCGGCGGAGCCGCCCCACGAGGCCCGCGAGGACGAGGCGCATCGGGATGTCGAGGGGCGCAAGTCGGCGACGCAGTCAGGGTCCATTCTCAGGGTGGATTCCCGCCGCATCGACAACCTGCTCAATCTCGTCTCCGAGACCGTGATCAACAAGGCCACCTTCAATCAGATTTCCGCGCAGTTCGGCGATCTCACCGGAACCCTCCAGGCTTCGCAGGGGCGATTCCGCGAGGGGCTCAAGGAACTTTTCGACGAACTGCCCGAGCACCTGTCGGCGATTCAGTCCGGCAAATCGGCGAAGGAGATCAAGAAGGAAATCCTGGACAAGTACGGCGAGCTCTACCAGTCCTTCGACGGTTTCGAGGCCAGTCTCAAGAACAACGTCGCCAAGTTCCGTTCCACGGCCCAGAACCTCGGCCGCATCACGGGCGAACTTCAGGAGGGCGTCATGCGCATTCGCATGGTGCCCATCAGCCAGATATTCAGCCGGTTTCCGCGGCTCGTGCGCGACCTCTCCAAGTCGCTCAACAAGCACATCGACCTGGTCATCGAGGGCGAAGACACCGAGCTGGACAAGTCGGTGATCGAGGACCTCCTGGATCCCCTCATGCACTCAGTGAGGAACGCCATCGACCACGGCATCGAAAGCCCGGAGGAGCGGCGCGCGGCGGGGAAGAACGAGGCGGGGACGGTACTCCTCAAGGCCTCCAACGAAGGCAACATGATCATCATCGAGGTCGCCGACGACGGCAAGGGAATCGACATAGAGGGCGTCCGCCAGAAGGCGGTGGAGCGCGGCCTCATACATCCCAGCAAGGTGCTCACGGAGGTCGAGGCCTTCAACCTCATCTTCGAGCCCGGCTTCTCGACGGCCAAGGCGGTCACCAATATCTCGGGCAGGGGCGTCGGGCTGGACGTGGTGAGACGGCAGATCGAGAAGCTCAACGGCTCGGTTACGGTGTCCAGCCAGCGCGGCAAGGGCAGCCGTTTCGTGATCAAGCTTCCCCTCACCCTCGCCATCATCCAGGGTCTGCTCGTGCGGGTGGGCAAGGAGGTCTACTCCATACCGATCACGAGCGTCATCGAGAGCCATCGGATCAAGCCGACCGACGTCAAGATGATCGACAACTACGAGGTCTTCAACATCCGGAACGATGTCGTCGCCCTGCTCAGGCTCAACAGACTGTTCCGCATCCCGACCAACGAGCAGCGGGACTACCATTTCGTCGTCATCGTCGGCACTGCGGACAAGCGAGTCGGACTCATGGTGGACTCCCTCATCGGCGAGGAGGACGTGGTGATCAAGCCCCTCCGCGACCAGTTCACCCTGTCGCCGGGCATTGCCGGCGCGTCCATCCTCGGCGACGGGTCCGTGTGTCTCATCATCGACGTGAGCCAGCTCCTCGAGCTTGGCTTGAAGCGCGAGCTCGAGGAGCGCAGGCGCCTCGAGGCCACGATCCGCTAGGCCAGGAGTGCGGCATGCCCACGCAAGCAGTTGAGCAGGAAGTCAGGGCCGAGGCGGGCGAGCCCGCGCGAAAGTCCGACAGGATCGACTTCAAGATGGTCACCTTCTCCCTCGCGGGGAAGGAGTACGGCATCGACATAATGAGCGTGAAGGAGATCGCCAAGGCGGGACGCTTCACCTACGTTCCCAATGCCGCGCCTTTCGTCCGCGGCGTCTACAACCTCCGCGGAGAAATCATCTCCGTGATCGACCTGCGCATCTTCTTTCATCTGCCCGCGGAGCGGAAGGAGGAGGAGGCGCTCGAGAGTCTCATCATCCTGCGCGTGGAGGAACACGTCTTCGGCGTCATAGTCGACGCCATAGACAAGGTGGTGGCCATCGCATCCTCCTCCATTCAGCCGCCGCATCCCATCTTCGGGGACATCAACGTAAAGTACATCAAGGGCATCGTCGAGAATGCGGGGAAGCTGTACATCATCCTCGACGTTGAGAAGATCTTCGCCCCGGATCGCGCGGAGGAGCAGGCTGCGTCGACCCAGGTCGAGCGGCGCGCAGCGCCCGAGACCGAGGACCGGACCATCCGGGCGCATGCAGACGATGCCGAGGTGGCGGCATCCTTCATCAAGGAGACCCTCGGCGCGCTCCGCGGTTTCCATGTGACCGTCGTCAACTCCGCGTGGTTCGACCGCAGCTTTGCGGAGTGGAAGTCGACGCGGAAGCCCGGGGAGATCCAGCTGCGGGAGACGGGCGACGCCGACCAATTCCTGAAAGATTTCTGGTCCCCGTGCACAAGCGAGCTGTGGGACGAGGATTATGCCCATGCCATCGAGGCGGCGCTGCCCGACATCGAGTCCAAGAACATCAATGCCTGGAACCCCGGCTGCGGGAAGGGCTATGAAACCTGGTCTCTGGCCTGCGTGATGCGTCGACGCTACCCGGAGGCACGGATCAAGATCTGGGCCAACGACTCGGATCTGCTCGCCATTTCGATGGCGCCGAACATGGTGTTCCCGGAGAACTCCCCCGACTATTACCGTGAGTTCCTGACGGCCGGACGGAACGGTCTGAGCTTCATCCAGCCGATCCGCGACTCCATTTTCTTCGAGTTCCACGACATCATGAACGCCAACCCCCTGCCGCCGCTCGACCTCATTCTCTGCAGGGATGTGCTCTCGTTCATGCCGCCGATTGACCAAAAGCGGCTTTTGGGCGATTTTATGGAAAAGCTGAAGCCGAACGGCGTCGTCATCCTGGGCTCCAACGAGCGCCTGGGCGAGGACTGGTCCGCGACGGGTTCCGGCGCTCAATTGGCCTATCGTAAGGACTGAAGAGCCGGCCGACGGCTCGAGGTCGAGGAGAACCGCATGAGAGTCGAGTACATCAACCCCTTTGTGGAAGCGGCCTTCAATGTCCTGCGCGAAGTCCTGCAGGCCGACGTGCGTCGCGGCGAGCTGTACCTCAAGTCGACGTCCATGCCGGTCATGGGGGTGGCCGCGATCGTGGGCCTGGCAGGAGATGTCGAGGGGCGCGTGCTGTTCGACATGGACAAGCCCACGGCGCTCAAGATCGCCTCGGCCATGAACGGCGAGGAGCTCAATTCCCTGGACGATCTGGTCAAGGCCACGATCACCGAGCTCGCGAACATGATCACCGCCCAGGCGGTCACGAAGCTGCACGACCTCGGATTCCGCTTCGATCTGACACCGCCCGCGATCTTCACGGGGGAGAACATGGAAGTCTCGAACGCGGACGTCGAGGCGCTCATCGTCCCGATGGAGACCCCCCAGGGCAAGATCGAGATCAACGTCGCCATCCGCGAACGCTCCTAGCCTTGACAGATCAGGGTCAAGGTTGCTATAAACGACCTCACGCGTCCGAGAGACCGGGCGCGACAGTGTCCCGCCGGTGGTAGCCGGCGCGTCGGTAAACGGGCGGTTAGCTCAGTTGGCTAGAGCACCAGTATGACACGCTGGGGGTCGCAGGTTCGACTCCTGCACCGCCCAAGATCACGGCAGCTGTTCCGGCAGGAACGGCTGCCGTTTTTATTTGAGGTGCGCAGGAGACGAGCCACCGGCGCGCTCGTGTCCGGGCGCGAGATCCTGCAATGAGAAGGCGCGAACGCAGTCTGGTCTGGCGGAGCAATGTACCGACGGATTGCTTCACGAGACAGCGCATCCGGGACCGCGACACTACTGCTCCCGACCCAAACTTGGTATCATCCACCCTGGGCGGTAGGGCTCCCCTGCGAGGCGCGCGTCCGAGGCCGAGGCCCCCGCCATCGCAGCCTCCGGATCGTAAGCGGGCAGGTGGCGCGCACACGAGGAGCACGATATGAGCGAGTATTCCATCGTTCGCGTCTACACGAGCGAGAAGGCCCGATACGAGGGAAATGATCTGGCCGCCTCGATCGTCTCGTACATCCATTCGCTCCGGATCGGCGCCCGATGCGTGGTCTTGCGGGGGGTCGAGGGCTGCTACGAAAGCGGCGAGACGGTGACCGCACGGATCATGGACCTCTCCTACAACCTGCCGATAGTCGTGGACATCGTCCTGCCCAAGCCCGAGACGGAGCGGGTGGTCGAGCGGCTTGAAGCCA
>DATJQN010000343.1:0-3686 GCA_035505775.1 Rectinemataceae bacterium | reverse complement strand
CGCAGGTGGGGGACCTGGCGGATGACGGACTTGCCCTTCGTGAGGAGGGTCGCGAAGAGGATCGGAAGCGCGGCGTTCTTGGCTCCCCGGACGGAGACGGTCCCCTTGAGGGGAACCCCACCCTGGATGAGGATCTTGTCCACGGCTCTTCACTTCCCGGTACGAGCCCCTCGTGGACCTGCACCCGCCCGCTTGCGCGGACGGGCGAGTCATCCCCGCGAGTTCGTGCCTCTCTGTCACGCGGACCGTGCCCGCCGATCTCCCCTGGGCCGGACGGTCCGGTAACGTCGATTTCCTCTTCTACGGCCTCCCCGTTTCGGAATTCGGAGGGGAAACGGGTCGGCTCGGCCCCCGGCGCCGTGCGATCCGCCCGGATCGCCGAAGGTAGCCGCGATTGTAGCGATTCTCCCGAGGTCCGGTCAAGGATCGGGAAATCCGCCCAGCGGTTCCGCAACTCTGTTGCGGAACCGCTGGGAAATCGAGCAAAGCCCACCTTTTCCGGTAAATGCCTACTCGGGAGGCATCTTCGGGCAGGTCGAACGCCGTGAAAAAGGGTATTGGAAAGGCGACGAGGTCGCCCGGAGAAGAGGCGTGGAGGAGAAGGACCAGATCAGGAGGAGGGGATCACCACCGGGGAGGGGACGGAGGCTGCCAACGGTCGGGTGGACAACGAGATCAAGGGGGCCGTGCCGGTAATGGGCCACCGAGAATCTCTGCGAGGACGAGCCTCCCGGCCATGAGCATCGTAGTCCTGGCCCTCAGCGCCGGTTTGAGATTGCAGGAGAAGAACGCATGGAAAAGGTTGATGGCGATCATGCCGAGGAGCCAGAACACCAGGATCGCATCGGCATCGTGCTTGTAGACATGGTCGGCATGCCAGTACGTCACCGACTCGTTGAAGCCTTTGTTCTCGATATCCCACCTGCTATGCCCGAGGGCAACCACCGCGTTTGAGCTGGCTCTGGCGGTCGAAAGGGTCGTGACCCAGAGCCACTCCGAAGTCACTTCCTCGACTTTACCGTCCAACTGCCGACGTATTCTACCCAGCTCGCAACTGCGAACGACGCGTACGGGGACTCTGACCTGGGGCCAGGAAGTGAAACCCTCGAGATCCCAACAGGACACCCTCTTGTTCCCCCGGTCGAATTGAATCGGTTCACGGCCCAGGAAGAGCGCCTTCGCGTCGCCGATCAGGTCCCGTCGATCATCCTTGAGCACGGTCAGAGCATCTTTTCCGTGGTCAAGCAGGAGGTTGTAGAGCCGGGGATCGGTATACAGGGCATCTCCCAGGACCACGTCGAAGGCCCGGGGGTAGTTTTCGATGATCCGTTTCAGGAGCCGAAGGGCGCATGTCACCTCGTCCTCACCGGGGAGCTGCGGTTCTGTGTCGAGAAGGAAGGGGATGCCGCCAGTGCAGAGGAATGCGACGACGGATCGATGGTAGTACTGAGTCTTCTTCCCCTTGTCGGTCTTGATCTCCCGTATGAGGCAGCCGGAACAATGGCGGCGATAGCTCGCATGAGATTCATGGCCATCCAAGATCAGGGCGATCAGCCCGTGCCATAAGGGCTGAAGAACCTTGTTCCGCTTGAGGCGGGTATAGAGTTGCCAGTTGATTCCCCGGATGGGGGCGGGGTCCATGCGAGTGCAAATGCGTCCCATGGAGTCGGCGCTCGGCAAGATGCCTTTGAGCCAGCGCTGCCAGAACGGCTTTTTCTTTGCCCCTTCCAGGGCATTCAGGCTTCCCAGGCGGGCAAGGAACATGGCCACGGTCGCCCGAGCAACGAGCGCGCAAGGAATCCGAGGCAGGTCCCTGTTGTCGGTGATATCCCCCAACGCCTCGTAAAGGCCGAAGATCTTCTCTGCGTAGGCGAGAAGACGCCGGAGGATGGTTACACCTCCCGTTTCTCCAAACGAAGCAAACAGGCGGACGAGAGCTTCTCTAAAACATCTCGTACCTGCTGGTATCGACCTACCCAGTCTCGCACTTCCGCTTCCCATTCCGGTGGGATGTAGAGCCTCCGGTGCTTTCCGCTGCTACTGAAGGACAGGTAAAGGGAGCGATGCCGATTGGTTTTGTCCTTGTAGCAATGGCAGGTGGGTTTGCCGCAGGTACGCTCTGAGACGACGAGGTTTCCCCGGAGAAGACCTGGCTGAGTGAGGATCTGCCGGAGCTTCGAGTAGAGATCCCGTTCGGACGCCGGCAGGGACTGAGGATGGATCACTGAGTCCTCCTGGGCTATCTGGTTACCATAAAAGTACTCAGATTTGCAACTAAAAAGCAGCCCAAATCTGAATACGAATCTGCTCAGGAGGCAACGGGGAGGTTATTTCCCTTCAGGTAATGGGCTTCGCAGCGATTCCGCACCTCCGGTGCGGAATCGCTGGGCCGGCGCCCGGCGACGGATCCAGGGGAGGAAAGGAGTTAGGTCCGCCGCCCGAGAGCCGTCCTGGTGAACCCGGCCGACCCGCGCCACAATACCTCATGCAGCTCCTCAGACCGAATCCGAAGTCCATCCGCCAGCTCCACTCCCTCATCGCGGAGGGGATCGACCTGTCCACGGGGCGGATGACCGCCCGCCCGGACCCCTTCTGGAAGGGGCTCCGCGACCTGGGGACCGAGCTGTGGCTCGACACCGGCGACATGGAAGGCGCCCGGAACGTCTGGACCGAGGAGTTCTCGGCCCTCACCACCAACAACACGCTCCTCAACGACGAGGTGCAGAAGGGGATCTACGACGACCTGATCGCCCGGGCGGCGGAGGTCCTCTCGGGCGTGGAGGAGGACCGGCAGGTGGCGGAGATCGCGTTCGTCCTCAACGCCCGCCACGGCCTCCGGCTCGCCCAGCTCTTCGGCGGGAAGGTGAGCGTGGAACTGCACACGTCGCAGGCGCACGACACCCGGGGGACGATCGACTACGCCCGCCGGTACCACCGCGTCAGCCGGGAGCGGTTCATCGTGAAGGTGCCGCTCACACCGGAGGGCCTCATGGCCACCCGGAAGCTGAGGGCCGAGGGCATCCCCATCAACTTCACCCTGGGCTTCAGCGCCCGGCAGAACTACCTGGCCGCCCGCTTCGCTTCCCCCACCTACGTGAACGTCTTCCTCGGCCGCCTGAACTCCTACATCTCGGACAACGGCCTGGGCGACGGGAAGATGGCCGGCGAGAAGGCGACCCTGGCCAGCCAGCGGGCCGTCCGGGAGGTGACCGGCCGGGAGCCGGTCCGCCAGATCGCGGCCAGCATGCGGTCCTCCTCCCAGGTGGCCGACCTCGCCGGCGTCGACGTCTTCACCATGCCCCTCAAGGTGGCCGCGGACGCCCGCTCCACGCTCGACGGGCGGTGGACGTCCCGCCGGGACGCCGACTACCCGGTCTCCCTCGCCCCGGGCATCGATCCCTCCGAGGTCCGCCTCGGGGTCCTCTGGGAGGTCGGGGAGGCGGAGAGGAGGCTCGCCGACGACCTGGACGCCAGGCCGCCCCGCAACTCCAAGGAGCTGGTGAGCCGGGTCCGGCGATACGGGCTGAAGGACCTCTTCCCGGAGATGTCGTCCGCCGACCTCACCCGGATCGCCGCGGACGGGAAGATCCCCCGGCACGAGGCCTGGCGGAGCCGGATCCGGCGCGGCGAGGCGGCGGTCGACTCGCTCCTCAACCTCGCGGCCCTCGCCTCCTTCAAGAGGTCCC
>DATJQN010000342.1:0-2083 GCA_035505775.1 Rectinemataceae bacterium | reverse complement strand
GCCATCGGCGATAAGGCGGTCACCGCGCCCGGAGGACCGGCATCCACTGGGCCCAACACATTTGCCTATTTCCTGCGCATGATCATTGTCCTCGCACTCGTGCTGGGAGTGATCTATGCGGCCTACCGCCTCATGCGACGGCTCGCCAAGCCGCGAAGTACGCAGGAATCGGCCGTCCGACTCCTCGGCTCCACGAACCTCGGTCCGGGCAAAGTCCTCCACATCGTGGGACTCGGCGCCAAGACCTACCTGATCGGCGCCACTGACGCCTCCATTTCGCTCATCGCGGAGGTCGAGGACAAGGAGTTCGTCGACGCCCTGACCCTGAAGGCCGCGCTCAGCCCCGAGCAGTCCGCCCCACGGGGGGATTTCTCGGAGATGCTCGGCTCATTGCTCGGCCGGGGGCGCGGCAAGGCTCCGCGGCACGGCGCTCCGGGAAGACAGGGTGCCGGCCTCGGCGGCAGCGACTTCATGGCTCGCCAGCGCGAGCGCCTCCGGAAGTTCTGAGGCCGACTGCCATGCGTGCCACACACCGTTTCCCTCTGATCGTGACCCTCGTGCTGGTGGCGGGCTTCGCTTTCGCCCAGGCGAGCCCGGCTGCGAGCCCCGGCGGGCAGACGCCCGTCAGATCGAAAGACAGCGCGGTCTCGGTCCCCACCCCCTCTCCCGCTGCACGGACCCCCTCTTCGGCCTTTCCGGGATCGAGCGTCCAGGGCACGACGCAGCTCCCCGCGCAGGTACCGGTCGTGCCCCTCGTGGATCTCCGGGTGCGCAACCCCGCCACGGGCCAGCAGGTCGCCTTCTCGGTTCAGCTCCTCCTGCTTCTCACCGTGCTTTCGCTGGCTCCGAGTCTTCTGATACTGATCACCAGCTTCCTGCGCATTTCGATCGTCCTCGATTTCGTGAAACGCTCGCTTTCGCTGCAGCAGGCTCCACCCAACCAGGTTCTCCTCGGCGTGGCCCTCTTCATGACCATCTTCATCATGTGGCCGACCTTCCAGACCGTCTACAACGACTCGCTCAAGCCGCTTTCGGACGGCAAGATCAGCGTGGAGCAGGCCTACTACGCGGCCGAGAAGCCGTTCCGCATTTTCATGTACAACCAGATGCGGGCCAACCCGGACAATATCCGGCTTTTCATGTCGATGCGGGGCCTTCCGAAGCCCGCAACGCTCGCCGACGTTCCGACCTATGTCCTCGTGCCCGCCTTCATCCTCAACGAAATGACCGTGGCCTTCAAGATCGGGATTCTGTTGTTCATTCCCTTCATCATAATCGACATGGTTGTGGCATCCATCCTCATGTCGATGGGAATGATAATGCTGCCCCCGGTCATGATATCGATGCCGTTCAAGCTCATCCTGTTCGTGCTGGTCGACGGCTGGAATCTGCTGACGCAGCAGCTCGTGCGATCCTTCTTCTGAGGAGGGAACTGTGGGTGTAGGAGAGGCTGTAACGATCTTCAGGGGCGGGATCATAGAGACGCTCATGCTCTCCGCCCCCGTCCTCCTCGTCGCGATGGTGATCGGCCTCATCATTTCCGTCCTGCAGGCCACCACGCAGATCCAGGAGCAGACCCTCACCTTCGTCCCGAAGATCGCTGCCATTCTGCTCGTACTCGCATTGCTCGGCGGTTGGATGTTCGGAAGTCTCGGCCAATACACCCGGGAACTCTTTTCGCTGATTCCGCAGATGGCGAGGTAGGCGCAGCCCGGATGAACTGGCCCTTCGACGACTGGAACCTCTTCCTCCTGATAGCGGTGCGCATTCTCGCGATGATCGAGGTTGCGCCGTTGCTTTCCGGCGGGGGAGTTCCACAGGTCGCGAAGCTGGGATTGGCCGGCCTCGCGGCCTCGGCGGTCTTTCCCGCGGTCAAGGCCGCCGGATACCCCATCCCCGCGGACGGCGGGGCCTACGCCCTCCTCATACTCGGCGAGGCGATGATAGGGCTCTCCATCGGATTCTTCCTCTCGCTCGTATACTCGGCCTTCGTCACCGCGGGGCAGTTCTTCTCCCAGAACATGGGTTTCGGTGCCATGGAGACCTACGATCCGCTCGCCGAAGTGGAGATACCCCTCATGGG
>DATJQN010000341.1:0-22136 GCA_035505775.1 Rectinemataceae bacterium | reverse complement strand
CGTCTTCTCTATAACGCGGAAGGCGAATACCTTCCGCGGCGCCGAACGGCGCGACATCGCTCAGGGAAGCGGGAAGCGCGCCGTCTTCTCCATCACGCGGAAGGCGCATGCCTTCCGCGGCGCCGAACGGCGCGACATGGTTCAGGGAAGCGGGAAGCGCGCCGTCTTCTCTATAACGCGGAAGGCGAATACCTTCCGCGGCGCCGAACGGCGCGACATGGTTCAAGGAAGCGGGAAGCGCGCCGTGAGGCGAAGGACCTTCTCCTTCACTCCGCCGAGTACCGTGGAATCGCCCTTGGCCTTGAGAACCTCCATGATATACCCGGCGATCTCCGCCATCTCCTGCTTTCCCATCCCCCGGGTCGTGAGGGCCGGAGTACCGACCCGAATGCCCGAGGTCACGAAGGGGCTCTTGGTGTCGAAGGGAATACCGTTCTTGTTGACGGTGATGTTGGCCTCGTCCAGCCACTTCTCCGCTTCCTTGCCGGTTATGCCGAGGGGGGAAAGGTCAACGAGCATGAGGTGGTTGTCGGTGCCGCCCGAGACGATCCGGGCCCCGCCGGCAGAAAGCGCGGAGGCCATGGCCTTGGCATTGTCGAGGACCTGCTGCATGTACGCCTTGAATCCGGGCTCCAGGGCTTCCTTGAACGCGGCCGCCTTGCCGGCTATCACGTGCATGAGGGGACCGCCCTGAATGCCGGGCATGATCGTGCTGTCGACGATCTCGGACCACAGCTTGGCCTTGTCGCCCTTCGGGTTCATGATGCCCTGGTCGTTGTCCCCGTCCCTGCCGACGAGAATCATGCCGCCCCGCGGACCTCGGAGCGTCTTGTGCGTGGTCGTGGTCGTGAAATGGGCGAGCTTGATGGGGCTGGGATGGAGCCCCGTGGCCACGAGCCCGGCGATGTGGGCCATATCCACCATGAAGTAGGCTCCCACCTCGTCGGCAATCGCGCGGAAGCGTTCGAAATCGAGGATTCGGGCATAGGCCGAGGCGCCCGCGACGATGAGCCTGGGCTTGGATTCCCGGGCTATGCGCGCCACCTCGTCGTAATCGATCCGCTCGCTGTCCTTGTTGACGCCGTAGCGGACCACCTTGTACATCTTCCCGGAGAAGCTTACCGGGGCGCCGTGCGTAAGGTGGCCGCCATGGGCGAGATCCATGCCCATGATGGTGTCGCCCGGCTTCAGCGCGGCGAAGTAGACGCCCATGTTGGCCTGCGAGCCGGAATGCGGCTGGACGTTGGCATGATCAGCGCCGAACAGCGCCTTGGCGCGGTCGCGGGCCAGGTTCTCGGCCATGTCCACGAACTCGCAGCCGCCATAATAGCGCTTGCCGGGATAGCCCTCCGCATACTTGTTGGTCAGGACGGATCCCACGGCCTCGAGCACCGCCCGGGAGGTGTAGTTCTCGCTTGCGATGAGTTCGAGCTTCTCGCGCTGGCGCGCCGCCTCGAGCTCCATTGCCTGGAATAGCTCCGGATCCTGCTTCTGAATCTGGGACATGGTTCCTCCTTCTCTGACGGCGACGCTGCAACGCCGTTCGCTACCGATGATCGTGACGGGATAGCCTGTGGACGCTGTACTGGGGCGGGACTCCACAGGCGGCGAGCTAATATATCACTGATATTTCAAACGGCGCAAGGCTGAGCGATCCCGGAATCGACGCGGGTTGCCCGGAAATCGCCTTGACTCGGCGTACAGCCCATCGGAGTCCTGAGGCTCGCGTTCGCAATTCCGAACCTTCACGGGGGCTTCCGGTCAGTAGAGGCCGGTGACTTCCACGTCGCCCCAATACGAGGAATAGGCCTCGAGCCCACCGGAGGCTTCCTCATAGAAACTCTGGAAGGACCAGCGCCGCTGCTTCGAGCTGCGCCGACCGTCGGGAGCCATCGGCGCAAGGACGGCATAGCCGTGGGAGAAGGCGAGGTGACGGTTGTCCACGCTGCCAAAGTACCTGCTTCGGTCGTCCCAGGCCACGGAAACGCCTCCCGGAGAGGCTCCCAGGGCGAGCACCGGGTCGAGGGGTACCCAGCCCAGCCCGTAGATGTAGACCTCGAGCCAGTAATGCCGCACTGCCTTTCGGCTCGGGTCGACGAGGTAGCCTGCTATGGGTCGCGCCGCGACACCGCCGGCGCGGAGCAGGGCGCAGCTGAGCAGGGCGTAGGAATAGGCGTCGGCGCTCTTGTCGAGGAGCGCGTCCTGGGCGTGGGCGCGCTCGCGAAGGGGAGAATACGCGATGTTCTTGGCCATCCAGTCCCAGACGAGCTTGGTGACCCTCCAGGGATTGCGCTCCGAGCCGACTATCCGCTTGGACAAGGCAAGCACCGGGGGAGCGCCCGCCGGCACGAGGTCGTCCGCCGCAGTGTAGGCGGCCATGAGGGCGGGGGGATTCTGCGGCTTGAGCACTATCCTGTCCGGATCGACCCGGGTGATCACGCTGTCCACCGTGACGAGGTAGGACTGGGTGACCGACAGCTCGGCACCATTCTGGATGTCCTTGAAGCGGAAGAGGGCGGTGCCGCGGTAGGCGGGCACCAGGGGCTGGGGATCCTGCGAGAGTATCTTCGCGACTCGCTGCGAGGCGCATTCCGAAGGAAGGGGCGTCCAGAGGAAGAGCTCGTTGGGCACGGAGGCCCTCACTTTCGTGATGCTCACGGTCTGGCTGATCGAATAGCTCCGGGGGTCCCCGTAGGTCTTGGCGCCCGGACTGTCACCGACCTTGAAGAATATGCCGTTGCTTCTGCCTTTGGCCGTGCTGACGGCGACGGCGCCGGAGATGGCCCCGTCGGGCACGCGAAGCCGGATCTCCTTGTCCGACCAGAACTCGTTACCCAGGTCCGCCTCGGTACCCTCCACGGTCGAGGGGCCCGACTGGGCCAGCTGGGGATTCACCCCGCTGTCCGCGGCCCAGGGGAAGAGCACGGATCCGCCTTCACGGTTCTCGCCGAAATCGAGTCCCGAAATCACCAGGAGGGATCCGACGGGCCCCGATTCGGCCGAGAAGGCGGCGATGTAGGGGCCCGATCGACCGGCCAGCTCACCGGAGGCCCGCACGGGAAGCCGGGCCCGATTCATGAACAGGCGGGGGTTGGAACGACCGTGACGCGTGATGACATGGACCAGCCCCGAATCCACCGCCACGGGGAATCGCACCTTGATCGTGGAGTCGGCCCAGGACAGGTATGAGGACGCCGTCGGGGCCACTCCATCCACCTCGATATGGGAATCGCTCCGGCTGCTCCCGAAGTGCCTGCCGATGATGCTCACGACCGTACCGGGATCTCCGATCGCCGGTTCCAATCGCTCGATGTCGGGCCTGAGCACCGCGTCGATCGCGAGGGATGCTCCGACGAGGAGTCCCGCGGCGACGATAAGTCCGAGAGCCGTCGCCCGCAGGATGATGCGTCTGCGGTGCTTCGGCTGGGGAGCGTGAGGTCGCGTGGCCTGGATCTCGGCCGAGCGCGGGAGATCGAAGCTCATTTTCCCTATTTTCCGGCCCCCGTAGTCACCGGCAGCCCGGCCCCCTTGGCGGCGTTCGCCCCCGGCGCTGAGTCAGGGGCCGTGCTCGAATCCGCAGCGGCCGGCGTTCCGGCGGCCGCATTGGCCGCGGCGTCACCGCCCCTGTCCACCGTGATCGCGACCCGGAGGCTGGGCTTGTCGCTGGCAGCCTTGCCGAGCGGGTAGAAGAACACGGCCTTGCCATAGGCCACCTCGACCTTGTCCACCGAAGTCCTGAACGAGAGGCTTCCATCGCCGTTTCGTACCCAGACCTGCGCCTGCACGACGAGTGTCACATGACCGCGGTCGGAATCGAAGGGAGTCACCTGCACCAGCATGACGGCGTTGTTCGACACGAGCTTGACGCCGACGGGAGTGCCGGGGATGGTCGTGCCCGAACTCTCCTGCCTCCAGGCCGCTCCCGTGGCCGCGGGAGAGCTGCCAACGGACGTCCCGCCGGCTCCGGCGCTGGGGCTTCCGCCTGAGGCGTTTCCGCCGTCGGCGGATTTCTGGGCATCGGGCGATACGACGACCGCCTCGATACGAATGGTGAGCGCCCTGTCCTTGAGCGACTGCGGCAGATCCTGCGCATAGGCAGAGGCCGCCAGGGCCGCAATCGCGCCCGCTGTGGCGAGCCAGGACGAGGCGCGGCGACAACTCACTGAGACCCGTCCTTCTGATCCGGAGCCGGAGGGGCGGCCACCTGCAGAACCGGCGCGCCGACACGCTCGAAGTTCGCGCCGTTCGGGAGCCGTATGGTGAGGGTCACCTGACCGTTCTTCGAGTCGAGATAGCGGAGCAGCTCGTCCATGTTGGTAGGCTGGGCCGAGATGGCGGGCATCTCGGCGGTGGCGGTGGCCTGGAGCGTGCCCGAACCGGCGGCGCTGGCCATCGTCGCCGCGCCGCGCTGCCCGAGGAAGCTCAGCCCAACGAAGGACAGGACCAGCACGGCCGCAACCACGATGATCGCCGCCGCGGCGGCCGGAAGGGGAAGCATGATGCGACGGCGCCAGATGCCGCTGCCGGGCCGGAAGGCCGCCGAGCGGTCCCGGGACTCGAGCGCGCGTTCGAGGCCGGCGCCGATCCGTGCGAGGATGGCGGCTTCTTCGGGGCCCCTCGGGAGGTCCGCGGCGGCACGAAGCCCGTCGGAAAGCGCCTGGAAGCGCTCCACCGCCGAACGGCAGGACCTGCAGCTTGCGAGATGGCGGGCAAGCCGCCCATTCCAGGGTTCCGGCACCTCTCCATCCGCGAAGGCGGAAAGCAGTTGACGGTCAGGACACATTCGTTGAATCCTCCCCGAGCATTCCCAGAAGGGCCTCCCGCGCCCGGAAGGCCCGAACCTTGACATTGCCCTCGCTGATGCCGAGGACCCTACCGATTTCCTTGTAGTTCAATCCGCCGTATTCCTTGAGCACGAGTACGGCCTTGAGCTTTTCAGGCAAAGCCTCGAGCCCGCGGCGCAGCTCGTCCGCCGATTCGTTCTTGAGAAGGCTCTCATCCGCCGAGTCGGCCTGCTCCCGCTCGCCGTGCCACCATTTTTCGTAGGCCTTGGCCTCCCTGCCCTTGCGCTTCGCGTAGTTGAGCGCTCCGTTCTTGACCACTCGGATAAGCCAGAACTTGGCGTCGTCCATCGAGGGGAAGGGGATCTCCTTTTCCACCAGTCGGGCGAACGCGTCCTGCACGACGTCCTCGGCGGCCTCCGAACTGCCCGTTATGCGAAAGGCGATCCTGACGAGTATCGGCGCCACCATCGAGTACAGGCGCCTGATGTCCTCCGCTCCCGGAGGTCCGCTTCTGGAAAACAATGCCATGCCCCCCGGGTTACGGCCCCGGCCAGACGGCCGGCGATTCTTCGTGCGCGCGCCACTCGGCGCAGCGGCGGCGATCGGCCCGGCTGGCAGCGCGGCTCATGAGCGCTTCCAGGTTGTCCCCGAGGGTCCGTCCTCGAGCGTGATCCCCCGATTCTTGAGACTCTGGCGGATGGCGTCCGCCCGGGAGAAGTCCTTGGCTTTCTTTGCCTGGGCACGCTCGGCGACCAGCGCCTCGATCTCGGCGGAAAATGCGGCATCGATCTCGGGAGCCTCGGGGCGCGCGAGCTCCCGGAAGCCCAGCCCGAGGGCGAGGTCCATGTCATAGGCCGCGGCGAGGGCCTCGGCCGGGGCTATCGAGGTATCGCGGACGAGGCCCCACAGCTCGGCGAGGGCGCGCGGCGTCGCGATGTCCTGCGCGAGCTGGCCGGCGAAGCCGTCGAGGTAGGCGCGCGCCCTCTGCCCGATCTCGTCGACCCGGGGGAGCGGCGCTGCGCCGGCTTTGTCACGGAGCGACAGGATGGTGTCGTTGAGCGAGCGGCGTGCGGCGCGGGCGGAGTCCATGCCCTCGTTGGAGAACTGCAGCTGCGAACGATAGTGCGCGCCAAGGAGGAAGTAACGGTAGTCGAGCGGCTCGTATCCCGCATCGACGAGGCTCTGCACGGTGAGAAAGCCGCCGGCGGACTTGGACATCTTGCCGCTCGAGAAGACGAGGAACTCGTTGTGAAGCCAGTAGTTCACCCATTTCCTGCCGGTGGCCGCCTCCGACTGGGCGATCTCGTTCGTGTGATGGATCGCGATGTGATCGATCCCGCCCGCATGGATGTCGAACTGCTCTCCGAGATAGCGCATGCTCATGGCCGAGCACTCGATGTGCCAGCCCGGATAGCCCCGGCCCCAGGGGCTGTCCCAGACGAGGGCCTGGTTCTCGAACTTGGACTTGGTGAACCAGAGGGCGAAGTCGGCGGGGTTGCGCTTGTTCTCGTCGATGTCCACCCGGGCGCCGGCCTTGAGTTCGTCCAGGCGGAGGAGGGCGAGTTCCCCGTAGCTCGGGAATTTCGTGACGTCGAAATAGAGATTGCCCCCCGAGGAGTAGGTGAAGCCCCGCTGCTCGATGCGCCGGATGAGGGCGATCATGTCGTCGATATGGTCGGTGGCCTTGCACACCACGGTCGGGCGCACGATATTCATGCGCTCGCAGTCGCGAAAGAAGGCGTCGGTGTAGAAGCGCGCGACTTCGAGCACCGACTCCCCGCGCTGCTGCGCGCTTCGCACCATCTTGTCTTCGCCGGTGTCCACATCGCCGGCAAGATGCCCGACATCCGTGACGTTCATGACGTGGCTGACCTCGTAGCCGAGGTAGCGGAGCGAGCGGACCAGGGTATCGTGGAACACGTAGGCCCGGATGTTGCCGATGTGCGCGTAATTGTAGACCGTCGGGCCGCAGCCGTAGAAACCGACTTTGCCGGGCACGAGGGGCCTGAATTCCTGAACGGCGCGGCCCAGAGTGTTGTACAGCTTGACGGTTGGCATCGGTATCCTCTCGGTATTGCGCCGCCTCACGCGCCGCGGGTACTATTCGGACTATGCCAACACTACGGGACTTCCTCGAAAAAATCAATATAAGGGGCCAATATCGCCTGAACGAGCCCCTCGCCCCCCGCTGCAGCTTCGGCATGGGCGGCCCCGCTGATGCCCTCGTCCGGCCCCGGGACGCCGCCTCCGCCGCGCGATTGTTCGCCGCGGCTCGGTCGGAGGGTATCCCGATCTTCGTGCTCGGCGGCGGCGCGAACATACTCGTCGGCGATGGCGGCTTCCGCGGCATCGTGCTGGACATGGGCGATCTCACCCGCATCGACGAAGCGCCCGCAGTCTCCCCTGCTTCGGAGACGAGCGGCCCCGCCGGCGGCGGGATCCTCATCGCGGCTGAAGCCGGACTCTCCATGGATCTGCTCTGCATGGAGGCGCTCTGCCGGGGCCTGGGCGGCCTCGAGGATTTTTCCGGCATGCCCGGCAGCGTGGGCGGCTCGGCGTACATGAATGCCCGCTGCTACGAGCGTGAGATGAGCCAGGTGCTCGGTTGGATCGAGTCGGCCCGCGCCGACGGCTCGGTCGTGCGGCGCGCGCACTCGCCCGGCCTCTGGTCCTACAAGCGCTCTCCCTACCAGTGCGGCGCCGGCTTCGAAGGCGAGCTCATCCTCTCGGCGGCCTTCATGCTGCATCCCGGGGAGCCTTCGGCGCTCGCCGCCACGATGCGTGCACGCCGCGCAGACCGTGAGACAAAGGGCCACTATCGCCTGCCCTCCGCAGGCTCCGTCTTCAAGAACGACCGCTCATTCGGAAGACCGACCGGCAAGATCCTCGACGAACTCGGGTTCAGGGGACGACGCATCGGGGCCGCCGCGGTCTCGGACTGGCATGCGAACATCTTCGTCAACACGGGAGGGGCGAGCGCCCGCGACATGCGGGCCCTCATCGAGCTCGCCCGGGATGAGACCAGAGCGAAGCTCGGGCTCGAACTCGAGCCCGAAGTCCTTTTTGTGGGCGAGTTCTGACCCGCTTCGGCGCCGCGCTTCCCGGAAAGGGTGGCCGCCGGGGCGGCGACGCTAGCCGGGGCCCTTGGCCGGGGCGGAGGACTCCAGCGGGGCCGCCGGCCGGGGCGGGAAGCCCCGGCCAACAACCGATTACTGGTTCCTGATCAGGATGAACTCGACACGGCGGTTCTTCCACCGGTTTTGCGCATCCTGGAAATCGACCATGGGGTCGCTCGAGCCGAGCCCCGCCGTCGTGAGGCGCGTCGGGTCGACTCCTGCCTGGATGAGCATCTTCTTTATCAGTTCCGCCCTGCCCAGCGACAGCGGTATGAGTTCCTGCTGCTCTTCGCGGTCGATCGCGGCCTGACCGCGCCCCTCGATCTTGGCGACGCTGTTGGCAAATCCCTGGATCTGGATCTTGTAGTTGTTGAACTTGTTGAGTATCTGCGCGATGCGCTTGATCACGCGCGCGTTCCGGTCCAGCGTGGCCTGGTCGAGGCCGACGAAATCCGGGAAGTTGGCGCGGAAGACAATCGAGGGTACGTCGATCTTGTAGCGGTCGCCTTCGCGTATGACGAGCACGTCGACCGAGATCACGCCCTTGACCGTCGCGCTGTTGCCGAGCACGTCGCGCACCGTGAACACGAAGGGATAGTCGGTCGCTGACTGCACGAGCTCGCCCTTGTCCGAGCGCCCGTCCCAGCTGATCGTGCCGGCGGGCGAGCCCTGCCCGCCCCAGGCCTTGAAGACGCGTTGGCCGCTCGAGGGTGCCACGCCGGGCGCCCCGGAAGCTGCGGCCGCCGGGGCAGCTGCGGGCGCGGCGGCAGGAGCGGGCGCGGCCGCCGGGGTGGCGCCCTCGACCACCGCCTGCTCGAAGACCTGGAAGCTCCAGTCGGCCACCTGGCTCGCGTCGCTCACCTTGAGCCCGATCGTCAGCTCGTCGTCGTAGCCGTCGTTGTCGGGGCTGAAGAGATCGGGCGTCAGACTCACCTCGGCCTTGGCCCCCTCGGTGTTGACGAGGATGGCGGCCGTCTTGGCCTCGGCGCGATCGCCTTTCAGGTAGTCCACATCGAAGACACCGGTGTAGCTGCCCTGCGTCGTGGCGCCGCTCGTGTCGCGTCCGTCCCAGACGATCTTGCTCGGAACGTCGTTGCCCTGGCCCGTGTAGACCGTCCGCTCCGTCCCGTCCTTGTCGAGGAGCGCGAAGCGCCAGGTATCGATGCCCTCGCGGAGCTTGACGATGAGCGTGAAGGTCACGTCGCGCTTGTCGGCGTCGCCGGTCGGGGAGATGCTCAGGGCCGAGGCGGTCACGAAGACCTGGACCGGCCGCTTGTCCACGACGACGCCCGTGACTCCGGCCGAGCCCGCGTTGCCCGCGGAATCGGTCGAGCTCACTTCATAGCGGTAGCTTCCGTCGGGCACGAGGTTGCCCGCCTGATCCTTGCCATCCCAGGTGAAGTTCGCGACCTGTCCCTTCCAGGTCCAGCTTCGCACAACGCTGCCGTCCGGGGCCAGCATCTGGCCGGTCCAGTCGTCACCGGGGACCGAGCTCTGCGTGAAGGCCACGCTCGGGAAGCGCGAGCCGGGGTTGGGCGAGAAGAGAAGGCGGTCCACCGAGACCTTGGCGGCCGGGGCCACCGAGTCCAGGAGGAAGGGGCCGGCCTGGGCCTCGGCGCTGTCGCCGTTGAGGTAGGACACGCCGAGCTTGGCGGTGTAGCGCCCGTCCGGGACCTTGGCCTTGGAATCGTTCTGCCCGTTCCAGGTGAAGGCGTCGGGGACACCTTTCGTATCCTGCCAGGTTCTCACCACGCTGCCTGCCGCCAGCCCCTGGACGTCGGCGGCGATGATGTCGAGACGATAGGATTTGACGCTGTTGTTCGAAACGACCTGGGTGGAAAGACCGATCCGGTTCTTGGGGCTGCCCGGCAGCGTGCTGAAGGCTTTCTGATCGGCTATGAGCCGCACGCTCTTTTTCTCGGTATCGATTGCCACGGCCACTGGTGCGGAGCTGAAGCTGTTGCCGGCGTTGTCAACGGCGCTCAGGGTATAGACGTAGGCGCCGTCGGGAAGGGCCTTGCCCGAGTCGTCGAGGCCGTCCCATTCGACCGACGGATCCGGGCGGGGAGAGAATTTCCAGGTCCTCAGGGCCTTGCCGTCGCTCCCTATGACCTGTCCGACCCAGCTCGCATCCTTGTCCCCCTTCTGGAGGAAGTGGACCGAGTTCTGCCCGGGATTGCCCGCCGGGTTGAAGGCGGGACGCTCGACGCTGACCGAGCCCGAGGGCGGCGTCACGTCCAGGATGAACGAGGGCGACAGGACCTTCGGTCCGTAGCCGTTCTGGTAGGTCACGGAGAGCGATGCCTGGTACTGGCCCTCGGGCAGCACCTTGAGCGAGGCGTCGCGCCCGTCGAAGGCGACGCGATCCTTGATGCTCGCTCCGTCCGTGCCGTCCCTCGTCCAGACCTCATGCTTGTCCTTGTCGAGCACGGCGAGGTGCCAGGCGACGATGCCTTCCTTGACCGGCACCGAGGGGAAGAGGGTCTCGACCTTCTTGGAACCCGTCGTGACGGGGCTGAAGGCCGCAAGATCGATGACGAGGCCGATCGGGGGCTGCTGGGTGTCGACCACGATGTTGTCGAGCCGCGACTGGAAACTGTTGCCGGCCCGGTCCACCGAGGAGAGCACGTAGGAGTAGACGCCGTCCGGCACTATCTTGCCGTCCGCGCCGCGCCCGTCCCAGACAAAGTCCGCGGGAGAGGCGTTCTTGAACTCGACCGTGCGGACCGTGGTCCCCGCGACGTCCAGTATCTTGACCGTCCAGAGATCCTCGAGCGAGCCCGACATCTTCACGGGCAGGCTCGTCTTGGAGCTGTTGCCTCCCGGGCTGAAGATGGGCGGGTTGAGGTCGAAGGCGATCTGCGCCTTGGGCGCAGTGTTGCGAACGACCACGGGGAAGGGGCCGACCGAGCTGCGGTTGTCGTTGTCGTCCACCGCGTCGATGGTCACAGAATACGATCCGTCGGGCACCACCTGTCCCGAATCCGCGACGCCGTTCCAGACGATGGTCGGCGGGACGACGACGCCCTTCTTCACATAGAGGAGCCGTTCCCACAAACCCTTGACGCCGGGGGTGTCGGGCCGGGATTCCTTGTTCGAGATGACCTTGACGACAGCGCCCGTCGAGTCGGTGACCGTGAAGGTCCAGTTGAGCACGTAGCGCTTGTCGGTGATGGTGACGGGAACGTCGAGGTTGTCCCGGACGCCGTCATTGTTCGGCGAGATGTAGGCGGCTCCGCTGGCGCCGGGCTTGGCCGGCCCCGGCGCGGTCTCGTGCCAGTCTGCGGCGCCCGCGGGAGGGCCCCAGTTGGTGAAGGGGAACTTGGCCGTGATCTTGGGCGGCACTTTCGCCGCCGAGCCGATGGGCAGGACCGCCCCCGCGCCGAAGGCCCAGAGCGATCCGTAGAGGGGCGAGGCGGAGAGATAGGGCTTGAGATCGGCCTGTTCCACGCCCTGCTTGCCGAGTAGCGAAGTCTTGCTCACACTGTTGAGCGGGATCGTGGCGGTGAGCCCGATCGAGGGATAGGTCGAGCGCGAGACGTGGGCCGCGAGCTCGGCGGAGCTCAGGCCCCAGCCCAGACGGAGTCCCACGACATCCTTGAAGGTGATCGTCCCGGAGAAATTGGCCACGACATCGGAGAAGCCGGGCAGGAAGAGGTCCGCGCCGATCCCCAGCTTGACCGCGTCGCTGCGGATGAGAAGGCTGTGCATGCCGATACCGAAGGTGAAGGGAGGCGGGAAGGCGGTCGCTGCGTCACCCGTCACCCCGGTACTCGGGGTGGGCGGCAGATAGCCTTTGCCGATTCCGGTGAGGACGGCGCCCCAGCGGAATTCCTTGAGGAAGCCGAGATCGCCGAGTATGTGCATGATCCCGAGATCCGCTCCGGCGCCCCAGGCATAGCCGCCATTGTTGCCCAACGTGAATCCCAGACCAGCGCCGACGTAGAAATTGGGGAAGAGGTCCTTGGCGATCGTGCCGTGGACCATGCCGAGGGTGCCGAGAGGCAGATCGGTCATCGAGGAGGGAGTGGACAGGTAGCGTATGTCGGCCCCCCACACGGCATAGGGAGTCGGGAGCGAGAAGCCGAGGCCGCCGCCGCCGCCGAAGCCCTGTCCTCCCGAGATGTCGGTGATCCCGGTGAAGTCCGCCTCGAGCGCGGGTCGCTGCTGACCTGCCGAGGCCGCCGGGTTGAGGAGGTCCGCCCAGGGGGCGTCGAGCGCGGTGACGCTCAGCCCCTGTGAGAGGGCCGCTGCAGAGGGCAGCACGGGAACGAGCAGCCCGCCGGCGGGCGGATCATAGCCCCACGCGAAGGCCGCCGCTGCAAGCAACACCAGGGCGAGAACCACAGCACGATATCTCGCAGTCTTCATTACGAGCGCTCCTCCAGCATTTGTTTCTCGGGCGGGTGGTCGGATGCGCGAAACCGGGGGAAGCCCGGCCGTTCGCTCAGCCGACTGTCGTTGGGAGTAAGTATAGCTCAATTCGCCGGTCAGGGAAACGCTCACGCCGGCGAAGGATGAGGGGTCACTGGTAGATCACGACCCGGGGTGTGGGCTGAAGGGCGAGCACTTCGCTCGGGGTCAGGAGAGGATCGTCGAATCCGGCGCCCGGCACGGTCGTCTTGAAGAACAGCTTGAAGCCCTTGAGCGGCATGTTTGCGGCCAATGCGTTGAACGCGTAGGCCGAACGCTTGAGCGCGGGAGGTCCGAATCCATCGGCCGTGTGAACGAGCTGGACCCGCTCGAAGTTGGCGCGCACCTTGCCCCGGCCCTCGATCATGCGCTCGTTGAACTGGTGCACGACCAGCATTTTGACTCCGGGGATGCGCTCCTTGTCGAGATAGGCCTCGATCATCGCCTCGGCATCGTTGAGCTCGTCCGCGGTGATCGTGCCCACCTCCTTCATGGGGGCGGTCGTCCTCCACTCGGGGTCGAGGGCCAGATGGACATTGGGGTACTTGAGATAGGGAAGGAGGCGCTTCATCGCGTCGGCGACGGGATACTTGCCGATCTGGTGATCGATGAAAACCAGCATGCCTTGCTGCCGGGCGTACTCGATGTAGTCGCGCACGACAGAATCCTTGAGGTAGCCTATCTCGCCTTCGGGCCAGCAGGTTCCGTAGATCAGATAGTAGGCCCCGACGACCGCCCCACCGCCGGCTTCCTCGTAGAGACGCTCGTAACCCTTGAGGAGCCGGGCCAGATCCTCCTTGGAATATTCGCCCAGGATTCCCATGCGCTTCGAGTTCGGCTGACCGTAGAAGGCGAGCACCATGTTGTTCGCGAGCACCGGGATACGATTCGTGAAGGGGTCATCCGCCTCCGTCATCTCCTGTTCCTCGGGGATATCCGCGGGACCGCGGGCGGCGGTCGCCGCTGTCTGTGGGCAGAGGAGGCTCGGAAACCAGCGATAGGGTGCAGGTTCTGCCACCGGAGGAAGGAGTTCGGCGCCCTGGAGGGGATTCTGCGCGGCTCCGGCCGAAGCGGTGGGCGGGGTCGGAACGGCGCCCTGAGCCGGCGCGGAGGGCTGGGCGGAAGGGACGGTCTCGGGCATGGGGCTCAGGGCCGGGGGAATCGAGGCATTCTGCCCCGTGCCCAGGCCGGCAGAGTCCCCGGCGACGGCAGCAAGGACGCCTCCGGAGAGTCCGGCGAGAGCGAGAGCCAGAATGTAGGGGGCGTGAGGCTTCAGATGCATTCCAATGGACTCCGGTGCGGCAGTTGCAGTCGGTTCTGAGTATCGGCAGCGCTGTCCGAATACTGAAGGAGGGCGAAACGCGCGCCGACAATCTATACGATGACCAGGCACACCATGACTAGGCTCGCTCCCCTCCCCCTCATGCTCGGACTCGTTCTGACCTTCTGCGCCCGGCCCAGTCCCGCCGCTTCGTCAGCACCGCCGCCTGGACTCCCGCCCCTGGCCGGCGACTCACCGCTCTCGCTCTTCCCCGAGAGTGACGATCTCCGCGGCCTCTATTGGGACGGATTCATCTCCGCGGGCAGGGATATCGCACTTTCCCGTTCGCCCTCCACAGTCAGCGGCCTGGGCGGACGCTTCAGGTTTTCGGCACGCCGCGACGCCGCAGCCTTCTACGTCGTCCTGACCGCGCTCAAGGCTTCCGGCAGTTCTGCCGGAAGCCAGCCCCCGCTCTACTCCCAGGGGAGTTGGATCTTCAAGCGCTCACTCGTGGACGGCAGCTTTCTGCAGGCCAAAGTGTTCCTGAGAAGCGACCCCGGCACCTTCCTGCGGCTCTATCCCGACGGGGACAGGACCCGCCTGGACCTGCTCCTGTACGGCGGCGTGCTCGTCCGCGAGGTGCCGGTTCCGATTCCGTTCGAGCGGGCCGCCGTCGCGCCCCTGTCCGACCTGGTTGCGTGGACCGGCGAACTCGTGGACTGGTCGCTCTTCTCCCCCCGCCCTGGACTCTACAAGGCAGTGCGTTCGCTCGTGACCACGATCCGGAACCGCCTTCCCGGACTCCGCTATGTCGATGACGGAGCCCTCGACGCGTCGGGGCGGGCAGTCAATATCCGCGACGGCTCGCCTCAGCTCGGAGAGCCCGGGCTCAACTGCTCCGGTTTCGCGAAATGGGTGGTGGATGGATTCTACCGGCCCATCACGGGCAGTCTCCTCGACCCCGAGACGATGGCCTCACGACAGCTGGGCAGCCGCGGAGGCTCGGCGTCGGCACCCTATGAAGAGCTGCTCGATCCCTATTTCGGGCTGGACTGGACGCGCAATCTCGGCAAGGCCCTGTATGACGCCGCCTACCCCGAGCGCCAGCACGGGTTGAAGGAGGCCGATGTCAACAGCTCGCCCTTCGCCCTTTTCGCGGCCAACCCGGCGGAGCCTGTCAATGGAGCCTCGCAGTACACTCCCTACGCGGCCCCGGATGAGAGCGCGGGCTATGCAGCCCGAGGGCTGCGGGCACTCCTGTACGTCCTCGCCCTGCGCAATCCCGGCGATATCTACCTCGCAAGCGTCTCCCGAAGCAACGGCGGAGAGCTGCCTGAACTGCGCAGACACTATCACGTGGCCGTGCTCGTGCCCTATTTCGACGAGGACGGGACCTTCCGCGTCGCGGTCTTCGAGAGTGATGCGGAGACGAGTCTCGAGGCGCTCGTCTCGCGGACGCCCGACGAGATGATCCACCTGGTCCGCCTGCCGGTCCTCCCTGACTTCGACCCACCCCAGCTCCCGATGGCTCCGGGCGAGGCTTCGGCCCCGTCGATGCCCATTTCCGAAAGCCCGTCTCTGGCGGGCGCGCCCTGACCTGCACTACAATCGAGGGGAAAGCGGTACCGTACCGACGCCGAGCTCAGGAGTAGGACCGTGAATGCAAAAAGACATGACCGTCACACGCCGCTGTGGATCCTGATCGCCCTCCCCTATGTGCTTGTGTTCATCATCTCGATGGCCGCAGTGATAGCCAGCGCCCTCGTCGCGGGCTCTGCCACGGTTCGCGACCTCACGCGGCTCATCGCGTGGAGAACGGCCGGCCAGATCGATGCCGGCGTGCGCTCCTTCCTCTCCACGCCCCAGCTCATCCTCGGGGCGCTCGTCCGCGAGGGGGAGAGCGGAGACATAGACCTCGCCAAACCGCGCGATCTCAAGCCCCTTCTCTACAGCTTCGCGGGCCTCACGCCGCAGGTCGGCACGCTCTACTACGGTGATCAGGCGGAACGCACGTCGCTGGTGACCAGGGCCGCTGACGGATCGGGACTCTTCGCCGTCAGGGACGAGAAGACCAAGGGCAAGCTCGAGATGTACCCCCTCTCGACCGACGGCCGCCCCGGCGCCCTGGACAAGGCCGTGGACTTCGCCCCCTCCGGACGCTCGTGGTACAAGGGAGCGGCGGATCGCATGTCGCCGGGCTATACGGATATCTACGTGGACTTCGTGTCCGGAGGCCTGGTCATTACGCCCTACGCGCCGGTGCGCGACTCCGGGGGCAGGCTGCGCGGCGTCTTCGGCGCCGATCTTCCCCTCGCCCGGCTCAACGAGATTCTCAAGACCTCGGTCACCGGCACGGCGGTCACCGCCCTTCTGGTGACCTCAGCCGGCCAACTGGTCGCGACGAGCACCGACATGGCGGTCACCGCGAAGGGGCCCGACGGCAATCCGGCGCTCATAGATGCCGCGCAAAGCGGCGATCCGGTGCTCTCCGCCGCCGCTTCCTACACAGGCACCGACGCGCTGAGCGCCGCCAGCGCCGGCAACAACACCTGGTATGCGGACTTCAGATCGGGCAATCGCATCTACTACCTGAGCTCGAGCCCCTTCTCGGACGAGCGGGGCCTCAATTGGCGGATCCTCGTCTACCAACCGGTCAGCGCGAGCATGAGTCTCCTGTACAAGAATCTGCTGCTCGGAATCGTGGCCGCACTCGTCTGCCTCGCGATCGGCCTGGTCGTCATCGTGGCGATCACCCGTCGCGTCTCCTCGGCAGTAGGGAGCATCCAGCGCAACCTCGAGGCCCTCGCCGCCGGTAAGCTCGCTGTGGATGGCGGACGGAAGGACAGCACGGAGATCGGCCTGATCCAGGCTTCAGTGTCCGAGCTGGCGCAGGGCCTCTCCGCAATCATCCAGGGACTCCGGGAGACCGCCGAGCGGAGCTCGCTGTCGGGGGAGACCCTGGCGGCCCACTCCGCCGAGGCCGCGGCCACGATCACGCAGATGAGCGCGAACATCGCCTCGATGCGCGTGCAGACCGAACGGCTCGACGGAGCCGCCGCCGAGGCCGAAGAGGCCAAGGCAGGCATCGTCGAGGTGACCGGCACCGTTCTCGAATCGGTGAAGGCGCTGGAGCTCGCCCTCGGCCGCGCCGGCGGCATGATTTCCGCCATGGCCGCTTCCCTTCGCGAACTGGAGAGCAGGGCGCTCACGCAGCGGAGCCTCGCCTCGCAGGTGTCCACGCTCGGGGCGGAGGGCAAGGAGAGCGTCGAGAGCGCGGTCGGCGCGATGCGCGGCATGGAGGAAAGCGCCGAGCGAACGCTCGAGCTCGTGGGCATCATCAACGGGATCGCCGAGCAGACCGGGCTCCTGGCCATGAATGCCGCCATCGAGGCGGCCCACGCGGGAGAGGCCGGACGGGGCTTCTCGGTGGTCGCCGAGGAAATCCGGAAGCTCTCGGAGAGCACGGCCGAAAACGCGAGCGGCATCAGCGCCACGATCACCGAAAATGTCGCCGCCATGCGGGTGGCCGGCGAGACGACGAACCGGACGAGCGAGTCGATCGGCGCCGCCATCGACGGCGTGGACAAGCTCCTCGCCGAGCTGTCCTCGGTCGCCGAGGCGCTCCGCGACCTCGCGTCCCGGAGCGACGAAGTGACCTCCGCGCTCGACCAGCTTTCCGAGACCGCGCGCGGTCTGCAGGGAGCCTCGGGCCGCCTCGGCGAGGGCACGTCGGTGATCGCCCGGACCGTCTCCGATGTCCGCCGGCTTTCCGCCGAGAACCGCAACGCCGCCGACGAGATCGCCCTGGGCATCAGGGAGATCGACGCCTCGGCCGCCAGACTCTCCGAGCTGTCCCGGGAGAACGCCGACACGGCGGCCTCCATCAAGTCCGCCGTGGAGCGCTTCGCGGTCGAGGACGCGCGGTCGGACGAGCGGGGCGTCACCGTCAAGCGGGACCCGGCCTAGGGCATGCTTCGCATAACGTTTCTCGGGACGGGCACGAGCCAAGGAGTCCCGGTCATTGCCTGCGACTGCGCGGTCTGCCGCTCGGCCGACCCGCGCGACCGCCGTCTCCGCTCGTCGATCCACATCGACGCGGACGGCACGAGCCTCGTCATCGACACCGGGCCGGAGTTCCGCCTCCAGAGTCTGCGTGCCGGAATCCGGTCCCTGGATCTCATCCTCCTCACCCACGCCCATGCCGACCATATCGCCGGCCTCGACGACATCCGGCCCCTGAGTCATGATCGCATCCTGCCCATCTACGGCAACGCGGCGACGCTCGAGGAAGCCATGCAGCGCTACTCCTACGCCTTCGCCCCTCTCCAGAGCGGCGGAGGATTGCCGCGGTTCGAGCTCAGGCCGGCCCCCGCCGGGGGCATCGAGGTCGGCGCCGCCCCGGGCACCCGGCACCGCCTCGTCCCCGTGCCCCTCCTCCACGGCATCCTGCCCATACTCGGCTGGCGGATCGGCGGCTTCGCCTATCTCACGGACTGCTCGGAGATTCCGGAGCCCTCGCGGCGCCTCCTCGAGGGGATCGAGATCCTCGTGATCGACGGGCTCCGGCTGGCTCCCCACGAGACGCACTTCAGCGTGGACCAGGCGCTCGAGGCGGCGCTCTCGCTCGGCGCCCGGGAAACCTGGCTGACCCACATCAACCACGAGCACGGTCATGCCGAGCTCGAGGCCTACTGCGCCGCCCACGGACACGGCGCAGGGCTGCGACCGGCCTGGGACGGGCTTGTCCTGGAGCTGCCCGGGACGGGGCTCTCCGGGACAGGGATGCCCGGAGCTGCGCGATGAGCGACAGAGGTCCGCGCCTTCGGGCGATCGCGGCGCTCTGCGTCGTCGCCTTCTGCGCCATCGCGGTATCCCCGATGCCCCGGCGCTTCGCCTTCGACCTTTCGGCGCTCGCCGCCGCGCTCGCCGCCGCGCTCGCCCCCTTCGTGTCCAACGGCGGCCTCCTGGTCATCGCGATCGCCCTCGGCGCCGGTCTTGCGCTCTTCCGCGGAACCTTCCTCGCCGCCATCCTCGACAAAGGTGCCCGCGAATCGGCCCTCCGGCGGCGACGAATGTCGCTCCTGCGCCGGAGTCTCCTCGCGGTCGCCGTTCTGAGCCTCTTCCTGGCCCTTGCGCCGCGGATAGCCGGGGGCGCCGGCGGCGGCTCAGGGCCCCGGGCAAGTCCGCCGGAATCGGGACTTTCCAGTTCGGGGTCGGGGCCCGGTTATGCGGGGTCGAATAACGCCGCCGCCGACTTCAGCGCCCCCCGCAGCCCGACGCTCTGGCTCTGGCTGGCGGGACTTGCCGGCGCGCTCGGGCTGACAGGACTGGCCGCCGCCCTCGGCATCCTGCACCTGGCTCCGCGGCCCGTCGATTCGGGCGGGGGCGGAAAGGGAGGGGACGACGACGAGACTCTGAGACTGCGCGCCTCCAGACGGCGCCTCGAACTCGGGGACGATGTCCGGGACTCCATCCTGCGCTGCTACGAAGAGATGTGCGGGATCTTCGCGCCGCAGGCCGCCTCCGCCCCTCACGGCGAGGCCATGCTCACGGCCCGGGAGTTCGCGGCCCTGCTCGACCGGCGCGGAATGGGCGGCAGGGAGGTCACCGAGCTGACCTCGATATTCGAAAAGGCGCGTTATTCGATCGAGCCTTGTACCGAGGCCGACCGCGTCGCTGCTCTGGAATCGATCCGGGCCCTGGAACGCGCGCGGGGCGGAGCTGCCCATGGACAGCTGGTCTGACTTCCTGGCGCTGGCGGCGCGGCTCGTGCTGGTGGCGACCCTCGGCGCCGCCCTCGTCCTGGCCCTGTTCTCCCGGCTGCTCGGGCGGCGTCGGCGCTCTCGGCGCCGGCGCGAAGGCTCGGCGATCCCGCGGCGGGCCGGAGCGGCGGAATTGCACGGGCTCATCGACCGCTCGCGCGACCGACCCTACGCCCGCGATCAGCTCGCCGAGCGGGTTCGCGCACTCGCCCGCGACGCGGTCGCGCTCCGTCGCGGCAGCGACGACAGCTCGGCCAGGGCCGCCATCGACGGAGGCGCACTGGCGGGCGAGCCCCGCCTGGCCCCATTTTTCACCGAGGATCAATTCGGTCGGGCCGACGGCGACAGTCGATTTCCGGCCCGGCTCGGCGAAGCGCTCGACGCGATCGAGGAGCTGGCCGAAGGCAGCAACGGAGGTGTGACATGACAGCCAGCGACAGCAGGGCGGCCCACGGCGGCTACGAGGCGCGCCCGCTCTGCCGCGCAATACTCGACGAGCTGGAAAAGGCCGTGGTCGGCAAGCGGGTCTTCCTCGAGAAGCTGCTTGCCGCGGCCATCGCAGGGGGCCACGTCCTCATCGAGGACAAGCCCGGGCTGGCCAAGACCCTGGCAGCGCGGAGCTTTGCCACGACCTTGGGGCTCGGCTTCAGGCGGATCCAGTTCACGCCCGATCTCCTTCCCGCGGATATCACCGGCGCCTACGTCCTCGACCGCAGCACCGGCAACCTCCGCCTCCTCGAGGGGCCGATCTTCGCCAATTTCGTACGGGCCGACGAGGTGAACCGGGCGCCGCCCAAGACCCAGTCCGCGCTGCTGGAAGCCATGGAGGAAAAGCAGGCGACGCTCGAGGGGAAGACCCTGCGCCTGCCCTCGCCCTTCATGGTGATCGCCACCCAGAATCCCATCGAGTACGAGGGCACCTTCCCCCTGCCCGAGGCCCAGCTCGACCGCTTCCTCGTCAAGATCTCGATCGGCTACCCGGACCGTGACCAGGAGGTCGAAGTCCTGATGCGACGCGCAGCCCGCGGCGTCGAGGAGGCGCGGCTCGACCAGGTGTGCGGTCCCGACGGACTCGGCTTCCTGGCCGCCGAGGCGGAGAAGGTCCATGTCGACCGCGATCTCGCGCGTTATGCGGTGGAACTCGTCAGGGCGACGCGTTCGGCGCCGCAGGTCGCCGTCGGAGCCAGCCCGCGCGCCTCCCTGGCCCTGCTCAAGCTGGCGCGCGCGCGCGCCACCATGGAGGGGAGGAGCTATGCCCTGCCCGACGACATCAAGGCGAGCGCCTTCGATGCCCTCATCCATCGGGTCATACTCAAGCCGGAGGTCTGGGCGGCCGAGACCCTCGTCTCGGACGTCGTGACGCGGGCCATCGACAGCGTACCCGTGCCCAAGACCGAGGCGACGTGAGTCTCCCGCGGGTCGCCGCCCTGGCCGCCGCCCTCCTCATGGTGACGGCGGGCCTCGCGACGGCCCAGTCATCCTGGTTCGTCGCCGCCCTGCCGCTGGCCGCCTGGGCCTGTCTCGGCTTCTTCGTGGAGCTTCCGGCACCGGGTCTCGAGGCGAGACGCATCCTCTCGTCGAGCTTCGCGCCAGCGGACAGCACCGTCGAGGTCAGGCTCGTCGTGCTGAATCGCGGCCGGCGCATCGATCGTCTCGTGCTGCGGGACGAGCCGCCCCCGGCCCTGGAAGTCGCCTCGGGAAGCCCGGTCTGGGAAGGCAGCCTTGAAAGCGGGGCCTGCGCCGAGTTCGGCTACCGCCTTGTCGTGCGGCGAGGGCTGTTTGACTTCGACGAGCTGCAGGCCCGGATCGAAGAGCCCTTCGCCGCTATCGTCCGTGCGGAGAAGCTCCCCTGCCCCGCCCGGCTCGTGGTTCCACCCCGGAGTCGCGCCACGGCGGGCCCGCTTCTGGCTGCCCATGCCGTGCGACCCTTCGGCGGCCAGAGCCGGGCGCGGCGGCCCGGCGGCGGCACCGACTTCTCCGGGACGAGGGACTACTCGCCCGGGGATCCCCTGCGCAGCGTCAGCTGGCGGGCCGAAGCCCTCTGGGACTCCCTGGTGGTCAATGTCTTCGAGGAGGACCGGGCCCTCGACGTCGGACTGATCCTGGACGCCCGTGCCGAGGCCTACGATCGGACCAGGCTCTTCGAGGCCGCGGTGTCCGCCGCGGCCACGCTGGCCGACGGTCTCCTCGCGGGAGGGAACCGGGTCGCCTTCCTGAGCTACGGCTCGATCGTGGAGTGGACGCCACCCGGGGCCGGACGCGAGCATCGTGTGGCGCTGCGGGTTGCCGCCGCGCGGGCCGCGCTCGGGGACCACGCGGCCTTCGACCGCTTCGACAATCTCCCCATACGGCTCTTCCCCCCGCGTTCAGCGGTACTGCTCGTCAGCCCTCTCCTCCGCGGCGACCTCCTGGCCCTGCGCAGCGTGAAAGCCCTCGGCTACGGCCTGACCGTGCTGCAGCCCCAAGCCCGGTCGCCGGAGGCGGACAGGGATGACGCGGCGCGGCTGGCAGGACGGATGCTCGCACTCGAGGCCGACATCCTGGTCGCGCGGCTGCGAAGCGCCCGCATCGAGGTGATACCCTGGGACGTGGAAACCTCACTGTCGCGCAGCATCGGGCTCGCGAGGCTGCGGCGATGAACGGCGCCACGGCTGCCCTGGCAGCCCTGCTCACGGCTCCGGTCCTTGTGCTCGTGGGCATGCGCTATCTCCTGCTCAGAAGGGGGATGGATCGTGCCGCGCGACGGCGCTACCTGCGGCGGACGGCCGTGTTCGGCCTCGCCTCGCTCGTGGTCTGCGCA
>DATJQN010000340.1:0-4355 GCA_035505775.1 Rectinemataceae bacterium | reverse complement strand
CAGGTTATGCCCAGGTTGTAATATGCCCGTTCGAACCGAGGATTGAGCGTGGTCGTGGCCTGGAAGGCCTGCCGGGCATCCTCATATCGCCGGGCCTTGAAGTAGGCGATGCCGAGAGCGTAGGAGTACAGGTAATTGTTCGGATCCAGGCTGGCAGCCTGCTTGAGCTCGGTGATCGCGTTGTCGATCTGGTTGAGGTCGGAGTTGATCTTACCCAGCGTGTAGTAGGGCAAGGCATTCGCCGGGTCCTTCTTCTTGGCGTCACGGGCGGTCTGGATGGATTCCTTCAGCGCAGCGTCCGCCGGAGATCCGGGGTTCTTCTTGCTTCCGGAATAGAGGGCGTCGGCGATCTCCGCCAGCTTCTGGCCGGCGAACTTGTCCTCGCCGTCAGGGAACTTGCTTTCAGCATCCGAGAAGAACTTGTCCGCCCCCGGGAAGTCGCCGCCGTCGGCCGCCTTGCTCCCCTTGTCCACAAGGTCGTTGACCGCGCGCATCTTGTCCTGCAGCTCCTTGCTCTTCTGGGCAAGCTGTTCGGCCTCGGCCTTTTTCCGTGCGGCCTCGGCATCGGCTTCCGCCTTTTTCCGGGCCGCCTCCTCCGCCGCCTGGGCCTTGGCCGCCGCGTCGGCCGGGTTCTCCTGCGGCTGCACCGTACCGCCGCTACCGGACTTGAGATTCTTTCCAAGACGCTCGAGCGATTGGGCTATCGCCTTCTGACCGGAGCTTTCGGCCTGTGCCAATTCCTGGTTCTTGGCGTTCTCCGCGGCGGTCTTGTCGCTCATGGCCTTGTCGCGGAGGGCCTGGGCTTCGCTGTCGTCCGCATTGTCTATGAGGAGCTTGTCAAGCAGATCGAGGGCGCGATCGTAGTCGCCCTTCTGCATGTAATAAGTGGCGGCAGCCAGGGTATTGTGACGCAGCCGGGCCGACTGCGCGGGACCGAAGGCAAAGTAAAGGGATGCAGCGAGAAGGATGGCGACAATTGCTGCCCCGCCCGCGACGAGACCCTTGGTTCTGCTGTTCATTGAACTTTCCCCCTGGTATGTGCTGATCGGGCGCGGCCGACGGCTCAGCCGAGTGCGGTATCACTCATCGATCTTCAGCTCGTCGGTGTAGCCCTGGACGTCGCCTGCGCCGGCCGAAAGACTCGTCGTTTCGTCGGCGGCAGCCTTGAGCGAGGCGGTGACCTGGTCCATGAGGGCCTTCTTGGCGGCCTCTTCGGCCTGTTTCTGCGCCTCTGCCGCGGCGGCCGCCGCCTGGGCCGTGGCAATGCCCGCATCGAGCCGTTTGAGCAGTTCCTCGATTTGCGGCCGCTGCGGATCGTTGGGCATCAAGTCCAGATAGCGCCGGTAGTCGCTGGCCGCGTTCTGGTAGTCCTTGAGCACGATTCGAGCGTTCGCGCGGTTGAGAAAGGCCGGAGCATAGCTCCCGTCCGCGTCGATAGCCTGCCCATATGTATCCACGGCGAAGCTGTTCTTGCCCTGAAGGACGAAGACATTGGCCAGGTCGAAGTAGAAGACTGCCTTGAGGCGCGTCGCCTGCGGGAGTCCCCGTCTGAGGGTGCTGACCGCCTGGTCGTAGCGCCCCAGCTCCTGATAGCAGAGGGCGAGGTAGACCCAGGCGTGTTCGTCCACGCCCGCCTCGCCCACCGCCTGCTCCAGGACCGGGATGGCGTCGGCCGGACGGTCAGCCCGGAAGAGCCGCTCACCCTCCTCGAAGGAACCGGCGGCCCAGGCGGGCCGCGCAACCGCACAGAGCGCCGCGAAGGCGGCCGCGCAGGCGAGGACCCGGATTGCTTTCACGGTGGGAAACCCTCCTGCGGCAGATCCGACCCGGATCGAGCGGAGGTGTCGCAAAAATGCACGAAGTACTCTATAGTATGATAGCACGTAGCCTTCTTCGCGTCACCACGACGCGGCGAGATCCTACCGGGGACGGTGCTACCGAATGTCTTTCATCGTGATTCTCATCATCATTCTCGGCGTGGCGGTCGGGTTCTTAAGCTGGTTCATTGTCCGCATGGTTGCAGCGCCCCGCCAGTCCAAGGCGATCGCCGATCTGCTCAAGCAGGGCAAGTCCTCGCAGGCCGCGAGGGCCGCCAAGTCCCTCCTGGCCAAGGACCCGAGGAACAGCGTCGCCCACTGGTTCCTGGGAAAGGCCTATCTCGCCGACGGCAAGCCCGAACTCGCATTGATGGAGCTCAAGGCTGTGAATCAGATCGGCCAGTTCGGACCCGAGCTCCCCGAGCTGGAATTCCGCACGGCTATCGCCGCGCTGTTCGAGCGCTTCAATCAGACCGAGGAAGCCCTCAAGGAACACATCCTCCTATCCAAGCTTGACCCCTCGAACGCCGGCCATTTCCTCGATGCCGGGCGCCTTTTCGAGTCCCGGGGCAAGACGGACGTCGCGGTCAACTATCTGCGCAAGGCGCTGGAGATGGACGCCCGTCTCCACGCGGCCCACCACACGCTCGGGCTCATTCTCTACAGAACCAAGCACCCCATGGAAGCCAAGACCGAGTTCGAGGCTGCGCTCAAGTGGAATCCCGACGACTTCGAGGCTTTCTACTATCTGGGCAAGATTCTCAAGGAGATGAGCGACTTCACGGCCTCCCTCCTGGCCTTCGAAAAGGCCTCGAGAGCCCCCGAACTCAGACTCAAGTGTCTCGTGGAACGGGGCGGCTGCTACATGAGCCAGGGGGCCCTCGACAAGGCCATCTCCGAGCTCGAGCGGGCCGTCAAGCTCATCAAGGACGAGACGGCCGCCGAGGCCCTCTATGCGCGCTATTTCCTCGCCATGTGCTATGAGAAAACCAGAAACCTGGACAAGGCGATCGAACAGTGGGAGAGGATCTACGCCAAGAAGCCCGGCTTCCGCGACGTCGCCGAGAAGCTCACGCAGTATCAGGAATACCGGACCGACGATCGCATGAAGGACTTTCTCACCTGCGGGAAGGAGGAGTTCGTCGAGCTGTGCAAGGCGATCGTCCAGGGACCGATGAGTCTGTCGATCCGCGACATCGGGGACGTGTCCAACGGAGTGGACATCATTGCCGTGGAGGGCGAGAGCGAAAAATGGATGGGGGCCAAGAAGTTGCCGCGGCTCATCCGTTTCCTTCGGGTTTCCGACAACCTCGACGACGGGGCGGTCCGCTCCCTCCTGGACCAGATGAAAAAGCTCGGCGTCGTCCGCGGATGCATCACCACGAGCGCGGGCTTCACGAGGACAGCGCTTGAGTTTGCGGAAAATCGATCCGTGGAGCTCCTGACCAAGGAGAAGCTCCAGGAACTGCTCGCCAGGGCCAGCCTTCCCGCTTCACGGCGCCGATGAGGATTCTCTGCATCTCGGACCAGGTGGATCCCCTGGTCTACTCTCCGCGCATGCGGGAGCGATTCCGCGATGTTGACCTCGTGCTCAGCGCGGGCGACCTGCCCATGGAGTACCTCGGCTTCGTCTCGTCGATGCTGAACTGTTCCCTGGTCTTCGTCTCGGGCAACCACGATCTCGAGCCCGCTCCGCCCCAACCCTCGCTGGGCCGCTGGACGGAGGAGGTCAGGCGGAGCGACTTCAGGCGCGAAGGTGCGGTGAACGCCGGATTCCGGCTCGTGCGCGAAGGGGGGCTCATGATCCTGGGCCTGCCCGGCTCCATGCTCTACAACTACGGCCCCAATCAGTACCGGGAGTTCGGCATGGCGCTCAGGATCGCCCTCATGGTACCGCGGCTCATCTTCAACAAGATTTTCCGCGGACGGGCCGTCGACCTCGTCCTGACCCATTCGGCGCCGCGGGGCATCCACGACCGGGATGACCCTTGCCACCGGGGATTCCGCAGCTTTCTCTGGCTCATGAGGACCTTCAAGCCCCGTTGGCTCGTGCACGGCCACATCCACCTCTACGACCTCGCCGACGTGCGGATATCCCAGTACGCCGACACCATGGTGGTCAATGCCTTCGGGCACTGGGTCCTCGACACGGAATCCGACTCATGAGCGGCTGGTACGAGAGCCTCGCCGAGGATGACTTTTCCCGGGCGAGGACGCGCGAACTTCTGGCCCGGATGGCCGCCATGCTCGATCCCGAGCGGGGGCGCCTGCTCTCCTTCGAGGAAGTGGTGGCCATACTCAAGCCGGGGAGCGAGACCTACGTGGGGATGCGGGCTGTGGCCCTCGACCTGGTCGTGGGGAGCGAGGGCCGCTACCGGGACTTCAACCGGCACTTCCTCCCGCGGAAGGAGTTCCTCCGCTCGCGCTGGGTCCGGGTCGATCTGGCCCATTACCAGGACGTCCCCCTTCCACCGGTGCGGCTCTACGAGATCGGCGGGCTGTATTTCGTCCGCGACGGGAATCACCGCGTCTCCGTCG